>DASWRZ010000128.1:0-5490 GCA_036402935.1 Actinoplanes sp.
TCGGCACGCACCTGGACGAGCGAGGCGTGCGAGTGCTTGGCCGCGTTGGTCAGCGCCTCGGAGACCGTGTAAAACCCGGCGACCTCGATCTGCTCGCGCAGGCGTTGCTCGACCTGCACATCCAGCTCGACCGGCACGCCCGAGCGGCTGGCGAGTGCCTTGAGCGCTGGGCGTAGTCCGCCCTCCGCGAGGATCGCCGGGTGAATCCCGCGGGCGATCTCGCGCAGCTCGTCCAACACGCCGCGCAGCTCGGCGCCCATCTGGTCCAGCTTTGCCGCCAGCTCGCCGGCCTCGGGTGGCACCGTGGCCTGCACTACCTTGAGCTCCAGCACCAGCGAGACCAGGCGTTGCTGGGCTCCGTCGTGGAGATCGCGCTCGATTCGGCGGCGGGTCGTGTCAGCGGTGGCCACGATCCGCGCCCGCGACGCGGTCAACGCCGCCTGTGCCTCGGCGTTGGCGATCGCGGTCGCGACCAGCTCGGTGAAACCGGCAAGACGTACCTCGGTGCCGGTAGGCAGCGGCTCGTCCCGCGCGGAGGCCCCGATCATGACGCCCCACAGGCGGCCCTGGACAATGATCGGCGCGCCGACCGACGAGCGCATTCCCGCCGCGATGAACGAGGCGGGCGCGGAGCCGACACCCTCGCCGAAGTGGTCGATCCTCGTCGGCCGCCGGGTCTGAAAGACGAGCGTGGTCGCGTTGCGGCCGCCCAGGGGCAGCTGGCTACCCACAGCGGCACCGACATTGCCGGTTGCGTTCCATGCGCCGACCACGGTTACCGCGCCGGCCGGGTCGTACCTGTTCATGATCGTGAGATCTGCGGAAAGTAGTCGCCCGGCCTCCTCAGTGACCGCGGCGAACACGACCGCCGGCGGCTCCCCTCGAGCAACCAGCGTGGCGACCCGCCGCAGGGCGGACTGCTCGTCGGCGATCCTGCGGGTCTGCTCCTCAGCCACGCGGATCTCGCGGGCCAGCGACTCCGCCTCCTGCGCGCGCCGCTGTGCACGCCGGGCCAGGGCGCTCACCACAAACGCAGCCACGTACGCCGTCACACTGAAGATCACGAGGTTCGCCACGGTGTCGGGTTCCGTGATTCTGAGAGAGAACAGCGGCGGCGTGAAGAAGAGATCGAACGTGAGCGCCGATGCCACGGCAACCATCAAGGCCAGTCCGAAACTCCACCAGACCGCGATCGGCAGGATCGCCAGCATGTACAGCCCGGTCAGGGCACTTACGGGAACGACCTGCTTCAGCGCGGAGATCAGGCCGGTCACCGCCGCGATCTCCGCCACGCCCAAGGCGACGCCCATCACGATCCGCCGCCGGCTGATGCCGCCATCGGTCACTGTGGTCATCGGCAGCCCGTCGCCGTGCCAACGGTCAAGGCGGACACACCGAATACGTCGATGGCGATGTCCCACCCGCGCCCCTTCGACATCACCATGGCTACCCATCATCGCCGTCCGGCGGCGCACTGTATAGGCCGCGTGTGTGACGAGCGCCGCGCGACCCAACGCGGCCGGGTCCCGCCACGATCCGTACCGGTGTCGAGCGCAACGCCGTAGCCCGCTTGGTTCCTCGCATGCCGGCTACGGCTTCGACGGTGGTGACAATCCGGCGCGGCAAGAGCAGCGGTCGACTCGCCTACCGGCTAGCGGGAACCGCAGGATTGGCGCCAACCGGAGGCGGGGACGGCCGCTGGCGGCAATGCCAGACAGTGAAGTCGAGATTGACGTCCCCCGCGACCGTGCAGGGACATTCGAGCCGAAGATTGTCAAGAAACGGCAAACGCCGGCTCGGCGAGGTCGACGAAATGGTGCTGTCGCTATACGCGAAAGGATTGACCACCGGCGAGATTTCGGCGCATTTCGCGGAAATCTATGACGCGTCGATATCCAAGGAAACCATCTCGCGGATCACCGACAAAGTCGTGGCCGAGATGACGGAATGGTCGTCACGGCCACTCGATGACGTTTACGTCGCCGCGCACGGTCATCCCGCCCGCATACAGGCTGATGATCACGTCCGAGAGGCCACCGAGCCGGCGTTCGCCCTTGGGCACCAGCATCGGCGTGAACGTGCCCGCCCGATCCCGCGGGACGTCCAACTCGACCGGACCGATCTCGGTCTGCATCGTCTTCGGCGTCGTGCCGTTCCGCGATTTGCCGGAGCCTTTCCCGGCCGGGTCGTGCTTGTCATAACCCAAATGCTGACCGAGCTCGGCCTGCAAACCCCGCTCCAGGACCGCCTTGCACAACTCGGACAGGAAACTGCCCGGCCCGGCCAACCGGCCGCCGTCCGCGCGGACCTGGGCGACCATCTGGTCCAGCATCTGCTCGTTGCCGCCCACCAGGCCGTGACCGCCAACGACCGCGCCCGCCGTTGAGGGACGTGAAAGCGGGCGCGGACGTCCCCGCTTAGTCGGCTCGTGCTCACGTCACCGCGTGGCGCGGCGACCAACGGTGGAGTACATGAGGTTGCCGCGGACTACCAGCCGCGGATCGGCGATCAGCCGGTGGAGGTCGTCCAGTTGGGCCTCGGTGAATCCTGTCGCCAGGAGCCGTCCGTGGACCTGCCGGATGTTCGCTCCCGAGAGCAGCGCACCAGCCGTCCCGCCCGGCCAGGAGCGCGCGGAGATGGTCGTGTTCACGTCGACCAGTCCGGCGTCGAGCATGGCTTCGTGAATCTTCGGTCCCCAAGCCGGGTCCGTGCCGTTTGCTTGGAGTATCTCCTTGACCATGACGGCCTGGAAGGAGTTGAACAGGGACTCGGACTCGGCGTCGGGAGCGGCGAGGACCAGGTCGGTGAGAGCGGTATGGAAGTCTTCGATCACGAGTGCGCCACCCGGGGCCAGCGCCGCCGCGAGCCGCGGCAGGATGTCATGCCGTTCGGGGATGTGCATCAGGACAAGCCGGGCGTGGATGATGTCCCAGGGACCCTCGGGCACCGGCTCGGCGACAAGATCGTGGGTGAGGACCTCGTACCCTTCGTCGGTGGCAATGTGGCGGGGATTCAGGTCCGTTGCCAATACCCGACCGGTGGGTCCGGTCTGACCTACCATCCAGCGAGCTATGCTCCCGCCGCCCGCGCCGAGTTCCAGGCAACGGCTGCCAGTCAGATCACCGAGCCCGGCAAGCCGGGTCGCGCTCTCTGCGTCGAAAATCTCGGCGAGGAACCTATGCCGGTCGGCCGCCGCGCGGTCGTCGTTGTTGAACGAGTACGCGGGTCCGGGCCGTACCGACGTGTGCGAGTGGCTCGAGGCGTTCATCAAAACTCCTGGTGGGCAAAGGTCGCTGTGGCCGGCTTCCCGCGGATCGGTAAAGGCGTCTAGGAGGTCCGACGGGACCGGCTAAGCGATAGCGAATCCTTGCGCCGGATAGCGCAGGATGCGGTGCACGTCGCCGACGAGCATGTCGATGACGAGACGGTCGTCTCGTGACTGCCCAGCACGATCGCGGCGTCGGAGGTGCGCAAGCGCTGGTGCTGGTGGTGGTAACGCCACAGCAGGTGAGCCGGCACCCATTGGGCGTCGCTGATGCATGTAGAACGCAAAGACACGCCCTCTCCTCACCGTCTCGAGGACCCTCATGACAGCCGGCGAGCGGACTGAGCCGCCCAGCAACTCCGGATCATCGCAGGGGCGTACGAGAGCCTGTCAGCGCACTGCGGGTACGGCCGCGCGCCACGCGGGAAGCTGACACGTTAGTGACGCCGGTCATTGTCGTGTCGTCGTAGTAGGTCCTACTGGTGCAGGGTTGAGCTTTCCCTGCTTCGATGGAGCGTGTTGGCGGCGAGCAGGGGAACCAGGTCGCCTATTCGTCGTTCATGTCCACGCAGTCGGCCCGATTGGTGAGGAGCACGCCGACCTCGACGACGTCCCTTCGACGGTGCGCCCGCCGCCCACCCTCAGCCAGGCAGCTCCGCCTGTGAGGCAACAGCCGGGCCCGTCTGGCCGAAGTGGATGGTGCCGCAACCGGACGTGCCGACCCAACCGCGGCACATGCAAGACTGTGAACGTGTCGCAGCGGAAGATCGACTTCCGGTGGGCGCGACGGTCGAGCAGGTGGAAGGAAGGGCGCAGCTATGGCGAAGGACCTCCGGACGTTCCTCGCGGACGTTGTGAAGCACGACCCGGGCAGTCTCAAGCGGGTGGCCACGACCGTCGACCGGCGGTTCGGCATCACCGCGTACGGCGCGTGGTACGACAAGCGCGACGAATACCCGGCACTGCTGTTCACCGACGTCGCGGAGGCGGAGCTGCCTTGCCTGAGCAACCTCGTCGCGACCTACGACCGGATGGCGCTCGCTCTCGACGTCCCGGTCGAGGCCCTGACCCGGTCGTCGACGGCCGGTCAAGGCCGCGAGGCCCACGCCCCGATCGAGGTGGCCGCCGATCGGGCGCCGGTGCAAGAGGTGGTCTGGCGGGGCGCCGACGCCGACCTGGGGCGGCTGCCGATTCCGGTACACAACGAGCTTGACGGTGGCCCCTTCCTCACCGCCGGGGTCGCGGTCATGCGAGACCCGGAGTCCGGCCGGCTCAACGCCGGGATCTACCGGCACCACATCTACGACGGCAAGCGGATGGGCGTGTGGTTCTTCGGCTCACACGACGGCGGGACGATTTACCGGCGCCACGCCGAGCGGGGTGAACCGACGCCAATCGCGATCGCCGTCGGCCATCACCCCGCCTTCCTGATGGGGGCGGTGTCCCGGGTTCCGGGCATCGGCGGCGAGTACGACGCCGCCGGGGCCTTCCTCGGCGAGCCGGTGGAGGTCGTGCGGGCGGTGACGTCGGACCTGCTCGTCCCGGCCCGGGCGGAGGTGGTGATCGAAGGCCACATCCTGCCCGACGAGCAGGTCGAGGAGGGCCCATTCGCCGAGTGGCCCGGCCACTATGTCGGCGGCGGACCGAAGCCGGTGATCGAGGTGTCGGCGATCACGATGCGGCGCGGCGCCATCTTCCAGGACATCCAGGCATCCGGCCGTGAGCACCGGTTGATGGGTGCCTTGCCGCGCATCGCCAGCATCGATGAAGCGGTGCGGCGGAAGGTGCCCGGCCTGCGTGCGGTCAACATCCCGCTGCACGCCCGGATGCACTGCTACCTGTCAATCCGCAAGGAGCTCGACAGTGACCCGACCCGGGCGGCGTTCGCGGCGTTCAACACCGAGCCGGAAAACCTGCGGGCGGTGATCGTCGTGGACGACGACATCGACGTCTACGACGAGCGCGAGGTGTCCTGGGCGATCGGCACCCGGTTCGACGCTGCCGAGGACCTGCAGATCATCCCGAAGTGGAACGGGCCGGGCGGCCTGTTGCCGACGAACTGGAGCTACGACGCCGAGGGCGGCCGAACGCCGCGTCGCTCCTCGGCGGTGATCGTCGACGCCACCAAGCCCGCGCCGCCCGTCGTGTTCCCGCCGCGCGCCCGCGTGCCGCACGACGCGGTCGCTGCCGTAGAACCCGGAGCGGTGCACACCGTCACCTCCCTT
>DASWRZ010000129.1:0-16187 GCA_036402935.1 Actinoplanes sp.
CCCAGTAGCCGCCACGACCGAAACTGCGGGGCCCCGGAATCCGGGGCCCCGCAGTTTCTGTCCGGGCCGCTCACAGCGTGTCGGTCGCGAGCTGGGTGCGCAGTTTGGCGAGGGCTTTGGTGAGGAGGCGGGAGACGTGCATCTGGGAGATGCCGATCTGGTCGGCGATCTGCGACTGGGTCAGGTTGCCGTAGAAGCGCAGCGTGAGGATGCGCTGTTCGCGTTCGTCGAGGGTGGCCAGGGCGGGGCCGAGCGCGACGCGGGTTTCGGCCAGCTCGTATTCGGTGTCTTCGCCGCCGAGGGTGTCGCCGAGTTCGGTGGAGCCGTCGGCGGAGATCGGGGTGGACAGCGAGGTGGCGTTGTAGGCGCGGGCGCCTTCGAGGCCTTCGAGGATTTCTTCCTCGGTGACGCCGAGGTGGGTGGCGATGTCGGGCACGGTCGGGGAGCGGCCGAGGCTGTGGGTGAGGGTGGCGTTGGCCTCGGTGATGGCCAGGCGCAGTTCCTGCAGGCGGCGGGGGACGCGTACGGACCAGGTGCGGTCGCGGAAGTGGCGCTTGATCTCGCCGATGATGGTGGGGATGGCGTAGCCGGCGAAGTCGACGCCGCGGGTGGGGTCGAACTTGTCGACCGCCTTGATCAGGCCGACGGTGGCGGTCTGGATCAGGTCGTCGGTGGGTTCGCCGCGGCCGGAGTAGCGGTGGGCCAGGTGCCGGGCCAGGGGAAGCCAGGCTTCGATGGTCCGGTCACGCAGGCCGGGCCGGGCCGGGTCGGCGGCCAGCGAGTTGAGCAGCTCGGTGGCGCTGTCGGTTGATGTCTCGGCATGGAGCAGGGTCATCGCTGTGGTCCTCCATGGGCGGGCAGAGAGCCGTGCCCGCGTGCGGCGACCGTTCAGCGTTGAGGTTATCCGATTAGCCGAGCCTTGCCTAGCCGAAAGTATGAGTCTTACCCCCCACGATGAGGGTAAGAGAAACCGAAACGGGTGGACCGCCGGCCGTGTGATGTCGGTGCCCCGTGGTAGACAGCGAGAAACATCTTCGAACTGGAGACGGGACACAGGATGGCCATTCTCGGCATCGACATCGGCGGCTCCGGGGTCAAGGGCGCACCGGTCGACACGGTGCGCGGCGAGTTCCTAGCCGAGCGCTACCGCGTCGTGACACCGCAGCCGTCGGACGTGACCAGCGTGGTCGAGGCGGTGGGTGAGGTCGCGGCGCAGTTCAGCGGGTTCGACCGGGTCGGCATCACCTTCCCCGGTGTGGTCGTCGACGGCGTCACGCGTACGGCGGCGAACGTCGACAAGTCGTGGCTCGACGCCCCCGCGGCCCAGCTGTTCAGCGACCGGCTCGGCCGGCCGGTCTCGGTGCTCAACGACGCCGACGCGGCCGGAGTGGCCGAGGTGGCGTTCGGGGCCGGCCGCGACCAGTCCGGCCTGATCATGATGCTGACCTTCGGCACCGGCATCGGCAGCGCGCTGTTCCTCGACGGCAAGCTGATTCCGAACACGGAGTTCGGCCACATCGAGATCGACGGGAAGGACGCCGAGGTCCGCGCGTCCGACCGGGCCCGCGAGGCCGACGACATGAGCTGGGAGAAGTGGGCCGGCCGGGTGCAGGACTACCTGCGCCACGTCGAGGGGCTGCTCTCGCCCCGGCTGTTCATCATCGGCGGCGGCGTGAGCAAGAAGTCGGACCGCTTCTTCCCGCTGATCGACATCCGCACCCCGATGGTCCCGGCGACGCTGCTCAACAACGCCGGCATCATCGGCGCCGCGGTGACCGCCGAGCAGTCGGGAGGACCGGGCGTGATCCCGGTCGACGCGCACGCCCAGGCGCACGCACAAAGCTGAGAGGCGCACGCACAAGCCTGAGACGCGCACGCCAGGCGCACGCACAAAGCTGAGCTGAGCAGAACTGAGCCGAGGAGAAGAAGTGCCCCGCACCATCGCGACCAACACCAAGGTCGAGCGCGAGCAGCTGCTCGAGTTCATCCGCCCGCGTCATCACGCGATCCTGATGACCACCCGCAAGGACGGCCGCCCCCAGTCGTCACCCAACACCTGCGGTGTCGACACCGAGGGCCGCGTCGTCATCTCCACCTACCCGGATCGGGTCAAGGCGACCAACATCCGCCGCGACCCGCAGGTCTCGGCGCTGATCCTCTCCGACGACTTCGGCGGGGCGTGGGTGCAGGTCGACGGCACGGCGGAGGTGCTCGACCTGCCCGAGGCCCTGGAGCCCCTGGTCGAATACTTCCGGGTCATCTCGGGCGAGCACCCGGACTGGGACGAATACCGCCACGCGATGAAGGACCAGGGCAAGTCCCTGATCCGCATCACGATCGACCGCTGGGGCCCGATCGCCACCGGCGGCTTCCCCGCCCGCCTCGCCGACAGCTGAAGACAACGAGCCGACAGCCGAAGACAAGGAGCCGACAGCCGAAGCCAACGAGTTTGACGGCTTAAGAGCGGACGAAGGCCGCCGCCCATCGAAATGGGCGGCGGCCTTTTCCGTACGCGTCGTCAGGCGGGCAGGGCCGGCTCGCTCTGCTCGGCGTCCAGCAGGTAGAGCAGGGTGTCGCGGTGCAGCTCGGCGATCGGCTCGAGCAGGTCCGGGTGGCGCAGCAGCACCGCGGCCTGGCGGTCGCGCTCGTCGGGCGCCAGCAGCCGCCGGAACTCGTGGGGCAGGTCGCCCGGGGTGCGCGGGTACGGGCTCGGCCGCGAGGAGTCGAGCGGGACGGCCGCGAGGACCGCGTCGACGCCGCGGCGGGCCAGCAGCGGGTCGCCCAGCAGGCAGGCGGCCCACGAGACCACGACCTCGTCCACCCAGGTGCGCCAGCCCTCGGACTCCAGGTCCTCGTCGTCCGGCTCGCTGCCGGCGCGCCAGTCGAGGACGGCCGAGCCGCCCGGGCCGGCGATCGCGACCAGGGCCGCGTCCATCTCGGTCGGGTAGCGCAGCCACGCCGCGACCGTGATCGCCTGCCGGGCCTGCAGCTCGGACAGCGTGTGAGCGATGGAGTCCGGGCTGCCCGCCGGGTAGGCGCGCGCGAGCCAGTGGGTGCTTGCCGCGATCACCGGGGAAAGCTCACCAGAGGGACCCGCCACGTTGTGCTCCTGACCGTTCGGGCGCGGCATCCGGTCGGTGCCGCGTCGAGGGTCTGGTCGGCGGGTCGGGCGGTGGTTCTGAGGAGGGTCACCGGAGTGGGACCGCCTGGCAACCGACGCGCTCCCCGGAGCGTGCGCACGCCCTTCGGCGAGACCGAACTGCTACCCGATCCGGCCCGGCCGCGCGGATGGACGCTGCCGGTCGACGGCGTCCCGCAGTCATATGTCGACCTCGACGATCCGGAGCGTCTGGAGTTCGGCTACCCGCGACTCCTGGGGCGGCTGTTGCGTTTGTGGCAGCCCCCGCGCGTACGGAAAAAGGTTTTGCGTCTCGGCGGCCCGGGCGCTCGCGCCGGACGGCCTGTACCTGATGAATGTGACCGAGGTGCCGCCGCTTGCCTGGACGCGGGTTCAGGTGGCGACGCTGCGATCGGCGTTCGCCGACGTGGCCCTCTACGGCGAGACGGCGGTGGTGCGCGGGCACCGATCGGGAAACGTCATTTTGCCGGCCGGTAACATCCCGATGATCGAACCGGGCAAGCATGAACGGGTGCTGCGCGGGGCGGAATCAGCGGAATTCGTCGGCGGCGCCGAGGCACGGTGCGGATGAGGCGGGCCGGGCGCGCTCCGGTAGGTTGAACGCGTCGGCCGAGCGTCGTTTGCGTCGCCTCCACTGCGGAGAAGAATGACTTGACGGCGTCTCACCTTTCGCCGATCCCGCTCGCGCCCTTCTGACTACGGTGGAGATCATGACCGGTCGTTTCCCCATCGAGGACGTGACGCCCTCGGTGTCCTGCGGCCGTTACCCGGCCAAGGCAGTTGTCGGAGAACTCGTGCCGGTCGCCGCGGTGTCCTATCGCGAAGGCCACAACGCCCTCGGCGTGAACGTGGTCTGGCGTGGCCCCGACGGCGAGGTCGAGCCGTTCACCCGGATGCTGCCCGGCGAGCCCGGCCTCGACCAGTGGCACGGCGTGATCCGGCCCAGCCGGGTCGGCCGGTGGACGTTCACGGTGGAGGCGTTCGACGACCCCTACCGCACGTGGCGCGACGCCGTGGTGAAGAAGATCGGCGCCGGGCAGGGCGTCGAGGACCTGCACAACGACCTCGACGAGGGCGCCGATGTGCTCGACGTGGCCGCCAAGATCGTCCCGAGCGACTCCGAGGAGCGGGTGCGCGACGCCGCGGCCGCCCTGCGCGACGGGCAGCGGTCGCTGTTCGCCCGGGTGTCCCCCGCGCTCGACCTGGAGGAACTGCTCTGGGACAACCCGGTCCGCCACCTGGTGACGACCACCCGGTCGTACGCGATCTGGGTCGATCGCCAGCGCGCGCTCTACTCGTCGTGGTACGAGTTCTTCCCCCGCTCGGAGGGCGCCGAGGTCGGTCCGGACGCGACCCCGATCAAGCACGGCACGTTCGCGACCGCGGCCGAGCGCATCCCGGCCGTCGCCGCGATGGGCTTCGACGTGCTCTATCTGCCGCCGATCCACCCGATCGGCAAGGTCAACCGCAAGGGCCGCAACAACACGCTGGTGGCCCGCCCGGAGGACGTCGGCTCGCCGTGGGCGATCGGCTCGGACGAGGGCGGCCACGACGCGATCCACCCCCAGCTGGGGACGCTGGAGGACTTCCGCGCGTTCATCGGGGTGGCGCAGGAGCACGGGCTCGAGGTCGCGATGGACCTCGCCCTGCAGGCGGCGCCCGACCACCCGTGGACCAGGTCCCACCCCGAGTTCTTCACCACGCGGGCCGACGGCACCATCGCCTACGCGGAGAACCCGCCCAAGAAATACCAGGACATCTACCCGCTCAACTGGGACAACGATTACAAGGGCCTGCGCGAGGAAGTGCTGCGCATCGTCCGGCACTGGGTCGCCCAGGGCGTCAAGATCTTCCGCGTCGACAACCCGCACACCAAGGCGCTCAACTTCTGGCAGTGGCTGATCGCCAAGGTCAAGGACGAGGACCCGGACGTCCTGTTCCTGGCCGAGGCGTTCACCCGGCCGGCCATGATGAACGGTCTCGGCAAGATCGGCTTCAGCCAGTCGTACACGTACTTCACGTGGCGCACCTCGGCCTGGGAGATGCGCGAATACATGGACCAGCTGCTCGCCTCGATCGACTGGATGCGCCCCAACTTCTGGCCCAACACCCCCGACATCCTGCACGAGTCGCTGCAGCTCGGCGGCCCGCCGATGTTCAAGATCCGGGCGGTGCTGGCCGCGATGCTCTCGCCGTCCTGGGGCATGTACGCGGGCTTCGAGCTGTTCGAGCACGTCCCGCGTCCGGGCGCCGAGGAATACATCGACAACGAGAAGTTCGAGCTGAGGCCGCGCGACTGGGCCGGCGCCGAGCGCAACGGCCGATCGCTGGCGCCCTACATCACGATGCTCAACCGGACGCGCGAGCAGAACCCGGCTCTGCACTGGCTGCGCAACCTGAAGTTCCACGAGGTCGACAACGGCGCACTGCTCTGCTTCTCCAAGCGCGACGAGGAGACCGGCAATACGGTGCTGGTGGTGGTCACGTTCGACTCCGGCAACGTGCAGTGGGGCAACACGGTGCTGGACATGCCGGCCCTGGGGATGGACTGGCACGACCGGTTCACGGCCATCGACCAGGTCTCCGGGGCGACATACGAGTGGGGCCAGCACAACGCGGTCCGGATCGATCCTTATGTCGAACCGGCCCACATCTTCGTTGTGCAACCGCGCAATTGATTCGTTTACCTGCGGGTGGGTAGGTGGGGACCTGATGACTGATCTCGACAGCGAGTTCGATCCGGCCGAGGGCAGCCACGTCGAGGACGGCGTGGTGGAGCATCCCACCGCGGAAGACTTCGGCCATGCACGCTCGCTGCCCGCCGACCGCACGTGGTTTCAGCGTGCGGTCTTCTACGAGGTCCTGGTCCGGGCGTTCTACGACTCCAGCTCCGACGGCTCCGGCGACCTGCGCGGCCTGATCGAGCGGCTCGACTACCTGCAGTGGCTGGGCATCGACTGCCTCTGGCTGCCGCCGTTCTACCAGTCGCCGCTGCGCGACGGCGGCTACGACATCAGTGACTTCTACCGGGTGCTGCCCGAGTTCGGCACGGTGGAAGACTTCGTGGCCCTGCTCGACGCCGCCCACAAGCGCGGCATCCGGGTGATCACCGACCTGGTGATGAACCACACGAGTGACCAGCACGCGTGGTTCCAGGAGTCACGCCGTGACCCCGAGGGCCCGTACGGCGATTTCTACGTATGGAGCGACACCAGCGACAAATACCAGGACGCTCGGGTCATCTTCGTCGACACCGAGGAGTCGAACTGGACGTTCGACCCGGTGCGCCGGCAGTTCTTCTGGCACCGCTTCTTCTCCCACCAGCCCGACCTCAACTACGACAACCCGGCCGTGCAGGAAGCGATGATCGACGTCCTGCGCTTCTGGCTCGACCTGGGCATCGACGGCTTCCGGCTGGACGCGGTGCCCTACCTCTACGAGCGCGAGGGCACCAACGGGGAAAACCTGGCCGAGACCCACGCCTTCCTGAAGCACTGCCGCAAGGTGATCGACGACGAGTACCCCGGACGGGTGCTGCTGGCCGAGGCCAACCAGTGGCCGGCCGACGTGGTGGAATACTTCGGCGACCCGCGCAGCGGTGGCGACGAGTGCCACATGGCATTCCACTTCCCGTTGATGCCGCGCATCTTCATGGCGGTCCGGCGGGAGTCGCGTTTCCCGATCTCGGAGATCATGGCGCAGACGCCGGCCATCCCGGACAACTGCCAGTGGGGCATCTTCCTGCGCAACCACGACGAGCTGACGCTCGAGATGGTGACCGACGAAGAGCGCGACTACATGTTCACCGAGTACGCCAAGGACCCGCGGATGAAAGCCAACGTCGGCATCCGCCGGCGCCTGGCCCCGCTGCTGGAGAACGACCGCAACCAGATCGAGTTGTTCACCGCCCTGCTGCTGTCGCTGCCCGGTTCGCCGGTGCTCTACTACGGCGACGAGATCGGCATGGGTGACAACATCTGGCTGGGCGACCGCGACGGCGTACGCACCCCGATGCAGTGGACGCCCGACCGCAACGCCGGCTTCTCCACCGCGCACCCGGGCCGGCTCTTCCTGCCGGCCAACCAGGACCCGGTGTACGGCTACCAGTCGGTCAACGTGGAGGCCCAGCGGGACAGCTCGACGTCGCTGCTGAACTGGACGCGTACGATGCTGGCCGTACGCCGCCGCCACGAGGCGTTCGCCGTCGGCACCTTCCGCGAGCTCGGCGGGTCCAACCCGTCGGTGCTGGCCTTCCTGCGCGAGGACGGCGACGACGTGGTCCTCTGCGTCAACAACCTGTCGCGGTTCCCGCAACCCATCGAACTCAACCTGCAGCACTGGAACGGGTACACGCCGGTCGAGCTGACCGGGCACGTGAACTTCCCGCGGATCGGCCAGTTGCCCTACCTTCTGACTCTGCCGGGCCACGGCTTCTACTGGTTCCAACTGTGCGGTTCCGAGGAGAAGCAATGACGCTGCCTTTCGCCGAGTGGCTCCCCGCGCAGAGGTGGTACGCCGGGCGCGGCCGCACCCTGGCATCGGTCAAGCAGGCGTCGTCGACGGCGCTCGCCGACAACCTCGACCTGGTCCTGATCGACGTCGAGTACACCGACGGCAGCTCCGAGCGCTACCAGGTGGTGGTGGCCTGGGACTCGGGGCCGATCGTCGAATACAGCACGGTCGCCACGATCGGCACCGACGGCAACCGCACCGGCTACGACGCGCTCTACGACCCGCGGGCCGCCCGGCGGCTGCTCGAGCTGATCGCGTCCGGCGGCACGGCCGGTGACGTGGTGTTCCAGCCCGAACCGGGCGCGACGTTCCCGGTCGACTCGTCCCCGCGGGTGTTCGACGCCGAGCAGAGCAACACCAGCGTGATCTTCGAGCAGGAGGCCATCCTCAAGGTCTTCCGCCGGGTCGCCGCCGGCATCAACCCCGACATCGAGCTCAACCGGGTGCTCGGGCGGGCCGGCAATCCGCACGTGGCGAAGCTGCTCGGCTCGTTCGAGACGACCGAGAGCGGCGAGCCGTGCCCGCTCGGCATGGTCACGGCGTACGCGTCCAACTCGGCCGAGGGCTGGGCGATGGCCACCGCGAGCGCCCGCGATCTGTTCGCCGACGCCGAGATGCGGGCCGACCAGGTGGGCGGCGACTTCCAGAGCGAGTCGTACCGGCTGGGCGAGGCGGTCGCCTCGGTGCACGCCGACCTGGCCGCCGCGCTGGGCTCGGGCCCGGCGCCGTTCCCGGTCGACGCGGTGCTGGCCCGGCTGCGCTCGGCGGCCAACGCGGTCAGCGAGCTCCAGCAGTACGTCCCCCGCATCGAGCAGCAGTTCCGCAACCTGACCGGCCGCGAGGTGACCGTCCAGCGTGTCCACGGCGATCTCCATCTCGGCCAGGTGCTGCGCACTCCCGGCGCCTGGCTGCTGATCGACTTCGAGGGCGAGCCGGGCGCGCCGCTCGACGAGCGCCGCATGCCCGACTCCCCGCTGCGTGACATCGCGGGCGTGCTGCGCAGCTACGAATACGCGGCCTACCAGCTGCTGGTCGACCAGTCCGACGACGAGCACCTGGCCGCCCGGGCCCGCGAGTGGGTCGACCGCAACCGGGCGGCGTTCTGCGACGGATACGCCAAGGCGGCCGGCTTCGACCCGCGCGAGCAGGCCGACCTGCTGGCGGCCTACGAGCTCGACAAGGCGGTCTACGAGGCCGCGTACGAGTCCCGGCACCGGCCTGGGTGGCTGCGCATCCCGCTGCGCTCCGTCGCCCGGCTCGTCGGCTGAACCCCTTAAGGAGCCTTTCGTGACCTCCGCTTTGGCCGCTGACCAGCGCGCCCTCAACAGCGTCGTCGCCGGCGACACGCACGACCCGCACGCCGTCCTCGGTGCGCACCCGAGCGGCGACCACACGGTGATCCGCACCATGCGCAAGGGCGCCAAGTCGGTGTCGGTGGTCGCGGACGGCGAGCGGGTCGCGATGGTCAAGGTGCACCCGGACGGCGTCTTCGCCGCCGAACTGCCCGGCACGGTGCTCGACTACCGGCTCGACATCGACGGTGTCGAGTGCGACGACCCGTACCGTCATCTGCCCACCCTGGGCGAGCTCGACCTGCACCTGATCGGTGAGGGCCGGCACGAGAAGCTGTGGAAGGTGCTCGGGGCGCAGCCCCGCGGCACCGGCGTCGGGTTCGCGGTCTGGGCGCCGAGCGCCCAGGGGGTTCAGGTGGTCGGCGATTTCGCCGGCTGGGGCCCGTACGACGGGTGGCCGATGCGGTCGCTCGGCAGCAGTGGCGTCTGGGAGCTGTACATCCCGAACGCTCACGTGGGCACCCGGTACAAGTACAAGATCCTCGGGCGCGACGGGGTGTGGCGCGAGCACGCCGACCCGCTGGCCCAGCACACCGAGGTGCCGCCGGCCACCGCGTCGGTGGTCTTCGAGTCGTCGCACGAGTGGTCGGACGCGGACTGGATGCGGTCGCGCGCGTCCAAGGCGTGGCACCAGGAGCCGATGAGCGCCTACGAGGTCCACCTCGGCTCCTGGCGGCCGGGACTGTCCTACGTGGAACTGGCCACCGAGCTGGTCGACTACGTCGTCGACGCCGGGTTCACCCACGTCGAGCTGATGCCGGTCATGGAGCACCCGTTCGGCGGCTCGTGGGGCTATCAGGTCACCGGATATTTCGCCCCGACGTCGCGGTTCGGCAACCCCGACGAATTCCGCTATCTGGTCGACAAGCTGCACCAGGCCGGCATCGGCGTGATCCTCGACTGGGTGCCCGCCCACTTCCCCAAGGACGAGTGGGCCCTGGCCCGGTTCGACGGCACCCCGCTCTACGAGCACGGCGACTGGCGGCGCGGCGAGCACCCCGACTGGGGAACATACGTCTTCGACTTCGGGCGCAAGGAGGTCCGCAACTTCCTGGTCGCCAACGCGCTCTACTGGTGCGAGGAGTTCCACGCCGACGGCCTGCGCGTCGACGCGGTCGCCTCGATGCTCTACCTGGACTACTCGCGCAAGGACGGCGAGTGGACCCCCAACCAGTACGGCGGGCGGGAAAACCTCGACGCGATCAGCTTCCTGCAGGAGATGAACGCGACCGTCTACAAGAACAACCCCGGCGTGATCACGGTGGCCGAGGAGTCGACCGCGTGGCCCGGCGTCACCCGCCCCACCCACCTGGGCGGTCTCGGGTTCGGCTTCAAATGGAACATGGGCTGGATGAACGACACCCTCTCGTACATGGAGAAGGAGCCGATCTATCGGCAGTGGCACCACCACCAGATGACCTTCGCCACCGTGTACGCGTGGAGCGAGAACTACATCCTGCCGATCAGCCACGACGAGGTCGTGCACGGCAAGGGCTCACTGACCGGCAAGATGCCCGGCGACGACTGGCAGAAGCTCGCCAACACCCGGGCGCTGCTCGGCTTCATGTGGGCCTTCACCGGCAAGCAGCTGCTGTTCATGGGCGGCGAGCTGGGCGACATGCGGGAGTGGAGCGAGGAGCGCGGCCTCGACTGGGGTCTGCTCGAGAACCCGATGTTCGCCGGCATCCACGCCCTGGTGAAGGACCTCAACCGCGTCTACCGCGAAACTCCGGCCCTCTGGACCCAGGACACGTCGCCGAGCGGCTTCCGGTGGATCACCAGCGAGGACTCGCAGCACAACACGTTCTCGTTCATCCGCTTCGCGCCCAACGGCGACCCGCTGGTCTGCGTGGTCAACTTCGCGGCCGTACCGCAGGAGGACTACCGCATCGGCCTTCCCCGCCCCGGCCACTGGGCCGAGGTGATCAACACCGACAGCGAGCTCTACGGCGGCTCGGGCGTCGGCAACCTGGGCTCGGTGGAGGCCGACCCGCTCCCGTGGCACGGGCTCGACTTCTCGGTCTCGCTGCGGGTGCCCCCGCTGGGCGCGGTCTGGCTGCGGCACTCAGCGTAAAAGCCACTCCTGCGCCAGCAGGCCATAGATCAGGTCGTCGGTCCACTCGCCCTTGATCCAGGTCTGCTGGCGCAGGTGCCCCTCCCGGGTGAACCCGAGCCGCTCCATCAGCCCGGCCGACCCGGCGTTGCGGGCGTCGCACTCCCCGGTCACCTTGTGCAGCCCCTGCACCCGGAACAGCCGATCCAGCACGGCACCGACCGCCTCCGTGGCAAAACCCTTTTTCTGGTACGCGCGGGCCAACGTGAACCCGACCTCGGCCTGCTTGAGGTTGTCATGCAGGTGCACGGCCACGTCCCCGATCAGCGCCTTCTCGCCGGCGTGCTCGATGGCGTACTGGAACCAGCCCGCCCGGCCGGGGTCGGACGCGATGAAGTTGGCGACCGCGTTCTCGGCCCGCAGCAGCGGGAACGGCGCATCCCACGACTGGTAGCGCGCCACCTCCGGATCCGACCGGTAACCGGCGAGGGTCTCCGCGTCGGCCGGCCGAAAGCGCCGCAGCACCAGCCGCTCAGTCGCGATCAGCATGCCCCGAGGCTAGTCCCGCCGCTCAGGGCCGCCCCCACCGACTGTGGATGCCGGCGCGGAATTGTCGGAGGCTGCTGGTTGAATAGGCCCCACCCAACGGGCGGGGGTGGACCGGGCAACTGGACAGTAGGCCGGCAAGAACAACGCCGGCCGGCCGGAACGACAATGGAGCGCCGGAGCCGCCGAGGCCATAGCTGAGGAAGCCGTCGTATGTGGATCTGCCCCAAATGCGCCGCACATAACGACGACAAGACCCGCGTTTGCCCGGTTTGCGGCACCCGCCAGCTTTCCGGCCCGGGTGGCGGATCCGTTCCGGAATACCCGATCCCGGTCGATCCCTGGGCCTCGCCGGCCGATACCCAGACCGTCATGTCGCCGTTCGATCACAACACCCCCGGCTCCGGCGCCCCGACCTCGGCGGCTCCGCATTCCGGCACCCTGACCTCCGCCGCTCCGCATTCCGGCACCCCGACCTCGGCCGCTCCCCATTCCGGTACCCCGACCTCCGGCGCCCCGACCTCCGGCGGCCCAATCTCCGGCGGCCCAGTCTCCAGCGGCCGGGCCTTTGGCGGCCCGGCCTTTAGCCGCCCGACGTCCGCTCCCCCCGGCGCCGGTGGTCCGACCACGCCGGTTCCCGCGCCGACGCGGCCCTTCGCGGGCGCGATCGTGCCCGCGCCTCAGCCACCGACCCAGCCGGTGACCCAATACCCGATACGCCCGGCGACGATCGAGGTCACTCAGCGCAGCGGGATGCCGCTCCGGTGGGTCGTCACGATCGCGGCCGTGTTCGTGGTCGGTGTCGGCGTGGCCGCGGCGATCGTGGTTCCCTCCCTGCTGTCGGACGACAACGACGGCGGCAAGCCGACCCCGGCGATCACGACCGGCTCGTCCACCCCCTCGACCGGTCCCAGTGCCGACGAGTCGGGCGATCCGCAGGGCGGTCTGGTCGTCGCCATCGCGCCGGACATCACCGACGTGCGGGCCGATGAGGTCGTCGCGATGCTCGACGTCTACTTCAACGCGATCAACGCCAAGGACTACCCGACCGTCGGCTCGGTGCTCGACCCCGACGGGACCACCGACCCCGGTGACGAGGACGACATGAAGGAACTCGCCGACGGCACCCGCTCGACCACCGACTCCCACGTCACGCTGACCTCGCTCGACGACGCCGGCGACGGCCTGCTCACGGCCGAGACCACCTTTCAGAGCAAGCAGAAGGCGGGCGACGGGCCGGAAGACCGGCCCGCCGAGACCTGTACGCAGTGGGACATCATCTACACGCTGAGCCACGACAAGGCGTACCGGATCCTCCAGAGCGAAGCCACGTCGCAGCCATGCTGATCGAATTCAGCGGCGAGCTCTGGTTCTGGCGCGGGCCGGCGCCGTGGCACTTCGTGACCGTCCCCGAGCCCCACTGCCGCGACATCGCGGCCGCCGCCTCGCTGGTCACCTACGGCTGGGGCATGATCCCGGTCAGCGTCAGCATCGGCGACACCCGGTGGACGACCTCGCTGTGGCCCAAGGACGGCGCGTACATCGTTCCGATCAAGGCCTGGGTGCGCAACGCTGAGGAACTCGACGTCGGCGACACCGTCACACTCGGCCTGACCATCGACGCCGACTAACCGAAGGGACCCGGTCGGCGACACCGGCACGCTGAGCCTGACCATCGACGCCGACCAGCCGAAGGGACTCGCCATGGGCACGACAGCGGAACTGCCGCACCTGACCGGCCGGCCCACCGTCACCGACGGCGGCATCGAGACCGACCTGATCTTCCATCGCGGCGTCGACCTGCCCTGCTTCGCCGCGTTCCCGCTGGTCGAGACCGACGAGGGCCGGGCCGTGCTGACCGACTATTACGACGGCTACGCCGCGATCGCCCGCCGGGCCGGCGCCGGCCTGATGCTCGAGGCGCCGACCTGGCGGGCCAATCCGGAGTGGGGCGAGCGGCTCGGCTACGGCCCGGCCGACCTCGACCGGGTCAACACCGCCGCGATCGCCCTGCTGGCCCGGCTCCGCGACCGCTACGCGGACGGCATCGCCGACATCGCCGTGGGTGGCACGGTCGGGCCGCGGGGCGACGGCTACCAGCCCGATCGCCGGATGCGGCCGGACGAGGCGGCCGACTACCACCGCCCCCAGCTCGACTCTTTCGCGGCGGCCGGCGCCGACCTGGTCACGGCCTACACGTTGACCGACCCGGGCGAGGCGACCGGCATCGTCCGGGCGGCCCGCGCGGCCGGCCTGGCGGTGGCGATCTCGTTCACCGTCGAGACCGGCGGCCGACTGGCCGGCGGCCACCCTCTCGGCGCGGCGATCGCCACCGTCGACGCGGCCGCCGCACCCGACTACTTCCTGGTCAACTGCGCCCACCCCGACCACGTCGAGCGCGGGCTGGCCGAGTCCGGCGACCAGCGGCACCGGCTCGCCGGCATGCGCTACAACGCCTCGCCGAGGAGTCACGCCGAGCTCGACGAGGCAACCGACCTCGACGACGGCGACCCGGCCACCCTGGCGGCCGGCCACCGACGGCTCGAGCCGCTCCTCCCCCACCTGCCCATCCTGGGCGGCTGCTGCGGCACCGACGCCCGGCACGTGGCCGCCCTCTGGAACGTCTAGCCTCCCGTGGATGCCGTGCCCAGGAGCGGACTGCTCAGAATGCCGGCGCGCAGGGCAACGCCACCTCGCCCCAACGATCGACCAGGGCGGCCCGCAGGCCGATCGCGAAACCGCTCAGCGCGTCCAGCTCACGCGGCGCCCGAGGAGGCCGATAGAGCGCGGCCGTGGCCAGCCGGTCGAGGATGAGGGCCCGGCGCGGCGGCATCACCTTGGCCGGGTCGGCCGGCGGCGGGTCGTCGCCGAGCGCCCGCTCCAGGAACATCGCGCTGGTCATGAACGCCCACACGACGGCCGCCACCTCGATGTCGGACCGGAAGCCGGCCGAGCGGGCCCACGGAAGCGCCGAAGCCTCCTGATAGCGGTGGATCGCCTGCTCGGCGACCTCGTCGGGCAACCGCCACGAACACCAGCAGGTCGGCCACGGCACGACCAGGTAGGCGACGTCCCACGCCGGGTGCCGCCACTGCGCACTCTCGAAGTCGAGCAGCACCCGCCCGCGCGGCGTGTCCACGTTGTTGTCCGGGCAGGTGTCCCCGGGCGACAGCACGGCCGGGCCGCCTTCGAGCCGATCACCGAGCCCACGTAGGCCGTCCCACGTCCCGTCCGGCACCGGGACCTGGAGGCCGGCGGCGTAGACCGTCAGCGCGGCGACCGTCTCGGTGAGGTCGTCGGCCACGGTCGAGGCCGGCCGGCCGAAGAGTGCGGCCCGGAACGCATCACCGAGGTCCACCGACACGTCGTGCAGGCGAGCAACCGCTGCGGCCCAGCTCATCAGCCCCTCAACGGCCGCCGGCGAGGAGGACCCGAGCAGAAGATCGGCCACGCTGGACCCGCCGCCCTCGTCCGACATCACCACGGTCGGCGGCGACTCGATCACCTCGAGAAGCCGCGGCACCGGCGCCGACGGCGGCAGCACACCGAGCGCCGCCGCCTCCCGCGCGAACCCACCGGTATCCCCGGTGAACCGCTTGACGATCACCGTCCGGTCTCCGGCCCGCACCCGCCGCACCACCGACCGTGAGCTTCCACCCAGTTCAGCGACGACCGTTCCCTCGGTCAGGAAATCCCCCACCGCCCGAACCTAGTCTTCCGTGGACAGAACGTCGGCCGGCGGTGTCGACGGGACGGGCAACCGCTAGGCCGGGACCTCGTCGATGTCGGCGACGATCACGGTCACGTTGTCGGGGGCACCGTTTTCCAGGGTGCGGTGGACCAGCTCGGCCGCGGCCGTCTTGCGGTCGGCGTTGGACCGGAGCGTTTCGGCGATCACGCTGTCTTCGACGTAGTCCGACAGGCCGTCGCTGCACAGCAGGAACCGGTCGCCCACCTGGACCGGGATCATGCGGCCCGCCGGGCGGAACGGGCCGCCCTGCACGGCCTGGGTCACCAGCGCGCGCTGTGGGTGCCGGCGGGCGTCGTCGGGCGTGAGGACACCCTGGTCGACCAGGGCCTGCACGTAGGTGTCGTCGCGGGTGAGCTGGCTCAGGGAGCCGTCGCGCAGGCGGTAGCAGCGGGAGTCGCCGACGTTCAGCATCGCCACCCGGTCGCCGGAGAGCATCAGCGTGGTGACCGTTGTGCCCATGCCGTCGCGGGCGTCGTCGTCGGCGACCGCGGCCTCGATGCGCTCGTTGGCGGTCTGCAGGGCGGCGATCAGGTCCTGCAGCGGCTCGCCGGTGTCGGGCAACTCATCGACCACGCCCATTGCCTGCACCAGGATGTCGCTGGCCAGCTCGCCGGCCGGGAGGCCACCCATGCCGTCCGCCACCACGAGGAGGCGGTTGCCGACGAACACCGCGTCTTCGTTGTTGGACCGCACCAGGCCCTGATCGGTGGCGGCGACCGCCCGGACAACTAGCGTCATGTCACAAGACTGCCAAACACCCTCGCAGAAGTCTCTAGTACCTCCTACGTAGTGTTGGGTGGTGATGGCGGTGCCGATGGTGGGGCGGGCGCCCGC
>DASWRZ010000130.1:0-17002 GCA_036402935.1 Actinoplanes sp.
GCCGGAGCGAGGCGAGTCTCAGGTGTCGGCTGGGGCCGCGCCGGCCACGCCGGGGTGGTTCCAGGCGGCGGCTGAGGCACGCCGCAGCCCTGTCCCCCTTTCCGAAACACCGCCTAGGCTGATTACCTGTCACATCGGCTCGGTCGACGCCAGTGCAGAGAGAACAGTCCAGACCTCGCCGACAGGGCCGGTCCGAACAAGGGAGACTCCGATGCGCTACCTGATGCTGTCGAAGACCGCGAGCAACGAGCCCGACGAGAAGCTGTTCGCCGAGATGGCGGCGTTCATCGAGGAGACGACCGCGGCCGGCGTGCTGCTGGCGACCGGCGGCCTGGACGGCACCGGCTTCAAGCTCACCTCCTCCGGCGACGAGATCACCGTCACCGACGGGCCGTTCACCGAGGCCAAGGAGGCGGTCGGCGGTTTCGCCCTGGTCGAGGTCCGCACCAAGGAGGAGGCGATCGAGCTCGGCCGGCGCTTCCTGAAGATCGTCGGCGACGGCGAGAGCGAAATCCACGAAGTCTTCGCCTGAGCAGACCGATGTCGGTTCAGGGCACCGTCGAGGCCGTCTGGAAGCAGGAGTCCGCGCGCATCGTCGCCGGGCTCCTGCGGACGGTCCACGACGTCGGCCTGGCCGAGGAACTCGCCCAGGACGCCCTGGTCGCCGCCCTCGAACAGTGGCCCGCCCAGGGCGTGCCCGACAACCCGGCGGCCTGGCTCACCACCGTCGCCAAGCGGCGCGCGATCGACCACTTGCGACGATCCCGGCGATTGGACAGCTCCGATCCGCCGGCGCTCTCCGCTGACAACGAGCCCGCCCGGGACGACGTGCTCCGGCTGATGTTCACCAGCTGCCACCCCGTACTCTCCATGGACGCCCGGGTGGCACTCACCCTGCGCGTCGTCGCCGGGCTTTCGCCCGCGGAGATCGCCCGGGCCTTCCTGGTCGGGGAATCCGTGATCACACAACGGATCGCCGCGGCCAAGCGCAGCTTGGCGTCGGTGCCGTACGAACTTCCGTCCGGCCCGGAACTCACCGCCCGCCTCTCCTCGGTCCTCGGCGTCATCTACCTGATCTTCAACGAGGGTTACTCGGCGACCGCGGGCACCGACCTGATGCGCCCCGGCCTGTGCCTCGAGGCGCTCCGGCTGGGCCGGCTGCTCGCCGAACTCGCCCCCGAGAAGGCCGAGGTCCACGGCCTGGTCGCGCTGATGGAGATCCAGCAGTCGCGCTCGGCCGCCCGCACCGGCCCGTCGGGCTCACCGGTCCAGCTGCACGAGCAGAATCGCGGCCGCTGGGACCGTCTGCTGATCCGCCGCGGCTTCGCCGCGATGCTCCGGGCCCGGGCGGCCGGCGGCGCCCCCGGCGCCTACGTTCTGCAGGCGGCGATCGCGGTGTGCCACGCCCAGGCGCCCTCGGCGGCGGACACCGACTGGGGCCAGATCGCGACGCTCTATGCCGCCCTGGAACACTTCCTGCCGACGCCGATCGTCCGCCTCAACCGCGCCGTGGCCGTGGGTTTCGCCTCCGGCCCGCAGGCCGGCCTCGATCTGGTCGACGAGCTACGTTCTTCGCTGGCCGACTACCACCTGTTGCCGAGCGTCCGCGGCGATCTGCTGCAGCGACTGGGCCGGACCGCCGAGGCCCGCCAGGAATGGATCCGCGCGGCGAGCCTGACCCGCAACGACGCCGAGCGCGCCTTTCTGCTCGACCGCGCCGCCGCCCTCAACCTCCCGGCCTCGCCCGGTCCGACGCTGGGCGCCGCGATCGCCGCGTTTCTCGCGCGCCCATCTCTTTCCCCGGCGACCGCCCGCGCCTATCGGCAAACCCTTTTCCGCGTACGCCGTACCTTGGGCGACCGTGCTTCCCTTGCTTCGCTGACCGCCGATTCCTTCACCGGCGCCGTTTCTTCGGCATGGCCATCGGTCTCCCCGCGCACCTGGAACCGGCACCTCGCCGCCGTGCGCTCGTTCCTGGCCTTCGCCGAGCATCCCTCGCTGGCGTCAGCCCTTGCTCCGCAGGCTGTTTCGCCCTCCCGGCGCGACGAGGTGTCCACATTGGTGCTTCCCGACGCGCCGCTGCGTGAGCAAGTCCTGTGGCTGCTGCTGCGCGAGTCCGCGGCCTCGATAGGCGCGGTCCTCGGTCTGAATGTGGAAGACCTCGACCTGCCGTCCCGCCGATCCCGCACCGGAATCGCCTGGCGTGACGGGACCGCCGAGCTGTTGCCGGCCCTGATCGGCACACGGACCCGGGGCCCACTTTTCCTCAGCGACCGCCGCCCGGCCCCGGCGCGCCGGCCGGCGACCGCCGACCTCTGCCCCGACACCGGCCGCCGGCGGTTGTCCTACGAGCGCGCCGAATACCTGTTCAAGAAGGCGACCGGCCACCGTCTCAGCCAGCTGCGGCAACGAGGTCCCGCATCGCCTTGACGTAACTCGCGTATTGCTGAGCCATGCGGTCACCGGGCCGCCGGCCCCCGCGGCTGAACGCCCCGATGCGTAACCACGCACTGTCCACACTGGTCAGTTCGACGACGAGTCCCATACGCGAGCCCAGAGCGATCCCGACCGTCCACTGTGTAGACGATGCGACACGGGACAGCGAGCCACCCGGCGCGTAGCAGTACCGTGATGCCGGCGGCCGCCGTTGGGCCGGGCTGGTAACGCCTGATCCGGCCTTTCGATGCGTGCGCCGGCTCAAGACCGTCGACCGCCTCGTCGAAGGCGCGCATTCCGCGGCCGATGATGACGTCGCGGTATACGTGGCCGTAGCCCGGCGACACTCACCGCGGCGTACGGCCGGCCGACACCCGCGGTGCGGTTGCCGCGCGCGACGCCGTCACGCGGCGCGGGCCAGGAGCGGGTGGCGGCCGGAGCCCAGTTGTCGGCGCGCGACGCCGTCACGCGGCGCGGGCCAGGACCGGGCGGCGGCCGGAGCCGGTTGTCGGCGCGCGACGCCGTCAGGCCGCGCGGGCCAGGACCGGGCGGCGGCCGGAGCGCGGCGCCGGACGGTTCGCCGGGACCAGGTGGTGGACCTCGGCGGCCCGGACGGCCGCGGTCACGTACTCGCGGCGGAGGCTGTCGCGGGAGCGCACCGCCAGCTGGGCGTCGTGCGAGGCGGTGACCTCGGCCGCGGCGGCCAGGCGGCAGCACTCGCGGCGGTGGGCGACGGTCGCGCGGGCCACGGCCACGTCCTGGTCGAACGGGTGCAGCCGGGCGTCCCAGCCCCGGCCGGCCAGGGCGTCGGCGACGGCGGTCGCGGGCAGGTCGCCCCGGTCGGCGGCGGCCCGGACGGCGCGGTGCAGGTAGCGCTCGCGGTCCGCGTACTCGGCCGGGGTCGGCGCGGTCCACGGGTTGGCGAAGGCGGCCGCGGCGCGCAGGCGGGTGAGCTCGCTGCCCGCCTCGTGCCAGGCCTTCCAGGCCGCGGTGGCCCGCGTGGCGGCCCGGTCGTGGCGCTCCTCCCAGCGCTGGGCGGCCGAGATCGCCTGGTCGGCGGCGACACGCATCTCATCGGCGTACCGGATGGTCTCGACCGCCTCGGCCCGCAGCCGCCGGCGTTGCTCGCCCCGGCGGCGCACCGCGCCGACGACGTCGAGCAGGGCGAGGCGGGGGTGCCGCAGGCTCTGCGGGCTGGCCAGCAGGAACACCGCGGGCAGGCAGAGCAGCATCAGGGTCGCCCAGATGGCGGCCGGGGTGGGCTCGTTCAGCAGCATTTCGGCAACAGGGTTCATCGAAGATCATCCGTCCGCTCGGCATGAGTTTCCGGCTTGCGCCGGGAAGAAAAGCCCAGGGACGGGTACGCCGTCCCGGGCGCTCAGACCAGCCGGGACGGAGGCGCTCGGGAACCGTCGGTGCCGACGGTGACCTGAGCGCGCAGAACGCGCGGGCGCTGCTCGACGGGGTCGGCGCCGGGCGTGGACGGTGCGTCGGACTCGGCCGATGGGTCGGCGGACTGTCCGGAATGCACCGCGGCCGGGGCGGCGACGGTCGTGTAGGTCGTGGCTTGGGAAAGGGCGGCAGCGTGGTGCACGGGCTGCCGCGGGGCCACCAGAAGACCCAGGACCAGGGCGAGCAGGGCAGGCAACGTCCGCAGCAGGAAGCCGCGGCTGAAGATCGTCACCATGGCTCCAATGTACCCATCCCGATCCGGCCCCCACATCGGGGGGTACTCAAATGATCACGGTCGGTTCTTGTCGGGGGTTCGGAGTAGGTCCGGGCATGGCTGACGTCCCCTGGGAACCACCCTTCGCCGGCACCGAGGCCGAGGCGCTGGCCGGCGCGCTCGATCGGCAGCGGGCCACCTTCCGCTGGAAGACGGCCGACCTCGGTGCCGAGGGCCTGCGCGCCCGGTTCGGCGCGTCCACCCTGGCCCTGGGCGGCCTGCTCAAGCACCTGGCGCTGCAGGAGTTCCTGACCTGTGGCACGACGACGTGTGGGTCGCCGATTCCACCCCGGTCGAATGCGGTCCCTCCCGGCCGACGGTCAAACGCTCGGACCTGGCCGGCTGGGCCAGTTACGGCTACTGCGCATCACACTCACGGCACTTCTGGGGCCTGCGCCTGCCTTGCACGCCTGCAGACCGGCGGCTATCGGCTGGCTCGACCTACGCCGCCCGTCGATCATCAGTCCTTGCCGGTGGAAGGCGGCGCGCTCGCCAGGAGCGAGAAGGTGTTGGGCAGGCGGCCGTCCCAGGCGGCCGCGGTCACGCCGCCCATCCGCCAGAACGGCTCGGGGTGTTCGGCGAGGTGGCGGATCCGCAAGCCGGCGTCGGCGACGGCGGTGACGATCCGGCCGAGGGTCCACTGCCGTTCGACGGCGCCGTTCGCCGGGAAGCTGTCGTTGAGGTGGCTGGGGGCGAAATAGCTGCGGTCGGGGCGGATGCGGGGGCGGTCGGTGTCCCAGGTCCAGAGCGGCACCGCGGGATGGCCCTCGAAGACGAACAGGTGGCCGCCGGGGCGCAGCAGGCGGGCCGCGTCGAGCGCCCACGCGCCGATGTCGGGCATCCAGATCAGGGCGCCCTTGCCGGTGTAGACCAGGTCGGCGCAACCGGACGCCAGCGGGTCGAGCAGCGCGTGCTCGACCGGGGTGAGGGAGCCGCCG
The DNA here is from genome assembly GCA_036402935.1 of Actinoplanes sp. Lineage (GTDB taxonomy): Bacteria > Actinomycetota > Actinomycetes > Mycobacteriales > Micromonosporaceae > Actinoplanes. The sequence goes on from DASWRZ010000130.1 coordinate 5,101, forward strand.
ACCCGGGCCTCGGCGAGCAACTCGTCGTACTCCCGCACATGCTTGCGCGAAGCGATTTCCCAGGCGGTCCGATTGGCGCGCGTAGTCGGGTCCACGCCCCCGAGCGTCGGCCCCGGTCACCCGCAGGTCAACCGAAATCGGGAGCGCGCGCAGAAAGCCCGGACTCGGTTGTCGGATTGGCGGCTCGGCGTTCGTAGAAGAATGCGAGGGCGCCTGGAGGAGGCGGCCGGGGCAGGGAGGCGTGGGATGACCAAGTATCTGATCTCGTTCGACGACGGTGCGATGACCTTTCCCGAGGAGGAGCTGCCCGCCGTGGCCGCCGCCGTGGGCGCGGTGCGGAAGGAGGCCGAGGCCGCCGGCGTCTGGGTGTTCTCCGCCGGGCTGCTGCATCAGGTGCCGAGCGTCGTGGCCACCGACGGGACGGTCACCGACGGACCCTACCCGGAGAGCAAGGAGCACTTGGGCGGCTTCGCGGTCGTCGACGTGTCGTCGCGGGACGAAGGGCTGAAGTGGGCTGCCAAGATCGCCGCGGCCTGCCGCTGTGCGCAGGAGGTCTTCGAGCTTCTACCCGACCCGGTGAACTGAGGCCGCCCGAGGAAGCCCGGCAAACGGCCGCCCGATAAAGGCCGGCGAGCGGCGGCCCGAGGAAGCCCGGCAAACGGCCGCCCGAGGAAGGCCGGCGAGCGGCGGCCCTAGGAAGGCCGCTACGCGGTTGGGCAAGGCCGGCAAGCGGCCCGGCTAGGGCCGCCCGAGGAAGGCCAGCAAGCGGCCGGCCGCCGGAGCGTCCGGGGCGACGGCGAGCGGCCGGCCGAAGCGCCCCGGCCGGTCGCCCGGGCGGATCAGCAGGACGGCCAGGTCGAGGAGTTCGTCGGCCAGGTCTTCCGGGATCGGGCGGGGCGACCCGCACGCCTGGGCCACGTCCCAGCCGTGCACGGTGATCTCGAGGGCGCCCGCGCCGGCGATCACCGGCGCGGTCACGGGTGCGGCGGCGACGCGTACGGTCGAAGCGCACGGACCGTTGGTCCAGGCACCCAGGAGTCGCACCGCCCGGTCCCGGGTCTCCTCGATGACCGCGTCGCCGTCGGGCGGCGGCGTGAGCTCCACCTCGCCGCACTCGGCGGCCTCCTGCAAGGCCGCCATCGAGTCGTTGAAGTGGTGCAGCAGATCGCGCAAATCCCAGCGCGGGCACGGCGTCGGCCGGATCAGCAGTGGCGGTGTCACCAGGGCCACGCTGCCGAGTGCGTAGGAGATGGATCGCTCGAGAACTGCCACCCCCGCGGCGAGCGCGTCCATCATGCGCCGGCCGGAATGGACGCCGGTAGGCCGAAGGTGTCGAAGAGCCGCAGGTCGAAGAAGCAGGACACGTGGCTCACGCCGGACGGGGTGAGGGTCAGCACGGGCAGGTTGAACGGCTTGTAAACGGAACCCTCGCGCATGTAGAGCCCGAACGCCGCCTGCCCGTTGGCCCGGGTCGGCACCAGGCGCATGTCGCCCGGGCCCTCGGCCGGGCAGCGGGTGTCGACGAGGCGGGCGATGGTCTCGGGGCCCTGGTACCAGCCGGTGAACGGCGGCATCTCCCACACCGCGTCGGTCGTGAAGATCTTGACCATGGCGGCCACGTCCTTGGCCTCGAACGCGGCCACGAAACGGTCCAGGAGCTCGCGCTGGTCGGACGAGGACGGCTCGGCCACCGCGTCCAGAGACGGCGTGACCTGCTGCAACTGGGCGCGGGCCCGCTGCAGGGCGCTGTTGACCGAGGCGACCGTCATGTCCAGCATCGACGCGACCTCGGCGGCCGGCCACTGCAGCGCGTCGCGCAGGATCAGCACGGCCCGCTGGCGGGGCGGCAGGTACTGCATCGCCGCGACCACGGCCAGCCGCAGGCTTTCCCGGTCGGCGACCACGGCGGCCGGGTCGCCGCCGAGCATCGCGTCGGGCAGCGGCTCGAGCCAGGGCACCTCGCGCTGCTCGATCAGGTCGTCGCCGGGGTCGGAGCTGGGCGCGCCGAGCCCGATCGGCAGGGGTCGCCGGCTGCGGGTCTCGAGGGCGTTCAGGCAGGCGTTCGTGGCGATCTTGTGCAGCCAGGTGCGCATCGAGGAGCGACCCTCGAAGCGGTCGTAGGACTTCCACGCCCGCACGTACGTCTCCTGCACCAGGTCTTCGGCGTCGTAGACCGAGCCCAGCATGCGGTAGCAGTGAGCGAGCAGTTCCCGCCGGTAAGGGTCGGCCTTCGTCACGAAGTCGGTGTCCACCAAAGCCTCCATGCCTGTGTTGACCGGCGCCGCCACCCGAACTCATCGCGGCCCGGCCGATTAGTCCTCAGGAACCCACCGGTCTGACTGTAGTGACCGAGAGGGGACAACGACCGTGCCGAAAAAACTAGCGCTGACCGTGCTCTGCACCGGGATGCTGATGATCATCCTGGATGTCACCATCGTGAACGTCGCACTACCGGCCATCCAGCACGACCTGGGGTTCAGCCAGTCCGGGCTGGCCTGGGTGATCAACGCGTACCTGATCCCGTTCGGCAGCCTGTTGCTGCTCGCCGGCCGGATCGGCGACCTGGTGTCCCGGCGGGGCGTCTTCGTCGGCGGCCTGATCCTGTTCACCGTCGCCTCGGCCGCCTGCGGGCTGGCCGAGAACCGGACCATGCTGATCGCGGCCCGCTTCGTGCAGGGCATCGGCGGGGCGGCGACCTCGGCCGTCATCCTCGGCATGATCGTGACGATGTTCCCCGGGCCGCGCGAGCAGGCTCGGGCGATCGGCGTCTACAGCTTCGTCGCCTCGGCCGGCGGGGCGGTCGGCCTGCTGCTGGGCGGCGTGCTCACCGAGGCCGTCAACTGGCACTGGATCTTCTTCGTGAACGTGCCGGTCGGCTTGGTCACGGTCGCCGCGGCGCGGCGTTTCCTTCCGTACGACCGGAGCCGCGCCACGGCCGGAAAGAGCGTCGACCTGGCCGGCGCCGCCCTGATCACGGCCGTGCTGATGATGACCGTCTACATGATCGTGAACCCGGGCGGCCCGACCCGTACGGTCTCCCTGGCCGCCGTCGCGGCGGCCCTGACGATCGCCTTTGTCGTGCGGGAGGCCACCGCCGCCGCCCCGCTGATCCCCCTTCGGGTCTTCCGGTCCCGGGCCCTGACCGGTGCCAACCTGGCCCAGTTGCTCAGCGCGGCCGGGATGTTCGGCACGTTCTTCGTCGGCGTGCTCTACGTGCAGCACGTGCTCGGCTACGACCCGCTGCGTATCGGGTGCGCGTTCCTGCCGGTCACGGTCGTGATGGGTGGGATGTCGCTGCGCTACACCGACCGCCTGATCGTCCGCTTCGGCGCCCGCCGCCCGGTGATCGCCGGCCTCGGCCTGGTCGCGGCCGGTCTGGCCCTGTTCGCCCGGGTGCCGGTCGACGGCCACTACCTGACCGACGTGCTGCCCTCGATGATCCTGCTCGGCCTGGGCGGCGGCATCGCGTTCCCGGCCCTGGCCGCGCTGGCCATGGGCGAGGCGACCCCGGACGATGCCGGCCTGGCCTCGGGCGTCTTCAACACCACCGCCCAGGTCGGCTCGGCACTCGGCCTCGCCGTGCTGGCCGCCCTGTCGTCCGGCCGCTACGCCGATCTGCGTGCCGCCGGCGTCCCCGACGCCGTGGCCCAGACCGGCGGATACCGCCTGGCGTTCCTGACCGCGGCCGCCCTCGCCCTGGCCGGCCTCGCCGTGATCGTCACCGCGCTGCGGAGGACCGGCGCTCGGGCGGAGTCGCGCGAGCTGGTCACGGTCTGATTGGCTACCGGCATGTCTGTTCCGCGCCGGATGTGGTCGCTGTTCGAGCCCGTGCACGCCGTCACCTACTTCTCGCCGCAGGGCGGCCCGATCTTCGAGGCGGCCGGCCTGCGGGGCTTCTGGCGGCGTTACTTCGCGGGCCGCGCCGCGCCGCTCGGGCCGGTCACGGCCGGGCCGGTGATCGCCGCGTTCTTCGGGTTCTCCCCCGCGATGGTCACCCGCGCGCTCCCCGACGTCTGGACCCGCATCAGCCCGCAGGCGGCCATCGAGGCCCGGCTGGGCGGCGCCCGCCTCGCGCTGGCCGAGATCTGCGGCGACCTCGACCTGGACGAGGCGGCCGACCGGCTGGAGGCCGCCGCCCGCGAGATCGACCTGCCCGGCCGCACCCTGGCCGCCGCCTACGCCGACCTGCCTTGGCCCGACGACGCCGCCGGACGGCTCTGGCACGCGGCCACTCTGCTGCGCGAGCACCGCGGCGACGGCCACGTGGCGTCGCTGCTCACGGCCGGTTTCGACGGCTGCGAATCGCTGGTCCTGCGCGACGCCGTCGAGGGCGGCCGGCTGCGCGCCTCGATGCAGCCGGCGCGGGGCTGGAACGACGAGGAGTGGCAGGCCGGCGCCGAGCGCCTGAAGACCCGCGGGTGGCTGGGCTCCGACGGGAGCGTCACGGCCACCGGTTCCCGGGCGTACGCCGAGGTGGAAGCGCAGACCGACCGCCTGGCGCAGGCACCGTGGCAGCGCACGGGAGCGCAGGCGACCGAGCGCTGCGCGGACGTGCTGCAGCCGATCGCCGATCGTCTCCTGCCGCTGCTGCCGCCCGACAACCCGATCCCGCTCCGATCCCCCGCCTGACCGCACTCCGGGGGATTTCGGATTTTCGGCCGTGATGCTGCTGTGCACCGCGGCCGGGTGCGCCCACAGTGGAGCCGCGCCGGCCGCGCCGGCGAGGCAACCACTGACTAATCGGCGATGACCCGGTTGCGGCCCGCGTTCTTCGCCTCGTAGAGGTGGCTGTCGGCGCGGGCCAGCACGCCGCGGCTGTCGTCCTCCGGCCGCAGTTCGGTGACGCCGATGCTGGTCGTCACGTGCATGCCGGGCGCCAGCGACGACCAGTCGTAGGACGCGATCGCCGCCCGCAGCCGCTCGCACAGCCGGGCCGAGGTCTCGCGGTCGGCGTCGAGGTAGACCACGAACTCCTCGCCGCCGTGCCGGCCCGACCGGCCGATCGGCTCGGCCACCTGTCGCAGCAGCGAGGCCACCTGCCGCAGCACGTCGTCGCCGACCGCGTGCGAGTAGTTGTCGTTGATCTGTTTGAAGTGGTCGAGGTCGAGGATCGCCACGCTGAACGGGCCGCCCCGCGCCTCCAGCCGGGCCGCCAGGTGGGCGTCGCAGCGCCGCCGGTTCCACAGGCCGGTGAGCGGGTCGCGCTCGGCCAGCTTGCGGAAGTGCTCGCTGTTGCGCCGGGCCTCGTCGACCGCGAACCGGGCCTGGGTCACCAGGGTCAGCGCCTCGCTCTGCTCGGAGCGGCGCCGGGACCACGCGTCCTGAAACTCGACCATCTCCCGGTACGCCGACTCGAAGTCACCGGTCTCGGCGTGGCAGTCGGCGAGCAGCCGCAGCGCGTGCGCGTCCATCTCGGCCAGCCGGTTGGAGATGGTCGTCCGGCGGCAGCGTTCGAGCAGCTCGATCGCGGCCACCACGTCGCCCGCCCCCCGCTTGATCTCGGCCATCGCGATCAGGCAGGCCGGGATGCCGTCGCTGTCGGTGGACGGTGCCTCGACCAGCGCGGCCTCGAGGATCTCGGCCGCCCGCGCGGTCTGGCCGTCGGCCACCAGGATGCGGGCGACCGTGTCGACGCAGTTGGTGTTCAGCAGGCGGCCGGAGCTCTCGCTGACCGCGAGCATCCGCTGGGCGAGCGTCAGCGCGGCCGGGACGTCGCCGTTCTGCAGCAGTCCCCAGGACCAGTTGTTGAGGTTGGCGACGATCATGTCGCTCTCGCCGAGCCGCTCGGCCAGTTCCTGGGCCCAGCGGTACTCCGCCTCGGAGACCTTGCCCATCCGCTGGTCGTTGACCTGGATGGCGAGGATGATCGCGTGGTCGACCCGCAGGCAGAGCGGGTCGTCCTCGGTGAGCAGCCGGTCGGCCTGGAACGCGTGCTCGACCGCCTCGGCGTTGTCGCCCAGCCGCCACAGCCCGCCGGCCAGCACCGCGTGCGCGTGGGCGGCGACGACCCGGTCGGCGCCCTCGTGCAGCATCGCGTACGCCGTCCGCAGCCCCTGCGCCCAGCGCCCGTTGCGGTTGTCGATGTCGGCCCGCACCAGCCGGCCGAGCAGCTCGTTGCGCTCGTCGCCGGCCTCGGACGCGGCCCGCTCAAAGGCGCGCGCCCGCTCGGCCAGCCCGTCGTGGCTCGCATAGACGGCCGCGACCAGCGCGATCAGCTCCTCGTCGAGGTGCCTACGCACGTCTGTCCGTACAGCGGTGTCGACCACGACCAACCCCCTGAAGTGCCTGCTGCTGAAGCATCGGCGCCCCGACTGTCATTTTTAGCGGATTCGCCGGGGAACGTCACCCATCGACGGATTCGATCGCGCGATCCGGCCAGACGTCGCGCGGACCGGGTTTACCCCAGAGGAAGCCTTGGCCGTAACGGACACCGAGGTCGTTGAGGGCCGATCGTTCGCCCCGCGACTCGATTCCCTCGGCGACCAGCACCGCGCCGATCTCGGCCGCGAAGCCGACCAGCGACCGGGCCAGGGCACGGCGTACGGGATCGAAGTCGATGCCGCGCACCAGCGCGATGTCCAGTTTGATGACGTCCGGCAGAAGATGCAGGATGTGGCTGAGGCTGGCGAAGCCGGCCCCGGCGTCGTCGACGCCGACGAGGATGCCGGCCGCGCGCACCGGCCGCAGCGCCTCGGTGAGCCGGCGATAGTCGGAGACCGGGGTGTGCTCGGTGATCTCGAGCAGGATCCGCTGCCCGCCGGTGTGCCGCATCAGCAGGGCGAGGGCGGCCGGGTTGAGCACGGTGTCGGCCGAGATGTTGACGCCGAGCCAGCCGCCCTCGGGCGCCAGGTCGAGGTGGGCGAGCGCGCCGCCGGCCGCCATCAGCTCCAGCTCGGCGCCGAGACCGTTGCCGGCGGCCATCGCGAACGCCCGCTCGGGCCGGGCCGACAGCGGGTGGTCGAAGCGGGACAGCGCCTCGTAGGCCACCACCCCGGCGTCGGCGAGGCGCACCACCGGCTGGAAGACCGTACGGATCGCCCGCGCGTCGAGGACCGCCCGGATCTGCTTCCCGGCGTGCCGCTCGGCCCGCGCGGACGGGCTGCCGAGGTGCCCGGTGACCAGATCGGCCAGCAACCCGAGGTAGCGCGCCGAGTACTCGTCGAGGCTCGGGTCGGGCGTCCGGCTGAGGCAGCAGAGCATCCCGCCGATCGTCCCGTCCGCTTCCCGCCAGGGCGACCCGACGTACGAGCCGATGTTGAGCTGCTGCGTCGATCCGAGCTCGCGGGCGATCGGGTGCCGCCGCGCGTCGGTGACCACCCGGCCCAGCCGCCCGGCCAGCACCTGGGTGCAGAAGGCCTGGCTCAGATCGGTGCCCTGGCCGATGACCACGTTCATCTCGGCCAGCGCACCCTCGGCCGCCACGATCACCTGCTGCCCGTCGCGGAACACGGACAGCCAGGCCACCTCCATCCCGAGGTGCGCACGGGCGAGCGACAGCAGCCGTTCCGAGATCGGATCTCCCATGTGGCCGCCCATCGGCGTGGGCCGGGCCGGCATGAGCGAAACCGGCCGTCGACTACCACCAGCGGGTGCCGAGCCACATGCGCGAGGCCCAGCCCTGGTAGGTGATGAGCTGGCCGACGAAGATCGGGTAGAAGTAGGCGAAGCACAGGGCGATCACGGCCACGTAGATGCCGGCGATCGCGGCGCCGAGCAGCTGGTGGTCGGTGCGCATCTTGCCGGTCGCGATGCCGCCGGGCGGGGTCATGATCGCGCCGAGTGCGTAGACGACGGCCAGGATCAGGAACGGCAGGCCGGGCAGCAGGTAGAACGAGAACATCGTGCGGCCGTCGGTGAGCGCGTAGTAGTACCAGGGCAGCATGCTGCCGACCGCCGGAATCAGGATGGCCGTGGCCCGCCAGTCGCGCCGGGCGATGCCGAACCAGAGCACCGCGACCAGCGCCGGCAGGAACGACCACCACAGCAAAGGCGTGCCGAGCAGCAGGATCTCGCGTACGCAGCTCGGCGCCCCGCACCCGGCCGGAGTGCTCTTGTAGAGCAGGACCGGGCGCCCGAGCAGCAGCCATTGCCACGGCCACGACTGGTACGGGTGCTTGGCGGTCAGCGAGCTGTGGAAGCTGTACGCCTCGTAGTGGTAGTGCCACAGGTTGAGCAGCGCGCCCAGGATCGGCGGCTCGCTGAGCCCGTTGGCCTGCCGGTAGTGGCGGAAGTAGCCGTCGTTGGTGACGAACCAGCCGGTCCACGTCGCGAGATAGAAGATGAGGCTGAGCGCGATGCTGGCCGCCCACCAGCCGAAGTCGCCGAGAGACCGGCCGCGGACGCCGGCCGAGCGGCGCGCCTGCCGGCGCCAGATCAGCACGACGAGCATGAAGAACGGCAGGAAGAACAGGGCGCTCCACTTCACCCCGCACGCCAGCCCGAACATCACGCCGCCGGCGAGCAACCACCACGGGACGATCCGCGGAACCTCGGCGCCGTTCTCGAGCGCGCGCAGCAGCCGGCGCCGGTAGTGGTCGCGGTCGATCAGCAGGCACGCGAAGGTCGCCTCGACGAACAGGCCCAGGAAGATGTCGAGCAGCGAGATGCGCGACAGCACCAGCTGGAAGCCGTCGAGCGTCATCAGCAGCCCGGCCGTGCCGGCCAGCACGATCGAGTGGAACATCCGGTAGGCGATCCGGATCAGGATGAGGATCATCAGCGTGCCGGCGATCGCGCCGGGGAACCGCCAGCCGAACTCGTGGTTGCCGAACGCCTTCTCCCCCAAGGCGATCAGCCACTTGCCGAGGGGCGGGTGCACCACGTAGGCCGGGCCGCCGTGCTCCGGGTCCCACTCGACGCCGTGCTGCAGCATGTCGGCCGCGTCGGTCGGGTAGTAGACCTCGTCGAAGATGTAGCCCTTGATGCCGGCGAGCCCGTACAGGCGGGTGATCGCCGCGACCCCGGTGATCACGAAGGTGACGAGCCACGAGTACGGGTTGAGCCAGTCCTCGAGCGAGGCGAGCCGGCGCCGGACGATGTCGGGAACGCCCGCGGCGGGTGTCACCGCGGGCGCTTCCGGATTCTGCTGAGGAGCCGTCGCCGTAGTCACTGCGCGATCGTATGGGTTCGAAGCCGCACAGTGATACCCGACGATGGATCAGACGGCGACTTCGGTCTCGGCCGCCTCGGCCTCCGAGACTTCAGCGGGCGAAGCTGAACCCAACTGAATTCGGGTCACGCTGATGAAGACCAGCACGATCGCGACGACCACCACGGTCATGCCCCAGACCAGGCTGGACGCCCCGGCCACGAAGCCGATGATCGGCGGCCCGACCAGCAGGCCGGCGGTGCCGGTGGCGGCGACCAGAGCGAGCGCGTCGGGGCCGTGCTTGGCCGCGGCGACGTAGATGCAGGGCGCGACCGCGGCCATGCCCAGCCCGACGCAGGCGAACCCGATCAGCGCGGGCAGCCAGCCGCCGGCCAGCAGCGCGCCGCCCAGGCCGACCGCGGCCAGCACCGTGCCGACCAGGACCACCCGCTTGTCGCCCCACCGGGCCCGCCAGCGGTCGGCGAAGAGCCGGGCCAGCACCATCATCGCCGAGACGGTCGCGATGCCGAGCGGCGTCACCGAGGTCGCGGCGTGGGTGACGTCGCGCAGATAGAGGGCCGACCAGTCGTTCATCGCACCCTCGGTCAGCTCGCTGAAGATCATCGCGATGCCGAGGCCGAGCACGACCATCGACGGGATCACCCAGCGGCGCCTCTTCTTCTCCTCGTCCGCGGCCGGGGCCTCGGGAGCGGCCGGCTCGTCGGAGGGCAGCAGGCCGTTCCACGAGACCGCCAGCAGGGCCAGCAGCAGGATCCCGGCGATCAGGAAGTGGATCGGCAGCTTCCCGTTGAACGACGTGACCGCCGACGCGAGCAGCGCCGAGGCGAACGTGCCACCGCTGAACACGGCGTGCAGCTTCGCCATCGTGTTGCGCTCGAACCTCGTCTCCAGGGCCGCGCCCTGGGCGTTCATGGCGACGTTCAGGCAGGCGATCAGGATGCCGTCGAAGAACAGCACCACAACGGCGACCCAGAAGTCGGGCGCCACCGACAGCGCGGCCAGGATCACCAGCAGGGCCAACGCCGAGACGATGCTCAGCATCCGCGAGCCGAGCTGCTTCATCAGCCGGGCGACGAGCGGGAACGACACGGTCGCACCGACGCCGGGCGCGAGCAGCAGCAGTCCGATCTCGGCCGTGCTGAGGCCGAGGTGGGACTTCAGGTAGGGAACCCGGGAGACCCAGGTGCCGTATTGGAACCCTAGGAAGCAGAAGAGCGCGGCGATCGCGACTTGTGAGCGTCTGAACGACATATCGAGCGGTTCCTTAAAGAAGCGAGCGGGACATGTAGGTCGCGCCCGGGCCGTACCCGGCCGGAGCCGGCACCTCGGGTCGCGGTTGGAATCCGTGCCGGCTCCAGAAGGCTCCGCTGCCTCCGACCGAGACGAGGGAGACCCGGGCATAGTGCTGCGCCCGGGCCACCGAGAGAAGGTGTTCGGCCAACCGGCTGCCGAGCCCGGAACACCGGTGCTCGGCCGCGATCACCATGTCGTGCAGGTGCAGATCCGCCGACGGCGCGATGTCGGACCGGTCGGCCAGCGCCGGAAAACGGCCGTACTCCCAGGGCAGTGCGAGCACATATCCCGCGATCGCGGCGCCGAGCGACAGCACGAACGAGGTCTGTGAGCCCGCCCGGCTGCGCAATATCGAAGGGTCCTCGGAGAGCCCGAGCGCCGCATAGGTCGCCGACTCGAGCGCGGTCACTCCGGCCCAGTCCTCGGCGCTCAGCACACGGATCGAGGCGGTCAGCACGCCCCCACCTCGTCCCGCGCCCCGATCGCCTCGTACGGCAACGGATCGAACCCGTTGAACCCCACCGTGGTGTAGCTGACCGAGTACGCCCCGGCCGACATGATCCACACCGGATCGCCGGAGGACAGCCCGGCCGGCACCGGAATCAGAGCTCCCGGCCCGAACGCGTCGTCGCTGTCGCACGTCGGCCCGGCCACCCGGGCCATGACCCGCGGCCCGGACGGGTGGGTCGGGAACTCCAGCCGGTACTGGATCTGGTCCAGCTCGTAGAGCCCGTTGAACCGCCCACAGCTCAGATAGAGCCAGTGCTGCTCGCGCTCGGTGAGCCGCACGGCGTGGGCCCGGATCGCGCCCTGGTCGGCGACCAGATGGCGGCCCGGTTCGAGGACGAAGTCGAGCAGCCCGGCGGCGACCAGGCGCAGCCGGCGCATGCCGTCCCGGATCGCGGCCAGGATCCCCGGCAGCGGCGGCCGCAGCGGCGTTCCCTGCCGGTCGAGGTAGCCCATCGCGGGCAGGCCGCCGCCCAGGTTGACGTGGTCGAGCCGGATCCCGAGCGCGTCCAGCCGGGTGATCGCCCCGGCCAGCTCGGTGAACGCGTCCCGCCACGCCGCCACGGTCATCTGCTGCGAGCCGACGTGCAGCGACAGCCCGGCCGGGACCAGGCCGTGGGCCCGGGCCGCGGTCAGCACCTCGACCGCCTGCGGCACCGAGCATCCGCACTTGCCGGTCAGTCCCCACAGGGCGCCGGTGCCCGGGGTCGACAGCCGACAGAACACGCGCGAACCCGGGGCGTGCGCGGCGATCGCGCGTACGTCGGCCAGGCTGTCGGTGGCGAAAAGCCGGACCCCCCTGCGATAGGCCGTGGCGATGTCCTGATCGGACTTGATGGTGTTGCCGTAGTGCACGCGGTCCGGCGCAACGCCGGACCGCAGTGCCTGGGCGACCTCGTTGGGGCTGGCCGCGTCGAAGCCGGCACCGGCCCGGGCCAGCGCGCCGAGCACCTCGTCGACCGGGCACGCCTTGACCGCGAACCGCACGTCGAC
>DASWRZ010000131.1:0-2336 GCA_036402935.1 Actinoplanes sp.
CACGCGCCGGAGGCTGCTGACCGGCACGCGCTGGAGGCTGCTGACCGGCACGCGCTGGAGGCTGCTGACCCCCACGCGCTGGAGGCTGCTGACCGGCACGCGCCGGAGGCTGCTGACCGGCACGCGCCGGAGGCTGCTGACCACCGGCCGGGCGGGCGTATTGCGGAGCGCCGCCGCTGCCGTAGACCGGGCCGCGCTGAGCACCGCCGGCCGCGCCGCCGCCGGCGCCGTAGACCGCGCCGCTGTTGGCGCCGCTGCCGCCGCCGGCCGCCGGCATGCCGCTGGAGCGAGCGCCGTAGACCGCTCGCTGGGGCGCACCGCCGACGCCGATCAGCTCGGTCTCGGGGTCGCCGGTCGACGGGCCGTCGCCGCCGTACGTCGACGGCTCGAGGGCCGCCCGCTTGCGGCTGCGCACGATGCCCAGCACGCCGACGCCGACCAGGATCAGGCCGATCAGGCCGACACCGCCGACCATGAGCGTGATCTGGTTGAGCGTCAGGTTCGAGTACCAGTGGGTGGTCGGGCCGCCGGCCGCGGACGACTTGGCCGCCACGGCGACCGTGGTGGCCGGCGTGTACTGCATGATGTAGTTGGCGGTGTCGTGGTCACCGTTCATGTCCGAGACCGTGTAGAAGTATTTGCCGTCGGGGCTGTAGGTGATCGCCTCGCCGAACGGTTCGTTGGGCAGCCCGGTCGTGCGCGGCTTGGCCTTCAGCGCGGTCAGCACGTCGCCGTTGGTGACGTCCCACTCCAGCGCGTCGGTGTAGGTGCGCAGCGCGACCTTGGCCCCGCCGGGCGCCATCGCGCCGCCGTCGATGGTCTTGTTGCCGATCTGGGCGACCGTGTTGGACGGCGTGGTCGTGCCCGACACCTGGAGCTCGCCGACCTTCGTCAGCGGAGTGGGGGTGTCGTTGTTGGCCTTCAGCGTTCCCTTGGGCTGGTAGATCGAGGCGGGCTTGCCCAGCTCCTTGGTGACCAGCAGCGGGATCGTGCCGTTCTGGAGCAGGAGCGCCTCGGCGTCGTGGTAGTCGCCGTCGGGGTAGGCCACGCGGTAGATCTTCGGCTTGCTCGACCCGTCGGCCTTCATCGACCAGAGTGCGATGTGGTCGCGGTGGGTCGGGGTGGCGGCGCGGACGCCGTCGTCTCCGGTGTCGGCGATCCAGAGGGTCTTTCCGTCCGGCGACAGGATCAGGTCTTCCGTGTCGATCGGGGTGCCGCTGTAGCTCTGTGTATTGACGACCTTGCACTTCTCGTTGAGGAAGAAGATCTTCCTGTGGCCGGGATCGGTGCTGCTGTCGTCGACGGCGACGAAGCCGGAGCCGGTCGCCACGATGCCGGACAGCTCGTCGAGCGTGGTGTCCGTGATCTTGCAGATCTTCTTGCCCGGCGTCGCCTTCGCGCTGACCGTGGGGGCCGGGTCATCGGCGAGTGCCGGGGACGAACCGGCCACGAGCAGCGCGGAGGCTGCGATGACCGAGAAGACGAGACGCCGCATCCGATCAGTGTCGCATGCGACGTCCCGTGCCGGTGTTACGCGTGGATCAACGCAGGTCAGAGCGCCCCGCCCGCCCGGTTTGCCGGAGTACACACGGTGTTTGACCGACTCCGTTCCGACGACGGCGCGCCGACGACACGCCATCCACCTTGGGCAGATCACAGTTCGCTGGGAATTTCGGCTACGCCGTGACGAACAGCGCCAACTCGGCCGCCAGATGCTCGCCGACCCGGACCGTCATCTCCATGCCCTCGTCGACGTGCCGGGTCTGCACCACCTGACCGGTGCGGTGGATGCGAGCCACCAGGTCGCCCCGGTCATAGGGCAGCAGGACCCGCAGATCGACCGCCGGCCGCGGCAGCCGATCGGCGATCGCGGCCTGCAGCTCCTCGATGCCGACCCCGGACCGGGCCGACACGAAGACGGCGTCGGGCCAGGCCCGCTTGAGCCGCAGGATCGTCTCTTCGTCGGCCGCGTCGACCTTGTTGATCACCAGCAGCTCGGGGATGCGGTCGGCACCCACCTCACCGAGCACCTCGCGGACCGCGCTGACCTGACCCTCGGGGTCGGGGTGGGCGCCGTCGACGACGTGCACGACCAGGTCGGCGAAGGCCACCTCTTCCAGCGTCGAGCGGAACGCCTCGACGATGTGGTGGGGCAGGTGCCGCACGAAGCCGACCGTGTCGGAGAGCGTGTAGACCCGGCCGTCTTCCGCGGCGGCCCGCCGGGTGGTCGGGTCGAGGGTGGCGAACAGCGCGTCCTCGACCAGCACCCCGGCCTGAGTCAGGCGGTTGAGCAGGCTCGACTTGCCGGCGTTGGTGTAGCCGGCGATCGCCACTGC
>DASWRZ010000132.1:0-41390 GCA_036402935.1 Actinoplanes sp.
GTCGTGCTGATCGCCGCGAGCGGCGACGACACGTACGCATTGAAGTCCGACGGCACGGTCTATGCCTGGGGCGACGACGGCCAGGGCCAGATCGGAAACGCCGACGCCGCGCACAACCAGAGAACCCCGCTCAAGGTGAACATCGGCGGTGTCGTCTCGATCGACGCCGGCGGCACCTTAGCCATGGCCGTCAAGGGCGACGGTGCGGTGTGGAGCTGGGGCGACAACGTCACCGGCCAGCTCGGCGACGGCGACGGCTGTGGCCTCCACTGCTCCACACCCGTTCCGGCGAGCGGGCTGACCGACGGCGGCTGGATCGCCGGCGGCTTCCTGCACGGCCTCGCCGTCACCACCGACGGCAGCGTGTACGCCTGGGGTAACAACCTCTCCGCGCAGCTCGGCAACGGCACCCGGCGGGTGGCCGTCAGCCCGGTGCGCGTTCCCGGCGTGACTGCCGTGCACTGATCGCGGCACTCGGCTCGGGTCCGGTGCGCCGCCGGCCCGAGCCGAGTAGCAAAGGGCCGCTATCAGCCGAGTATCAAAGGGCCGAGTTTCAGAGGAAGGCGTCGAGGAGGAGGTAGGCGTTCAGGGCGATGATCAGGCTGACCACCACGCCCGCGGTCGCCGTCGTCAGGCGGTGGTTGACGAAGACGCCCATGATGTCCCGGCGCCGGGTCACCAACAGGAGCGGGACCAGGGCGAACGGGATGCCGAACGACAGCACCACCTGGGAGACGACCAGGCTCGCGGTCGGGGGCAGGCCCAGGGCGAGCACGACCAGGGCGGGCGCCATCGTCACCGCTCGGCGCAGGAACAGCGGGATGCGGCGGCGGATGAAGCCCTGCATGACGACCTGGCCGGCGTAGGTGCCGACGCTGGACGACGACAGGCCGGACGCCAGCAGGGCCATCGCGAAGGCCAGCGCGGCGCCGCCGCCGACCAGGCGGCCCAGGCCGTCGTGGGCGGCCGCGATCGGGTCGCCCTCGAACGCGGTGCCGCGGAAGAGGGCGGCCGCCACCACCAGCATCGACAGGTTGATCAGGCCGGCCGCGCCGAGGCCGATCACCACGTCCAGGCGCTGGAAGCGGAGCAGTTCCTGGCGTTCGGCGTCGTCGCGGCAGGCGATGCGGGACTTGGTGAGGGCCGAGTGCAGGTAGACCACGTGGGGCATCACGGTCGCGCCGATGATGCCGCAGACCAGGATCAGGCTGTCGCCGCCCGCGAGCGTCGGGACCAGCCCCGAGGCCACTCCGGCCGGGGACGGGCGTACGGCCAGGAGGTCGTACAGAAAACCCAGCAGGACAATGCCGAGGAGGGCGACGATCGCCAGTTCGAAGCGGCGGTAGCCGCGCTGTTCGAGGCCGAGGATGCCGAAGGCGACGACGGCCGTGATGAGCCCGGCCGGGAACAGTGGCACGTGGAAGAGCAGGTTGAGCCCGACCGCCGCGCCCAGGAACTCGGCCAGGTCGGTGGCCATCGCGATGATCTCGGCCTGGACCCAGAGTCCTCGCGACACCGGCCGGGGCAGGTACAGACGGCAGAGTTCCGGCAGGTCGCGGCCGGTGGCGACACCTGCCTTGGCCGAGAGGTACTGCACCAGCATCGCGCTCAGGTTGGCGACCACGATCACCCAGATCAGCATGTAGCCGAAGTGGGCGCCGGCCGTGAAGTTGGTGGCGAAGTTGCCCGGGTCGACATAGGCGACGGCGGCGACGAAGGCCGGGCCGAGCAGGGCGATCGAGCCTCGGAGCCGGCCGCGCGCCCGCAACACCCTCAGAGCGTTGCGGGCGTCAACGGCCGGGGCGACGGCGGTTTCGGCCCCGCCGTCGCCCAGGAAAGGGCTCATTTAACCGACGGACGGGCCGAGGCCCAGCGACTGCGGGGTGCTCGAGTCCGGTGACGGCTGCTTCAGGCCCTCGTCGAGCGGGCCGAATTCGGTCATCAGCGAGGCGCTGCCGCCCCACGGCGTCTGCTCCTCGGCGACCAGGGTGTTGGTCGTGAGCAGCAGGCCGGCGACCGACGCGCCGTTCTGCAGCGCCGAGCGGGCGACCCGCAGCGGGTCGACGATGCCCATGTCGATCATGTTGCCGAAGCGGCCCTCGAGCGCGTCGAAGCCCTCGTCCGGCCCGAGCTGGGAAATGCGGGCGACGGTCTCGGCGCCGGAGTAGCCGGCATTGCTGGCGATCAGGAACGCGGGTTCGGTCAGCGACCGCCGGACGATCTCGACGCCGGTGGCGTAGTCGTCCTTGAGGTCGAGGCCGTCGAGCGCGTCCGCGGCGTGCAGCAGGGCCGCGCCGCCGCCGGCGACGATGCCCTCGGCCATGGCGGCCCGGGACGCCGACAGCGCGTCCTCGACCCGGTGCTGCAGTTCCTTGAGCTCGGCCGGGGTCGGCGCGCCGACCTGGATCACCGCGACCTTGCCCGACAGCGAGCCGATCCGCTCGGTGAGCACGTCCTCGTCGACTCCGAAACTCGCCCTCTCCATTTCGGCCCGCAACTGCGTCAGCCGGAACTGCACGTCGTCGGAGGAGCCGCCCCCGTCGATGATCGCGGTGTGGTCGGCGTCGACCCGCACCTGCCCGGCCCGGCCGAGCTGGTCGATGGTCATCGTCTCGAGGGTGAAGCCGGAGTGCCGGCTGTGCACCGCTCCGCCGCAGATCGCCGCGATGTCCTCCAGCTTGTGCAGGCGCCGGTCGCCGAAGCCGGGTGCCCGCACCGCCACGCACTGGAAGATCCCGTTGACGTGGTTGTGGGTGAGCATCGACAGCGCGGTGCCCTCGACGTTCTCGGCGATGATGATCAGCGGCCGGGGATCGCGCATGATCTTGTCGAGCAGCGGCATGAGCTGCTGGACCTTGGTGATCTTCTCGGCCGTCATCAGGATGTAGGGGTCGTCGACGACCGCGATGAGCCGGCCCGGGTCGGTGACCATGTAGGGCGACACGTAGCCGTTGTCGAACTCGAAGCCCTCGACGAAGTCGACGCTCATGCCGTGCCGCGGCGACTCCTCGACCGTGACGATCCCGCCGTCACCGACGGTGTGCAGGGCCTTCGCGATGACCCCGCCGACCATGTCGTCGTCGTTGGCCGAGATCGCGGCGACGCGGGCCAGGTCGGCCTCGCTGTCGATCGCGCGGGCGACCGTCCGGAGACGTTCGACCAGACGGTCGACGGCCAGATCAACGCCTCTTTTGACCAGTACGGGATTCGCACCCGCCCCGATCGCCGCCATGCCCTCCCGGATGATCGCCTGAGCGAGCACGGTCGCCGTCGTGGTCCCGTCACCGACGATGTCATTGGTCTTGATCGCCGCTTCCTTGACCAGCTGGGCGCCCATGTTCTCGAACTGGTCCTTCAGATGGATCTCCCGCGCGATGGTCACGCCGTCGTTGGTGACCACCGGCGAACCGGTGATCTTCTCCAGGATGACGTTGCGCCCCTTCGGTCCGAGCGTCGCCTTGACCGCCTCGGCCAGCTTGTCGACGCCGTTGAGCAGCAGGGTGCGCGCGTCCGCGCCGAATCGAAGTTCTTTGGCCATCTCGGGGATCTCCTTCTACTCAGCGGGGGCTTCCTCGCCCTGGCCGTCGGTGGAGTAGCGGTGCCGCAGCATGCCGCGGCAGATGCCGGTGTTCGCGTCGAGGCTGGTCCGGGTCAGACGGGCGCGGCGCAGATGCAGCGGTACCTGATCGGGCTCGATCGCGGCCCCGGTTGCGGGGTCGATGAGCAGGGGCGCGCTGTCGTCGGCGGGGAGGCCGAGTTCGCGGCGGCGGCGTCGGAGCCGGTCAAGCGCGGGCGTGTTGTCGACATCGCCGAGCGTCATGGCGGCGAGGTCCCGGCCCGACAAAGGCCGGCACACCATGTCGGTGCCGGCCAGTACGGCTTTGCGCACGAAGTCGCGCCGGAGCTGATCCAGCTCGTCGACCGCCTCCCCCTCGAACGAGGCGACGAATCCGGCCCGGGCCGCCACCCCCTCGTTGATCGCGTCCGAGGCGAAGTGGTCGTCCAGCACCACCTCCGCCCGGCGGACCTCGTCGAGGGCGGCCACCGCGTCGTAGGCGTCGGCCACCATCAGGTACGCGAAGTTGGGCGCACAGAAGTACGTCGGCAGCCGGAGATGAACGACCGCCGTCCCATCGGCATCCAAGACCGCGGACGCGACGAAGCCGAGCACCGTCACCGGCTCGTCCAGCTCGGGGTCGCGCACCCCGGCCAGAGCGGCCAGGATGCGCGACTCCACTGCGGTGGCGGTCATGCCGGCGAGACCGCCGGCGACTCGGAACTGACACCGACGGCGTCGTCCCGAGCCGCCGGAGTCCCCTCGCCCGCGTCGAGCTGGTATTCCCTCGGGACCTCGATGCCGTACAGGCGCGCGGCGTTGAGGCCGAGGATCTTCTTCTTGGTCGCCGTGGTCACCCGCGGGAAGTCGTCGAAGTCCTCACCGGGGTAGTCCCAGTCGACGAAGCCCTCGATCTGCCACTTCGGTTCCCAGATGCCGTAGTCGCTGCCGAAGGTCATCTTGTCCTCGCCGACCCAGAACAGCAGCTCGCCCATCACCTTGGCGAAGAACCGCGGCCGGGCGTGCATGAGGCCGCCGATCACCACCGAGAGGCCGGCGTAGACGTTCGGCTCCTGCGTCGCCATGAAGCAGAAGTCCTCGATCCGGGGCAGGCCGACGTGCTCGACGATGAAGTTGAGCTCCGGGAAGTCGGTCGCCGCGTGGTCGACGTCGGAAACGTCGAACGCGTCCTTGTCCAACGGCCAGATGGTCGGGCCCTTGTGCACGTGGACGTTCTTGATGCCCAGCTCCTGGGCCTTCTCCAGGTAGCGGTAGGCGGCCGGGTCCTTGAGCGTCCAGCCGCGGGAGCCGTTGTTCCACTCCGCGGTGTAGAGCTTCACGCCGATGCTGCCGTAGCGCTCGACGTTCTCGGCCAGCTTCTTGAGCCCGTCGTCGCCGTCGCGCGGGTCGAACCGGGTGTTGGCGATGAACTTGCCGGGGTGCTTGGCGCCCAGTGCGGCATTCTTCTCGGTGGTGTTGAAGCCCTCCTTGTACCATTCGGTCAGGTACGTCGGCTGGAAGATCGCGACGTCCACGTACCCGTCCTGGAAGACGTCCTTCATCAGGTCGTCCTCGGTGTAGGACATGAACTTCTCGATCGGCCAGTGCGTCTCCTTGGGGCCGAGCGCCTGATAGGCGTGGAAGCATTCGATCCAGCCCTTGGCATATTGCTCGGCGCCCGGGACCCAGTTGGTCGGCCCGGCGTTCCAGTAGTGCATGTGACTGTCGACGATGAAGTACTTCTCGCCGTCCTTCTCGTACATGGAGGGCTACCTCGATTCCACGGTCAGGTCGAAGCCGATGTATTCCGCCGCGTCCTCGGGGTTGGCGAACATGATCGTCCGGTCGTCCTCGTGGATCATCCGGCCGTAGTGGGTCGACATGCTCTCCTCGAACTGCGCGGCGTCGAAGTAGCCGGGCTCCTCGCCGAGCGCCTCGGACACCTCGTCGTAGACGAGGTCCATCCGGTTGAGCGCGTCGACCCGGATCATCGACGGCAGCGGCGTCACCTTGACGTTCGGCTTGTCCCGCATCACCTCGGCCACGACCACCCCGATCTGGTTGTTCATCAGGGTGAAGCCGCACATGTTGGAGGCTGTGTTGTCGGACTTGAACGGGCTTTCGGCCGTCTTGAATCGCTGCTCTGTCACCGCTCCAGCTCCTTCGGGATGTCCAGGCCGAGGTCGCTCACGATGCCGGCGAAGCGGCTCTTGACGCTGTCCAGCGCGTCCTCGAAGCGCAGCGGCTTGTTGTCCGGCTGGGACCACAGCGGCAGCATCGCCCGGGCGGCCGCGATCGAGATGCCGGTCCAGTCGGCCAGCCAGGAGTTGAGGATCCGCTTGTTGTGCTCGGCGTACTCGCGGTCGTTGGTGAGCAGCTCGTAGAGCGCCTTGGTGTAGCGCAGGTCGCGCTCGGAGAAGTCGAACTCCTCGGCACCGACGATCGTCGGGGTGACGAAGTCGCCGTTGCGCGGCGCCGCCTGCATCACCAGCCGGCTCCGGAAGAGCTCGCCGACAAGCGGCTGGAAAACCACGTTCGCGGCGAAGATCGCCTCACCCCAGTCGCTGGTCGCGGTGAGCCGCTCCGCGGTTTCCCGTACGCCCTGCCAGGCCGGATCCTCGTTCCACGTCGCCAGATGCGCGGTGCCGTCGAAGTCCGGGATCTCCTCGCCCAGCGTCAGCTGATAGAGCGCGAGGTCCTGGGCCGCGCGGATCAGGTGCATGCTGTTCACTGCGATCGCCGTGTTGTGCATGTTGGTCGGCCCGCGACGGTTGGCGTTGGCGAACAGATAGAGGCCCAGGCCGTGGTCGACGTGCATCCACGCGCCGACGTGCTGCTGTACGAAGCGCACCCAGTTCGGGTTCCACTGCTCGAACGCCTTGGCCTGTTTGGCCGCGTCGATGTTCGCGTTGACCTGGCGTACGACGTTGGCGTTGTAGCGGTAGAGCGACAGTTCCCATTCCTCGTTGGGGTCCCGGAACTCGTGCCAGCCGTGGGCCGGCCACTCGTAGCCCTGCCCGCCCGTGCCGGGCCCGCGGGTGGGTTCCGGCCGGTCGCTGCCCCAGGCCTTGAGCGCGGTCCAGTCCAGCGGGTAGCCGCCCTTGCCGTCGGAGAATCCGTACAGCCAGCCCTGGGCGAGGTAGTGCCGCGGATCGGGCTGCACCTCGACCGTGACGTCCTCGTAGTGAGTCTGCTTGCGCTTCTGCGGGACGAAGTAGTTGAACCGGCGCGCGTGCGAGTCCGGGAACTCCTTGGCACCGGCCTCGGCGTCGGTGAAGACGGGCTTGGGAACGCTACGTTCCGTCGCGGTCGTCATCAGTCCTCCCCACCTGTGGTTGTGAACTTGTCGTAGTAGATGTGTTTCTCGGGCACCCCGAGCTGGGCCAGCAGCGGCATGGCCGCTTCGACCATCGGCGGCGGGCCGCAGAGGTACGCGTGGGCGCGTTTCAGATCGGACTCGTGGCGCTTGACCACATCCGTGATCAGGCCCACCTCGCCGTCCCAGTTCTCGTCGTCGCCGGGCTCGCTCAACGCCGGGATGAACTGGAAATCGGGCAGCTTCTCCTGCAGGGCCCGCAACTCCTCGACGAAGCAGAGGTCGCGGGCGGCACGGGCGCCGTAGTAGAAGGCGCCGCGCCGGTTGATCCCGCGCTCGGCCATCGAGCGCAGCAGGGCCAGGATCGGGGCCAGACCGGCTCCGCCGCCGACGAAGACGATGTCCTCGTCGGTGGCCTCCCGCAGGGTGAAGACACCGTACGGGCCGGTCAGCTCGAGCCGGTCCCCGACGCTCAACCGCTCGTCGAGGAAGGACGAGAAGACGCCGTCCGGATAGACCTTGATGATGAACTCCAGCCGCCCGTTCTCTTTGCTGGACGTATTGGCCATCGAGAACGATCGGGTGATCTCGGTACCCGGCACCTTGATGTCGACGTACTGGCCCGGGAAGAAGGTCAGCTCGGCCGGCTCGATCAGGCGCAGCACCAGGTGCCGCAGGTCGTGCGTCACGTGCTCGATCCGCACGACCTCCGCCACCGCGTTCTGGATCGGCAGCCCCGAGCGCAGGATCTCCTCGTCGTAGTTCAGCAGCTCGATGGTCACGTCCTCGTAGACGTGGGCCCGGCACAGGAGCGTGAAGCCCTCGTCCCTCTCGAAGTCGGGCAGCGCGAAGGTGGAGTAGCGGTCGAGCTCGATGTCCTCACCGTCGAGGACGAACGACTTGCAGGCCGCGCACTGCCCCTCCTTGCATCCGTGCATGAGCATCAGCCCCTGCTCGAACGCGGAGCGCAGCACGGTCTGCTCCTCGTCCACCTCGATCTCGATGCCGACCGGTTCGAACCGGACCCGGTGCTTCTCGCCCATGGCCGGGCGCTCAGGCGTCGCCGCGGTAGGGACGGCCGGCGGGACCGCCACGGATGTAGTCGGCGTGGAACTTGGCCCGCTCCTCGTCGGTCATCTGGTTGAGCAGGACGTTCGGACTCTGCAGGTTGGGCATCCGGCGCAGGTGGTCGAGGGTCCACAACTTCTTCGGGTCGTCGAGGTTCAGGTGCGGCTGCGCGACCATCGTCTTGCCGTCGTCACGGACGAAGCCCATGTCCTTGACCACGTCGGCCCAGTTCCAGCCGTGGTAGAGGGTCTCCCACTCGCGGGCGCCGATCAGCTGGCCCATGTTGGGGGTGTTACGGCCCTGGTAGGTCGGGCGGAACGCCTCGGCGTCGGTCCACCGGCAGGCCTCGTGGCAGTAGGTACGCCACTGGCCGTCGACCTCGGCCATCACCATGTCCTCGCGGACCAGGCACGGCACCATGCAGGTCCAGCAGCGGTGCGGGTACTGGTAGTCGACGTCCTCGGCGACGATCGGGTGGTGGCCGTTCGGCGTCGACAGGCGGTTGTACTGCTCCCACCACTTGCCGTAGCGGTCGTACCAGCCCGGGTACTTGTACTCGAACCACTCGAAGTCCTTGTCGGTCATCGGGTCGATCCGCCAGTAGTTGGCCAGCCAGCCGGTCGCGAAGAACTGGGCCACCTCGTGCACGTAACCCTTGTTCCAGATCTGGTTCCACGACTCCTCGATGAGGTCGTGCGGGATGACCAGGCCGTACTTCTCCAGCGGCACCAGGTAGCTGCGGTAGTAGTCGTCGTAGATCCAGCGGCGCCACATCTCGGCGTACGACTCGCGGTCCTTGCGGCGGTCCTTGGTGCCGTACTCGATGAAGGTGCCGATCGCCGCGTCGACGACGCGGTGGTTGTTCCACCAGGCGTAGCGCAGGTCGCGCTCGAGCAGCTGGTGGTTGCCCTCGTCGGCGAGCGCCATCAGCAGGGTGGCGTAGCCGTTGGAGATGTGCCGGGACTCGTCCGACTGCACCGAGTGGAAGACGGTCGGCAGCAGGTAGTCGCCGTTCGCGGCGGCCTCGGCCGGCATCGCCACGAACAGGGTGTTGGTGAACGCGGTCTCGGCCACGATCGTCAGGTAGATGCTGGCCGCGGTGATCGCGTCGCCGGTGATGAAGCCCTCGGCGAACTGCCGGCCGATCGTGCCGCAGTAGTCGTTCTGGAAGTTGCGCAGGCTCGAGTTGAAGCCCGCCGGGTCGATGTAGTTGTTCATGTACAGGCGCTTGAGGTTCTGCTGGATCGTCGAGTGCCGGACCTCGTCGATCATCTGGATCGCCTGGCCGTTGTGCAGTTCCGGGTTGGGGACGTTGCGGAACAGCAGCGGCATCGCCCGGGCGGCCGAGATCTCCGGCAGCGGGATGATCGACAGGAACAGCTTCTGCCATTCCAGCCAGCGTTCCTGGACCTGGCGGAACATGTTGCCGCGGATCGCGCCGTCCGACGCGCCGTACACCCGGTTGTCCTTCTCCTCCTGCATCGGGAAGTACGACCGCAGGACCTGCTTGAGCGGGTCCTTCTTCTGTGCCTTCCGGAACGTGTAGTCGGTTCCGTACTGCGAGACCGGCTGGTGGTACATCGGTTCCCAGGACAGTTCCTGGATCTTCTGATGTGCCTTGGCCACGCTCTGCCTGCTCATGAGTCAACTCCTCGTCTCAGGCTGCGTCCTTCAGCGTGATCAGACCTCGGCCACGGTGTGGCGGCGGTCTCACAATGAGTCACGCGTCCTCCTCGAACACGGCCGCACGGATCTCGGCCAGGTGGCGCTTGACGTTCTCGCCGACCTGCCGATCGCCCTCCGGCGCCGGCTCGATGCCGAACGCACGCAGCAGTTCGGCGGCCGGGGCGCCCGGATCGGCGCCGCCCAGCGTGGGGTGCAGACCCTGCCCCGCCAGATGGTGAAAAACGACGTTGACGACGGTCCACGGGTTGAAGGTTTCGGGAACCGGCTCCATCGCCCGAGTCCATCGCGGACCCGTCGATCTGGGGTCTCAACATGAGACGAGAGTCACGGTTTCGGCGCGTACGGTGTAACCAGCCTGTAACCCCAGCGTGCCCGGCAAGGGGGTGTCCCATGCCGCCGAAACGATCCCCCGACAACGCACTCGCCAAGACCCGAGAACAGTTCCTCACCGCCTCCGACGTCGACCCGCACCAGGTCAGGGACGCGATCCTGGCCTCGTGGTGGCGTTCGCGCCAATGGAACGTGGCCGCCGACCGGATCGACCTCTCCTACCAGCGCGACCCCGACCTCGACACCCCGCTGACCCGCAGCGCGCTGCCGGTCTTGCGCCATCTGCGCGAGCACCTCGACGGGCAGCCGATCAGCATCATCCTGACCGACCAGGCCGGGCTGGTGCTCACCCGCATGGACGCCGGCCGGGAGCTCGACGCCCACCTCGACCGGGTCAACCTGGCGCCCGGCTTCAGCTACGCCGAGGAGCATGTGGGAACCAACGGCATCGGCACCGCACTCGAGGGCGGCCGGCCGATGCAGGTGTTCGGCCACGAGCACTACGCCGAACACCTGGAGGACCTGGCCTGCGCCGGGGTGCCGATACACCATCCGATCTCGGGCAAGACCGTCGGCGCGGTCGACCTGACCTGCTGGCGCCGCGACGCCGACCCGCTGCTGATGACGCTCGCCCGCTCGACGGCCGGGCAGATCCAGCAGGCGATGCTGGCCGACAGCGGGATCCGCGAGCTCGAACTGCTGCAGGAATACCTGCGCACCTGCCGGCGTACGGCCGGGATCGTGTTCGCGCTCAACAACGACGTCGTGATGATGAACGACACGGCGCGGCACGCGCTCGACCCGGCCGAGCAGGCCCTGCTGCTCACCAGGGCCGCCGAGGTGCTGGCCGGCCGCAACCCGACCGCGTCGCTGGTGGTGGAGCTGCCGAGCGGGGCCCGGGCCCGGATGTACTGCCGGCCGGTGCGCGGCGAAGGACGTCTGACCGGCGGAATCGTGCAGGTCAAGATGACGGAGCAGCCGGGCGTACATCTGGAGGGCGCACCGTCCCCGAGAGCCTTCCTCCCGGGTCTGGTCGGAAGCGGCGGCCTGTGGCTGCGCGGGTGCCACCAGGTGCGATCGGTCTACAGTGCCGGCGAGTGGCTGACGCTGGAGGGTGAGGCCGGGGTCGGGAAGCTGGCCGTGATCCGGGCGATCCACCAGCACGACAGCCCGGGCTCACATTTCGCGGTCGTCGACGCGGCGACCGGCGGGCGCGGATGGCTGGCCGACGTACGCCGGGAGGTCGAGGCCGGCGAGGGCGCCCTGGTCATCCAGCACGCCGACCGGATCGGCCGGGCTCCGCTGCGAGCGCTGGCCCGCCTGCTGGAACCGGCCCGGGCCGCGCAGGCATCGCCGTGGGTCGCGATGACCCTGAGTCATCACCACGACGCGGGCGACCTGGCCGACCTGCTGCGGTTCTTCCCGAGCACGGTCGAGCTGCCACCGCTGCGCTACCACCTCGAGGACGTGTCCGCGCTGGTGCCGTTCTTCCTGGCCAAGCTGGTTCCGGACGGGCGGTTGACGTGCTCGCCGGAAGCGATGCAGATGCTGTGCCGGTCGAGCTGGCCGGGCAACATCGACCAGCTGTGGCAGGTGCTGCGCAACATCGTGCAGCGGCGGCGCAGCGGCTCGATCCAGCCGGACGACCTGCCGCCGGAGTGCCGCACGGTCAGCCGGCGGCTGCTGAGCCCGCTCGAGGCGATGGAACGCGACGCGATCGTCCGCAGCCTCATCGACTGGAACGGCAACAAGATCAAGGCGGCGGCCGCCCTCGGCATGTCCCGCGCGACCATCTACCGCAAGATCCACGAGTACGGCATCGTCGCGCCGGCCAAGTGAGCCGGCCCGGAAAGCATCGATCGGTGTCGTGCGGTGATATCGGTATCGTGCGGTCATGGAGAACAGGGATCCGAGCCGGGTGTTCGGGGAGATCGCCGACCTCTATGACCGCGTGCGGCAGCCGTATCCCTCAGCTGTGTTCGGCGATGTCCTCGACTACAGCCGGGGCGCGCGCGAAGCGCTCGAGATCGGCGCCGGCACCGGGCGGGCCACCGCCGCCTTCGCCGGCCGGGGCGTCCTGGTCACGGCGATCGAGCCGGATGCCGACATGGCCGCGATCCTCGACCGCCGCCTCGACCGGGCGCGGATCGAACGCTGCCGATTCGAGGAGTTCCGGCCGCCGCAGAAGTTCCCGTTGGTGTTCAGCGCCGAGGCCTGGCACTGGACGGTGCCCGAAACCCGGTGGCAGCTCACCCGAGCGGCGCTCGCGGACGGCGGGACGTTCGCGCTGTTCTGGAACAACGAGCGGGTCGCCGATCCGCGGCTGCAGAAGGCATTCGTGAACGTCTTCGCCGAGCTGGCGCCGACGGTGACGATCAAGGACCTTTCGGTGACGCCGGAGCGGGCCTGGTCGCAATGGCCGGGTGACGAACTGGCCGCGGCGGACGGGTTCGCCGATCTCACCAGCCGGCACTACGTCACGCATCAAATGGTGTCGCGGGCGGATTTCGTCGGGCTCGCGCAGACCCGGTCGCAGTTCCGGATGCTGCCGGCCGACACCCGGCAGCGGGTGGTGGCGAGGCTGACGGATCTGTTCGGCGACGAGGTACCGATGGCGATCGACACGACGTTGCTGCTGGCTCGCCGCGCCGACTGATCAGTCGACGGCGGTTCAAAAGGCCCCTGCGCCCGAGCCGTCGGCGCCGAGGTCGACATCGCGGGGTGGGACACGGCTCGGCGGCCGCGTGGAGGGGCGGCCGCCGAGCTGTGCCTGATCAGGAGATCGCGGTCAGGCGGTGGGAGTGTCGGTGGGATCCGCCGTCGGTGTGTCGGTCGGGGTGTCGGTGGGCTGGGAGGCCGTCTCGGCGACCGTGATCTGCTGGGTGCCGTCGGTCGTGTCGGTGATCTCGTAGCGCGCGGTGAAGGTCGCCGCCGTCGCGCCGGTCGGGCAGCCGAAGCCGCCGGTCACCTTGATCGGCAACGAGACGCCGGCCGAGAAGTCCAGTTGGGGCGCGGCGGTGGCGGTGCCGGCGACCCACGGGCCGGTGATCGCGGCCGGGCCGTCGGGGGCCACCGTGATCGTGCAGGTGGCCAGGCCCGAGATCGTGGTCACGACGCCCGCCTGCGGGATGGTCATCGTGCCGGTGGAGCCCGCCGCGTCGTACTGCAGGCCGATCGTCCACGAGCCGTTGGTCGAGTTGGTGACCGTGGTCGCGGTGGTGAACAGGACGTTCGTCGGGCACGCACCGCCGTTGTTGGCGAACGTCGGCGGGGTCACCGAGGAGATGACCGGGCCGTCGGTACTCGAGTTGCCGGGGGCGGCCGGGACGGTGCCGACGTTGGCCGACTGGTTGCAGGTCACCGTGGTCGAGCCGACGACGAAGCCGGCGCCGGTCCCGGACACCAGGCTCGCCGAGTACGAGTCGCCGGCCGGTGTGACCGTCGTGCCGGTCGCGGCCTGGGCCGGCCCGGCGGTGAGTGCGACCAGGCCTGCGCCGGCCACCAGGGCGGCTACGGCGCCGAGCGGCGCGGCACGCAGGACTCGGATACGGCTCATGCCGTGTCTCCTTCTCGAGGGGGGATGGTCAGAAGCACTCGTCCTGGCCCCAGTGCAGCTGCATGGACAGGTGCTTGAGGTTGAACTCGCTGGCCACCGTCGACCAGGCGGTCTGCTGCAGGTTGGTGATCGTGACCGAGGTGGCCTGTTGGCCGAAGAAGCCCTGCCGCCGCTGGGCCAGCTCGGACGGGTCGTTGGTCGGGCCCTTGTCCATCGTGCTGGCGTCGCGGCCGATCTCGATCGAGTGGAAGTCGGCGTCGCCGTCGAGGCGGGTCATGTCGACGACCATGTCGGTGGCGGTGACCGGCTGGCCGGCGTCGCCCGCGGTGATCACCAGAGTGACCTTGCCGAAGACACCGAGGTCGGTGACGACGGACTGGCACAGGTTGGTGATCTCGGCGGTCTTCATGGCGGAGACGGCGACCGGCTCCGGCACCTGCTTGGGCGGGTTGCTGCCCGGATCGATGCCGGCGTCGACGCCCCCGTACTGCACGAAACCGGTGGCGACGAGCTTGTCGGCGCGCACCTTGAAGTTCTGGCCGGAGACGTTGAAGCCGACCGCGAGCGCGCCGTTGGTGACCAGACCGACCATGCCCGCGGTGACACCGCCGGACAGGAGCACGAGGAGGCCGAACCGGCGCCAACGGGTACGGCCGAAACCGGGCTCATCCATTTTCGGGGCTCCCTGAAGGCGAATTCGCGAGGAGAATAACGATCAGCCCGAAGCTAGACCCGGATTATTTTGATCGTCAAGCGTCAATGTTACTGGAGAGTACAAGTTTGTCGGCGAGACACAATGGAACGCGATCTCATTGTTTCCCGCCGACTAGTGAAAAGAGAGTTGCCGGCGTTCGTGGCTCTCGATGAGCGCGGCCCTGTCCTCGTCGAGCACCTCACAGCCCCGGCCCGATCCGGCCGACACCGGAAGTCACCAGTGGACAGCAACTCACCGTGGCGGTTCCGCCGGAGATCTCACGGACCGTCCCGACCCGGATGCGGCAGCGGTCGAGCACCCCGAGGGCGGCCGGATTGCCGGTCCTGCGCAGCAGCCCGGCCCACGGATAGACCTCGAAGACGCGTCACCGCCTACGCCCTCGACGGCGACATCCGCTTCGTGGAAGCTGTGGTGGGCCGACGCCCGTCCGGCCGCCGAACGCCACGTCCCGCCGATCTGGCCGGCGAACCGGTCCCCCAGGAAGGTCAGGAGCGCACCGGGATCGGCCGCGGCCGGCAGCGGACCGCCGACCCAGTAGGCCGACACCACCGAGACGTCCAGCGGATCATCCACGCCGGCCACCGACGCCAGAAACTCCAGATAGGCCCACGCGCCCTCGAAATGCCGGCGCGGGCGATCTCGTTGAGCGAGGCCGACACCCCGCCCGGGTCGGATCCCGCAGTCGTGCGGCTTGATCAGCCCTTGGAGCACCTCACCCGAGCGGCACAGGGACGACTCGGCGGTGTGCACGTCGCGGACGTCGAAACGGTATTCGGCGTCGAAGTCGCGATAGCGCTCCGACAGCCTCCAGCCGCTGCGCGGAATGGCGCCGATCCCCGCCAAGTGCGGTCGCCCCGGGAAGGGGGAGCGTCGAGCATGCCGATGTTGATGCGGCGCCGGGCTCCCTGCACGTCGACCAGCTCGAGCCGATCGGCGTAGCCGGCGACGATCTCGACTACGCGGCCGGGGATACCCAGGCACATGCTATGGCCTCCCGCGCTCGGGGAGCGGCTCGGTCAACGGCAGGCGGTCGAGCAGGTCCAGGACGATGTCGATCGCCGCCGGGACCGCGGCCGACATCGCCGGGCTCAGGCCGATGCCCTCGCGGGTCGACTCGACCGGGCAACCCACGATGTAGGTCGGCGGCAGCTTGCCGCCCATGGCGGTCAGGCTTCCCAGTACGGCCACCGGCTGCATGCCGTGCGCGTCGAACTCGCCCGGTTCGAGGTCGCCGGGGCCGATCTCCATGACGATGACCCGGCCGGGTGGGCCGCTGGTCGCGGGCAGGGCGTCGACCAGCACCAGGGAGTCCCAGCCGTCGAGCAGGTCGTAGGCCAGGTGCATGCCGCGGATGCCGTAGTCGGTCACGCGTACGCACCGAGGCGGGGAACCGCCCGCCGCGAGCCTGCGCACCACCTCGGGCCCGAAGCCGTCGTCGCCGAGGAAGAGGTTGCCGATCCCGGCGACCAGGACGCGCCCGGTCACATCGAGCGGATCTCGAGGTACCGGCGGATGTCGGGTATGGATCTCGCGACCACGACGCCGGCCACGGCGGCGGCCGCGGTGAGCGCCGGCATCGTGAGCACTCCAAGGAACCTCATGAACGGTCTCCCTCTCCGGTTGCAGGCTCGATCTCGTCGGGCGCGAAGTAGTAGTAACGGCCGTACCACTCGTGCAGGTCGGCGTCGGGATCGTCGGCCAGTGTCACGGCCAAGCGGTTCTGGGTGCAGCGGGCCGCGGCGGCGGCCGCGAAGGGCGGCGGGTCCATCACCGAGACGAACGAGCAGTCGTGGGCCTCCAGCAGCGGGTGAGCGCCGAGCAGGGAGTGGCGGGCGGCGGACTGCTTGTCGGCGACCGGGGCCGGGTGCTCGGTGGAGACGGCGACGGTCAGACGCGTCAGCGGGCCCTCGGGCGAGAACGAGAGGCGGACCCGGGCGGTCAGCAGATAGCCCTCGTAAAGGACGGCGTCGGCCACCGCGCGAGCGACCGCGACGCTCATGACGCCCCACCGAGCAGTTTGTTGAGGGTCTCGTCCCAGCTGGTCAGGCCGTGCTGGGCGCGGAAGTCGGCCAGCGCGACCAGGGTGTCGGAGCTGAGGCGGAGCCAGCCGGTGTTCGGGAAATAGGACTCGATCATCTGCCGCCAGACGAATACCGGCAGGTCGAAGTGGGCCTCGCAGGCCCAGGGCACCTGTTCGACCGCGAAGCCGGTCTCGCCGCGGGTGAAGATGGTGCCGGAGAACAGGAACGTGAGCGGGATGTCGCCGGCGTCGAGCGCGTGCAGATAGCGGGTGCCGACCACCTCGAGGTCGTAGGTGCAGGGCATGGCGAGCGCGAACTCGGCGTGGCCGGAGAAGCCGGGAACCGTGGCGTTGCAATGCATCCAGGTGAACGACTTCAGGGTGTCACCCCAGCGGGCGCGCTCGCCGAAGAGGCCGAGCAGGGACGACTGTTCCATCGAGTCGTAGCGGCGCCGCTGCGGTTCGATGCGCACCTGGCAGCGCAGGGCGATCGCGTGCACCTGGACGCCGGTGGTCTCCTCGATCCGCAGCCGGGCGGTCAGTTGCGGCGCCGCGGCATAGGGCTCGGAGATGACATCGCGGACGGCGAAACGGTAGTCGCTCACGTCGCGCTTCTTTCCCGTACGCGGGTGAAGAAGCGCGACATGTCCTCGCGTGCCTCCCGGCCGCCGTCGAAGCCGCGCCACACTTTCCGGAGCCGGCCGACCAGTTCGTAACCGACGTCGATCGGCACGACACAGGCGTCGTCGTCGTCGTGGACCAGAAGCGCCTCGACGTCGGGGCCGTCGAAAAGCAGGTGGCACGGATAGCAGGTGCACATGAGAGCGCGACTACGCAGATCGACGACGTGGTCGTGTGTTTCGCCGATCGTCGCCGAGCACATGTCACAGCGCTCGCCGGTCACAGCGGCGGGGCGCTTTCGAGCCAGACGGCGGAGCGACGCCGGCGGAAGTCGTCGGCCCCGCCGGTCGGGCCGCACTCGAAATCGATGAGCGGCCAGTGCACCGCGATCCGCGGCAGGCCGGGCCGAGCACCGAGCGCGATCTCCTCGATGCTGGGCTGGGCGGCCGCGGTGAGCGCGACCGAATCACCGTCGCAGCTGAGTCCCGCGTTGATCCACGAACGTGAATAAGGGCGTCGGTTTCCGCGGACGGCATGTGACCCGCTCTCTGGGGTCCTACCAGGACCCCCGTCAGAGGATGCGGCCTTGCGTGTGATGCGCGTAACAGAGTAGTCCTACAGTGTGTGACGATGTCAATCCGTCGCGTGGCTTAACGAAAGAGGTTCGATGCACGAACTGGCGATCGCCGAGAGCATTGCCGGCACGGTCTGCGAGCGGGCCGGCGGACGCTCGGTGCGCCGGGTGACTGTCCGAATCGGAGCGTTGACCGCGGTGGTGCCGGACGCGATGCGCTTCTGCTTCGACCTGGCGGTCGAAGGCACGATCGCGGACGGCGCCGAGTTGGCCATCGAAGATCGGCCGGGTGCGGCTCACTGCCGCACCTGCGGTCTTGACGTACGCCTTGAGCACCCTATTTTGTTGTGCCCGTGCGGCAGTGCCGACCTCGAGGTCACGGGTGGGCGCGAGTTGCAGATCGTCTCCCTGGAGGTGGACTGAAGGATGTGCGCGACCTGCGGATGCGGCCATGTGCACGAGACGATCACCCTTGAGGAGAAGGTGCTCGCCCACAACGACGAGATCGCCGAGCGCAACCGGAAGCGGCTGGAGTCACTCGGGGTGCGCGCCGTCAACCTGATGAGCTCCCCGGGCTCGGGCAAGACCACGCTGCTCGAGCGCACGATCAACGACCTCGGCGGCCGGCGCTCGATCACGGTCGTCGAGGGCGACCAGGAGACCGCGCTCGACGCCGAGCGGATCCGGCGTACGGGCGTCGACGTCGTGCAGGTCAACACCGGCGCCGGCTGCCACCTCGACGCCTCGATGCTCGATCGGGCGCTCGACGATCTCGACCCGGCGGCGGGGTCGCTGCTGTTCGTCGAGAACGTGGGAAATCTGGTCTGCCCGGCCCTGTTCGACCTCGGCGAGTCCGGCAAGGTCGTGATCATCTCGGTGACCGAGGGCACGGACAAGCCGCTGAAGTACCCGTACATGTTCGCGGCGGCCGACCTGGTCGTGATCAACAAGCTCGACCTGCTGCCGTACGTGGAGTTCGATGTGGACGCCTGCCGGCTGCACGTCGCCTCGGTCAACCCGGCCGCGTCGGTGATCACGGTGTCGGCGACCCGCGGCGACAGTCTCACCGACTGGTACGGCTGGCTCTTCAGTTGAGATCCGGTCGTGTCCAGACGGGATAGAGGTCGGCGCGGCGGGCGTACCGAAGACGCGCACCACCCGGTCGGCGCGCACCACGCCGGCCAGCTCGGCCGTGAGGTCGTGCATCGCGTCGGCCTCGGTCAGCACCACCGGCAGGCTCCCCGCGTCGAGCAACCGCCCCAGCAGGCGGGCGAGGTCCGGGCGGGCGGCGACGGCCACGACATCCTGCCGCGGCAGGCGGGTGCGCAGGCCGGCGAGCATCTTCCGCTCGGCCTGCCCAAGCCGGTGATGGACACCTTGCCCTGGGCGGTGACCGGCGCCGAACACCACCAGCAGCTCGTCGTCGACCGCGAGCTCGGCCAGCCGGGCGACCACGGCCTCGGCGTCCCGCTCGGCGTCCCGGTCGTGCACCGCCGCCACGGTCACGATCGACTCACCCGGCTCGTCGTCGCGGTCCCGGGCATCCCACCAGGCCTGTTCGGGCTCCCGGACGGTTGCGGTCTCCTTGCGTACGGTCGTCCGCGCCGGCGCCTGCGGCGCCGCGCCTGGATGCCAGAGCAATGTGTTCTCACCTCAGGATTGTGGGGGGACCCGGCTGAAGTCCACCGTGCCGGACCGCGTCGGACCGCACCACGGCCATCACTGTCCGCCCAGATGTGGAGACCCGGGCCAACAGGGCGACCGGACAGTTCTGTCCGATACGGATAACCCTTACGAGTGACCGGTGACCCGCAGTGTGAAGCCTCGGAGCGTCCGCACGAGCTGGTGGTAGCCGGCCGCCGGCGGGGCCGCCTCGAGGAACGGCATGAACTTGTCCGGAAAGCCGGGCATCGTGCAGCCGATGCAGATGCCGCCCACGTTGGGGCAGCCGCCGACCCCGTTGATCCAGCCCCGCTTGGCCACGTTGCACCGCACCACCTGGTCCCAGCAGCCGACCTTGACCAGGCAGGTGCTTTCCCGTACGCGGATCGTTGCCGAACCCGCTCCAGTAGCCGTTTCCACTCAGCTTCTCATCGGGTATCGAACCCTCCACGATCAGCAGAAACGGGTCGAGCTCGCCGGCGGCCGCCCGGTGGAACCACCGGATGAAGGTGTCCCCGTTGTCGTAGTCGAAGAACGGCCAGTGCAGCACGACCGGCGGCAGCCCGGGCAGCGGACCGGCAACGATCTCCTCGATGCTCGGCTGCGTGGCGGCGGTCAGCGCGACCGACTCACCGTCGCAGCTGAGGCCGCCGTTCATCCAGAGGATGTGCAGCACGCTCTCGTTCATGACCCGGGGACTTTAGGCTCTCTTCGATGCCTCAAGACAGGCCTTGACCCCTGCCATCGCCCGAACGTGAAGGACCGGCGACCGTAAGCTCAACGGGTGACCACGCCGGACCCCGTCGAGATCCTGCCGCTGACCGTGGTGGCCCGCCGCGCGCCGCCTCGACGTGTCGGCCAAGACGATCAGCCGCTGGGCGGCGGGCTCCACCGAGCCGCGGCTACGCGACCTGCTCCGGATCCGCGAGATCTTCGGCGAGCCCCGATCCACTGACCTCCTCGCCCACGTGGAGCTTGCCCGATCTCCCGGCCCAGACCGAGCTCCAGGCTCAGCCCGATCTCCCGGCCCAGACCGATCTCCGAGCCCAGACCGATCTCCGAGCCCAGACCGATCTCCCGGCTCAGACAGTCAGCAGGGCGAAGAAGCCGCCGACCACCGGACGGGCCTGGAAGCCGCTCTGGCGGTTGGTCACGGTGTCGTACCAGTCGGTCATCGGGACTCGCTGGCCGGTGGTGTTGGCGAACGTGTAGAGGCCCTCGATCAGCAGGTCGCGGATCTCGTGGTGGTCCTTGAGCCAGGCCGCGGTCCACATCTCCCAGTCCCCCTTGGTGTAGCCGTGGCGGATGTCCAGCGGCACGCCGTCGGTGGCGGCGCGGGACACGTACCAGTCGGCCTCCGAGCGGGCCACCGACGCCGGGATCAGGCCCAGCCCGAGGACGGCGTCGGCGTAGCCGTTGTACTTCAGGCTCCAGGTGCCGTCCTGGTCGTACGCCAGCTTGAGGTGTCTGCCCGTCGAGTCGGTGGCCTTGGTCTGCCATTGGCCGATGTAGTCGCGGGCCTTCGCCAGATACGCGGCCGCGTCGGACGCCTCGCCGGCCATCAGCGCTATCCGGCTCATCGCGCCGATGCCGATGATGCCCTTCAGCGCGAGGTTGACGCTGTGGGCGATGAAGCCGGTGAAGTCGTCGGTCTGGTTCTGCAGGTCGGGGTCGAGGGCGTTGGCCACCAGGTAGTCGGCCCACTGCTTGAAGATCTTGTAGTGCCGGCTCGCAAAGGTGGAGTGCGGCACCCGCTGCAGGTAGGCCGCCGCCATGATGAGCATGTTGGCCGACTCCTCGACCGGCATGTCCTCCTCGCCGGTGCCGTTCAGGTGGCCGTCCGCGTTCGGATAGTGCGAGCCGAGATCGTGCGGGGCGAACACCTTCGGGTAGCCGTGGTTCTCCACGTAGTCGAGGATCGGGGCCAGCAGCAGCCCGAGGTACTGGGGATCGGCGTACAGGAAGACCGGCATGGCCGGATAGGTGACGTCGATCGTCTGCATGTTGCCGTCGCTGGAGATCTCCTTGAGGAAGGCCCACGGCTCGCCGTTGCGGCTGACCAGCTCGGTCGCCCCGTACGCCTGACGGAAAGCCAAGGCGCACAGCGCCGCGTAGTCCTTGCCGCCCGCCCGGGTCGCGTCCTTCTCGATCTTGGCGTCCAGCCGCGCCGACCGGGTGACCGAGGCGGCGAAGTCGCCGAGGAAGGCGGCCACCATGTCCTGCCAGGTCGGCCAGTATGTCTTCCAGAGCGGCGGCAGGGGCGAACCGAGATAGGCGGCGGCCGGCTCGCGGATCTGACCGAGGCTTATCACGAACGGCGTTGTCGCGTGCGGGCCGACCGGGCCGAGGTTCTGGTTGAGGGCGAACACCGGCCAGCGGTTGCTGATCGCGCGCGGCTTGTCGGTGTCGGCGGTGTTCGCCAGTGCGCCCTGGGTGGCGATCTGCTTGCGCACGTCGGTGTCCGCGCCGATCTGCCAGGTCAGGCCCGGGCGGGCGAGCGCGGACAGGGCGACCGTTCCCCACTCGGCGGTGTCGCCGTTCTCGCCGAGCACCTGCGGCTGCGTCTGGTGGTACGAGAGGCTGACCACGCCCGCGGTCGTCTCCTGGTCCCAGGTGATCTGCCTGCCGGAGTCGCCGGACGCCCACTCGCCGGAGATGTCGAAGTAGACGCCGACCTGGTGCGACCTGCCGTCGGTGGCCCGGGCGCCCACCGATACATAGCTCAGCGGCTGGGACTGGTGCTTGAGGTCGCCCGGCGTGATCGGCGACAGGAACGTCACGGTCAGCTCGACGCCGGCCTGGGCCAGCACGAACTCCGACTTGGTGGCGGTCACGGTCAGCGAGAGCTGCCGCAGTGTCGGGAAGGGATAGGCGGTGGGCGACGCGGGCGACCCGAGGAACAGGAACGGCGTCCCGTCGATGGTGGCGAGGCCGGTCATCGCGGTGATGCGGCCGGTCCAGAAGGTGGGCCAGGTGCCCGGCAGGTTGTCCGCGGCGAGCCAGGTGCTGAGGTACGGCGATCGGACGACGAGGGGCACCGCCGGCGGGCGCACCGGGAAGTCCACCGGCGAGTCCGCCGGGGACCTGCCCGCCGCCTCGGCCGGAGCGGACGTCAGGGGCGAGGCGGCCAGCCCCGCCCCCGCGATCGTGCCGAGCTGGAGCAGATGCCTGCGCGATGCCATGCGTACCCTCCGATTGCCTGGATGTTGCCGCATTGATTCAGCAACATGAATCTAGACCGGAGATGTTCGATTGCAGTAGCACCGCGTCCGAAGGTGTGCACCAATGTGCACTTTCATGCAACGGCACCGGCCTGGCTCACGAGCGTCCGATACCAGTCGGCGTTCGGGTTGTTGGTCGCCGGGAAATTGGCGAGCGGGTCGGTGGCCAGCGACGCCGAGTCGAAGTCCCAGCCCCGGGCGCTGACCCCGGCCTGCCGGGCCGACACGATGAACGACTTGTTCGAGGCGGTCGCGGCCCAGAACAGCGCGCCGTCCTTGAGCTCAGCGCTGTCGCCCGCCTGATATTCGACGAAGGCCAGCTGGGGAAACCGGATCCGCTCGGCGGGCGCCCGGTCGGTGGTCGCGGTCAGCGTGCCGCTGCCGGCGACATCGACCGTACGCCCGGACGCGGTGGCCGTGGAGGTCGGGAAGCGGGCGTCGGTCGTGGTGGCGTGGGCCGTCCAGGTGACCGCGGCCGCGCCGGCGGTGCCCGCCCAGTCCCAGTTCTGGCTGCCGCTCTGGCTCTTGTGGATCTCGCGCACGGCGGAGCCGGCCGGGTCGGTGAAGGCGACCGTCGGCAGCGTGCCGGTGTCGTACCTGGCCGAGGCGGACCAGGCGATCTCGCCCGCGCCGTCGAGGTGGCCGACGTGGGACCAGAGGGTGTTCCCGCTCGGGGACTGGTGCACCTCGACCAGCGTGCCGCTGTCGTTGAGCGCCACGGCCGCGGTCTTGCCGGTGTCGTACTTCCCGTGCCGCAGCCAGGTCAGCCGGCCGTCGGATCCGTACTGGCCGGTCCAGTACCAGAGGTCGCCGGAACCGTTGTCGTGGACCTCGACGACCTGGCCCTTGCCGTTGACGGCGACCGCCGGGTTGCTGCCGGTGTCGCGCAGGTAGCCGGTGCGGGCCGAGGCGCTGCCGGACAGCAGCACCAGGATGCGCCCGCGCAGCGAGCCGACCGGGCCGAGCGGTCCGTGCGTGTCGAGGCTGCGCACCAGACGCGGGCCGAAGACGTCGCCGATCTCCTGGTTGAGGGCGCCGAGGTTCCCGCTCGCGTACGAGGCCCGGGCGGTGGGATCGTCCTTGAGGTCGAGCATGACCGTGACCGGTGCGGCGGCCGGGTGCGCGGCCGACCACGTGCCGACGGTCGTCAGCCAGGCCCGGAGCTGGTTCCCGGCCGGGTTGCCGCCGGTGTGGTCGACCTGGTCGCCGGCCGAGCCGTGGCCGATCTGGTAGTCGCCGGTGCTCGCGTACGAGCCGCTCCAGACGTCGAGTTCGATGTAGCGGACGCCGGCGTCGAGTTGTTGCCCGATCGAGCCGCGGGCGCCGCCGATGTTGCCGGAGTAGGAGTTGTGCGTGGCGCGGAAGACCGCGGACGCGAACGGCAGGTCGTCATTGGTGGGGGCGGCGTACGCGGCCTGCGGGGCGAGTGCCAGCAGTGCCGCGGCGGCCAGGGCGATCACCCGTGCGCTCATGCCGCCGAGATTAGGCGCGCATTGCC
Organism: Actinoplanes sp.; assembly: GCA_036402935.1. Classification (GTDB taxonomy): domain Bacteria; phylum Actinomycetota; class Actinomycetes; order Mycobacteriales; family Micromonosporaceae; genus Actinoplanes. The sequence goes on from DASWRZ010000132.1 coordinate 23,824, forward strand.
GAACGTCGATGGCTGGTTCCTGGCCGCCGGATGAATGCCGCCGGATGAATTGAGTAGCGGACCGCGCCCGCCCCCGCTCATCTCGGCTGGGCAAAAGATCGAATGCCGGGGCAGGATGACCGGATGGAGCGGCGGACGGTGTGGGATGCGAGCCTCGGCGACTCCGAGCGGGCGGCGTTGCGGGCCGGGCTTCCCGACCGGCTCGACCACGCGCCGGACGTGCTCGTGATCGGCGGCGGGATCGTGGGCCTGGCGGTCGCGACGGCCTGCCGGCAGGCCGGGCTGGGGCGGGTCGTCGTGCTGGAAAAAGAGGATCGGCTCGCATCGGGGGCGTCCGGCGGGAATGCCGGTGCGATCGCGCCCGACATGCACCTGCTGACCGACGGGCCCGAGTTCGTGGCCTTCGGACGGGCCAGCCGGGAGATCTACCGCCGGTGGGACGCCGAGTGGGACGGGGCGCTCGGGCTGTGGCCGACGCGCTGGCTCAACCTGTTTCCGGCCGGTGCCGACCCGCTGGTCACCCGCCAGGCGCCGGGTGTCGTGACCAGGCCGGCCGCGCCGCGGGAATTCACGCGACTCGACGCGGCGGCCGTGCGGGAGCTGGAGCCGGACGTGCGGATGCCCGAGGGCGGGACGGCGCTGCTCGTCGAGGGCCAGGTCGGGGTGCATCCGCTGCGGGTGGTCGCGGGGCTGGCGACGCGCGGGGGCGCCCAGGTGGCCACGGGCGTACGTCTGGAAAGCGTGACCGTCCGCGGCGACCGCATCGCCCGGGTGCGGACCACGGCCGGGGACTTCACCGCGGGGGCGGTCGTGTTCGCCACCGGGCTGGTGCCGCCGCCCTGGGATGAGGGCGTGGCGCAGCGGTGGGTCAAGGGGCACATGGTGGCGGTGGCGCCGGGGCCGTGGCGGCTGGGAAGTGTGCTGGCCGGGCCGCTGGGCGGTGGGACGCCGCTCGCCGACGGGACCGTGGTGTGCGGCGGGACGTTCGACGAGGGGGACGTGTCGCCCGAGGTACGCCCGGAGGTCTCGGATCGGCTGGCGAAAGAGCTGACCAACGTCGTGCCCGCGGCTCAGGGCGCCGCTGTCGCCGCGCGGTGGTGCTGCTTGCGGCCGTACGTCGTGGGCCGCCAACCGGTCGTCGACCGGTTGCCGGGGATGGCCGACGGGTGGTTCGCGGGCGGGCATTTCACCACCGGCGTGATGATGGCCGCCGGGACCGGCGTGGCCGTCGCCGAGTGGATCACCACCGGCCACGCGCCGCGCGCGGTCGAGACCTTCGCGCTCCAGGGTCTGTCGCGTGATCCACCGGACGGACCCTAGCGGAGCCGTGCCTTCTGGACCTTGCCCATGGCGTTGCGGGGCAGGCTGTCGACGAGGTGGACCTGACGCGGACGCTTGTGAGCCGCCAGCCGCGAGGCCACGAAGGCGATCAGCTCGTCCGGCGCGACCGGGTCGGCGACGACGAAGGCCGTTACCTGCTCCCCCAGGTCGGCGTGGGGCACACCGATCACGGCGGCCTCGTGCACGGCCGGGTGCAGCAGCAGCGCGTCCTCGACCTCGCCCGCGCCGACCCGGTAGCCGCCGGTCTTGATCAGGTCGGTGGAGGCCCGGCCGACGATGCGGTGCCAGCCGTCCGGGCCGATCGTGGCGACATCGCCGGTCGGGTACCAGCCGTCGGTCAGCGGGGCCGGGTCGACGTCGCCGCCGCGCAGGTAGCCGGAGAGCAGCGTCGGGCCGTTGACCTGCAGGTGGCCGATGGTGGTGCCGTCCGCGGGAAGGACGAGGCCGGCCTCGTCGACCAGGCGGGTGCCCACGCCGGCGACCGGGAGTCCGACCTGGCCGGCGCGACGTTCGCCGTCGGCGCGGGCACTGACCGTGATCAGGGTTTCGGTCATGCCGTACCTCTCGACCGGGGCCTGCCCGGTGAGCCGCCGCAGGTCCTCGAAGACCGGGGACGGGAGCGGCGCGCTGCCGGAGACGAGCAGACGGGCCGCGGCGAGCTTTCTTGCCACGGCGGGTGCGGCCGCGATGCGCGACCAGACCGTGGGGACGCCGAAGTAGATGGTTCCGGGACTCGCGGCGTACGCGTCGGGGGTCGGCCGCCCGGTATGGGTGAGCGGCGATCCGAGCCGGAGGGGTCCGAGGGCCCCGAGGACCAGGCCGTGGACATGATAGAGCGGCAGACCGTGGACCAGATGGTCGTCAGGAGTCCACTGCCAGGCCTCGGCGAGCGCGTCGAGGTCGGCGGCGATCGCGGCCCGCGAGATCACGACGCCCTTGGGCGGACCGGTCGTGCCGCTGGTGTAGAGAACGAGGGCGGCCCTTTCCGGTCCCGCTTCGGCCGGGATGTCGCCGGTCCGCCGGGATCGCGTGATCGGCACCACCGGCAGCCCGGAAGCGTCGGGGTCGTCGGAGAGCAGCAGCGCCGCCCCCGAGTCGCGCAGGATGTGGGCCCGCTCGAGATCGCCGGCATCCGGCGGTACCGGCACGATCGGCACCCCGGCCAGCAGCGCCGCGGTGACCGCGACGACCGTTCTCTGATCGGGGACCGCCCGGACCGCGACGATCGGGGCACCGGAAAGGTCGGCGGCCACCGCCGCCGACCAGCCGAGCAGGTCGTGCCGGGAAAGCGTGCCCTCGGCCGTGGTGAGCACGGCCGGGGCGTCGTCGGGCTGTGTCAGGGCGTCGAGGAGAGGCACCCCGGCATTTTAGTAACGGAAACGCGCCACCAGGCCCTGCAGCTGGACCGCGGTCGAGGCCAGCTCGTCGGCCGCGTGCCGGGTGTCGCCGACGGTGTCGGTGGTCCGGCGGGTCGCCTCGGAAACCGTGCCGATGGTCGCGGCGATGTTGCCCGCGCCGGCGGCGGCGTCCGACAGCGTACGGTTCATCTCCTGCGTGGTCGCCGTCTGCTCCTCGACCGCCGAGGCGATCGTCAGCTGGATGCCGTTGATCCGCTCGATGATCGACGAGATCTCACCGATCGCGGCCACCGCGCCGTCGGTGTCGGCCTGGATCGCCTGCACCCGCCGCGAGATGTCCTCGGTCGCCTTCGCCGTCTCCTGGGCCAGGTCCTTGACCTCGCCGGCGACGACCGCGAAGCCCTTGCCGGAGTCGCCGGCCCGCGCTGCCTCGATGGTCGCGTTGAGAGCCAGCAGGTTGGTCTGCTCGGCGATGCTGGTGATCACCTTGACCACGGTCGCGATCTCCGACGACGACTCGCCGAGCCGGGCCACGATCGCGTTGGTCTGCGCGGCGACCTCGACCGCCTGGGCGGCGACCTCGGACGCCTCGGTGGTCGAGACGCTGATGTCGCGGATCGACGAGCCCATCTCCTCCGAGCCGGCGGAGACGACCTGCAGGTTGTTGGAGACCACGTCGGCCGCCGAGGCGACCGAGCCGGCCTGGGCCGACGCCTGGTTGGCGGCCTCGTCGACCGAGCTCGAGACCGCGGTCAGCTGCCCGGCCGCATTGTGCAGAGTGGTCGCGTTGCCGGCCAGCTGGACGACGTCCTCGCGCAGCCGTGCGATGGCCCGGTCCAGCGCGGCCGCCATCTGGCCGACCTCGTCCTTGGTGGTCACCCCGGAGGTACGGGTCAGGTCGCCCTCGGCCAGTCCCTCGGCGAGGTCGGAGACCCCGCGGACGGCGACGCGGACCCGGCCGGCGACCCGGAAGCCGATGAAGAGGCTTCCGAGCACGCCGATCGCCAGGAGAATGCCGATCCACCAGCTCGCCGTACGGGCGTCCGAGCTCGCGGCCTTCAGGCTCGCGTCGGAGAGGGTGCCGGCCCGCTTCTGCAGGGCGACCTCGTCCGCGCCGAGCGCGCCGTAGAGGGCGTTGTATTTGTTCACGACATCAGCGAACTGGGCGGCCGTGGTGGCCTGGCCCCCGGCCACCGAGGGCGAGCTGATGAACGTCTGGAACGCCTGCCAGTCGTTCTGCGCCGTGGTTACCTCGGCGGCGGCCGCCTTGTCGGACCCCAGGCTGGACTGCAGGCTGGTCAGGGCGCCGACGATCGCGGCCTGCTGGGCCTTCATGCCCTGCAGCACGGTGTCCTTGATGCTGGGGTAGAGCTTCAGCGCGGAGACGCTGCCGCCGTACGCCTCGATGTTCTTGCTGAACGCCCCGGATGCCTCCTCGACGGCGATCGTGCGCCGCTGGGTGGCGGCCGAGTTGGAGTTCTGCTTGTAGACCGTGGTCAGCGCCAAGCCGCCGGTGGCCACGCCGCAGACCACGGCGGTCAGCACGGCAGTCCCGATCTTCGTCCGCAGGGAGCGGTCGTCGAACACCCCACTCAGTCCCATATGAGCCTCTTCCGGTCGCAGTCCTCGCGTACCTGTTATCGGCATCACGGTTTTGAGCTGAGGATCATCCGGCCGACGGCCTAAGCGTGCCGCACGGCAACCGTGGGAATCGGCTGAATCGGAAACTATCTCCCCAGGCACACGAACCCGGTCCCGGCCGCCTCCCGGGCCAGGGCCTCGGCCGGGGTCCGGCCGGCGGCGAGTTCGCGGTGCAGTCCGGCCATCGCCTCACTGGCCGCGTCGTCGGCGACCCGGCACACGCTGGCGATCACGGTCGCGGTGCCGGCCGCGAGCAGGGCCGACGCCATGCCGAAGCTCTCGTCGCCCGGTCTGACCTCGCTCAGCCCCAGTTCGCAGCCGGCCAGGACGACCAGTTCGGGCGGCTTCTCCAGCCGTTGAAGGTCGTAGCCGAGGACCGGTCCACCGTGCAGCTCCAGGCTCGAGAAGAGCGCGTTCTGGGCCTCATGCCGGCCGTGGGCGGCCAGGTGGGCGACGCCCGCGCCGTCGATCGCGGCGAGCGTGGCGGCGGGGGTGGCGGCGCTGCCGGTCAGGACGGTCGCGCCGGGCCTGCGGCCAGCGATCGACCGGATCTCTTCCGGCGCACGCTGGTTGCCGGGTCCGGCGACGAGGACCGCATGCCCCGCGCACCCCGAAGGTTTGCGCCGGGCCAGCCACGCCGTGGCCGAGGGCGCCACGGTGACCGGCCGTCGGGCCAGTCCGGGCAGCACCGCCCAGGGCGCGGTGGCCAGCAGACCGGTCGGGACGATCACCAGGTCGTGGTCTCCGATTCGTCGCCGGATCGGATCGACCACGAGGGCGGCCAGTCTCCCGGCGTCCTCCCGGGTGGCCCGGGCGACCGCCGTGGCCAGCCGGCCCGGCATGGCTCGCCCGGCCGCCGTGTCGAGGTCGGCCCGCAGGCGGACGACCGCTTCTTCGGCCGCCCGGCGCTCCCCCAGCTCGACGACCGCGGCCGTGTCGCGACCCAGGACGATGGCGGCGAGGTGCTCGCCGGTGTCCAGGTAGGCGACCAGAACGGCGCCGTGGAGGGCACCCCGGACGGCGGCCGGCGTGGCGATCCTCGTGCCGGCCGTCGCGCCGCCCGGCACCGACCAGGTGGTCTCGCGGATGGTCCGGCTCAGCTCCTCGGCCCGGGCCCTCAGCTTGGGCGACGGCTTGGCGCCCTTGAGCTCGGCCGTACGGATCGCCTGTCTCGTCTGCCTCAGGTCCTCGAGCGCCTCGGCCGTCGCCGGGTCGGCCGGTGGTCGCACCGGTGGCAGCAGCAGCGCTTGTGCGCGCGCCCGTTCCGACCAGCTGAAGATCGCCGCGAAGCGGCCGCTCTCCAGGGCTGCGCGGAGTCCGGCCCGCGCGAGGTCGCGGCCGTGCACCGAAGCGCCCGTCTGCAGGTCGAGGCATCCGAACCGCCCCCGCTGCCGGTGCAGCGTGACCATTCCGGACACGAGTTCCCGGTCGGCCGTCTCCGGTTGCTTCCTGGCCCGGGCCAGCTCCGCGCGCGTCAACCGCCACAGCAGTCGCGTGTCGAGGCGATCGTGCCGGCCGGGCTTGCCGTAGCGCTCGATGAGCTGCTCGGCGGCCTTCTCCCGGCCCACCCGGGTGAGCGCGCGAGCCGTGACGAGGGCCGCCACCCTCGCGTCCTCGGGAAGTTTCAGCTTCTGCAATTCAGCGGCGAGCCGCCGCCCGCGGGCCACGATTTCGCCGGTAACCGGCTCGGCAGCCCGCTCGGCAGCCCGCTCGGCGGCGGCGCGGAGGGACAGCAGGGCTGCGAGCGCCGCGTGGCGGGGGTTGCCGCGGCGGCGGAAGCCGGACCGGGCGGTGGCCGCCCACGTCGCTGCCGCCGACGGGTTGCCGGCCAGCAGAGCGGCCTCGGCGCGCACCTGCAGCGCGTCGGCCCGGGTGTGGTCCTGGCCCTGGGACGCGGCCTGGGCCAGCGCGCCGGCCAGGCAGCGGTCGGCCTCGCGGAAGAGACCGGCGGCGACCAGGGCGCGGGCCCGTTCGATGTCGACGACGGCCAGGCGGCCGGGAACAACCGACTCGTAGACCGGGCGGACCGTCGCGAACGTGCCCAACGCCGCCGGAAGGTCACCCGACACGTAGTCCAGGCAACCCAGGTTGAGCTGGGCCACGGCGGCCATCATGGTCAGTTCGTGCCGGCGGGCCAGCGTCAGGGCGCGGCCCAGATCCTCCCGGGCGGCCGAGACGCGGCCGGTGTCGAGGCGGAGCAGGGCGCGGTTGTTCAGGGCCTTGACCAGGTCCAGCGGGTCGGTCAGGCCGGCCACCGCGCGGTCGAACTCGGGGGCGGCCAGATCGGTCCGGCCGTTGCGGCGCAGCAGGACGGCGCGCTGGGCGTGCAGCAGGGGAAGGCGGTCCGGTGGCAACAACGGCGCCGCCTCGTCGAGCAGGCGGAAGCCCAGGTCGACGCGGCCGCGCTCGGCTTCGACCCAGGCGAGGCTGATGAGCAGGCGGCCGCGTACGGGATCGGCGCGATCGGCGGCCAGCCGGAGCGCCGCGCGGAGCCGGCGCACCGCCAAGCCGGGGCGGCCGTCCTCGCTGGCCGCCAGGCCGGAGCGGTAGAGGCGGTCGAACCGTGAGGTCAGAGCGCCAGCGATGGCGTCACCACCGACGGCGTGCCGTGCACCATCAGCTGGGCGAGGCCGTGCGGCACCTCGTCGAAGACGAAGCGGCCGGTGGAATCCGCGGTGATCGTGCGGGCCGGAGCGGGCTCGGGGAAGCGCAGCGAAACCTGGGCCGCCTCGGCCGGGGCCAGCCAGCCGTCGATGCGGACGAGGTTGTCCGGGCGCTCGACCACGGTGATCATGACGGTGCGGCTGTCGGCGTCGAAGGTGATGGTCCGGGTGCGTTCGCCGGCGCGGGCGCCGCTGCCGGTGAACTCCTCGGCCGACAGGCGGGCCACCTGGGCGTCGAGGTCGTCGAGGGCGAGCGCGAAGAGCACGCGGTCGTCGAGATCCGGTGGCGGCGGGTCGAAACGGGCGATGCGGGAGAGGATCTCGCGGTCCAGAGGGTCGTCCATCACATGCTCCAGGCGGGGTCGGCGAGGAGCATCTCGCGCAGTTTGGTCAGGCACCGGCCGCGGGTCGGCCCGATGCTGCCGTGCGGCATGCCGAACGCCGAGGCGATGACCGTGTAGTCGGGGCGGTCCACCTGGGCGACGATGCGCAGCAGGTCGCGGCAGCGTTCGGAGAGGCGCTCGAAGTGGCGCCAGAGCACGCGGTCGCGTTCGTCGGCGAGCAGGCGGGCATCGGGCGGCGGGCCGTCGTCGACCGCCGCCGAGAGGTACGGTGCCGGGTCGTCGGCGTCCCGGCGGGAGCGGGCCCGCCGCTGCCAGGCCTCGCGCCGGGTCGCGGTGATCAGCCAGGCGGTGACCGCCCGCGGGTTGCGGATCTCGTCGAGCCGGCGGATCAGTTCCAGCCACGACGTCTGCACCACGTCGGCGGCGTCCTCGGCGGCCAGGCCCTGGGCCCGGGCGACCCGCCACAGCACGGGGTTGAGGACCCGGACCAGCTCGCGCAGCGACTCACGGTCGCCGGCGCGGGCCCGCTCGAGCAGGTCGCCGAGGTGCGCGTCGTCAGGCGACATGAGGCCGGGCCAGGTCGGCCGCGAGGACCGCGGCGGAGAACGAGGTGCCGCTCCAGCGGGCCCACCGGTCGCCGGGGAGGATGCTGAGCGCGTTGACGCCCTCCCCGTAGCGGTCCACCCAGTCGCCGTAGTTGCTGAACGTCGCGTGGTACTCGCCGAAGCCCGCGCCGACGCCGGTCACGTCGTCGAAGAACGCCGGGTGGATGCCGCGGCTCTGGTGGTCGTTGCCGGCCGACGCCACGAACGCGACCCCGCGCCGGGCGAGCCGCTCGATCGGCGCCCGCAGCTCGTCGAGCGTGCCGTCGTCGTCCATCTCGTCGTCGGGCGACCGGCCGAAGGGCATCAGGACCACGTCGACCGGGTGCGTGTCGCGGTAGTCCTCGAGCCAGTGCAGCGCGTTGACCACATTGGACTCGTCGACCATCCCGTCGCCGTCCATCACCCGGATCGACAGCACCTGGGCGCTCGGGGCGTGCTGCCGGATCAGGCCGGCGACGAAGGTGGCGTGCCCGGCCTTCGGCTCGCCGATCGTGGCCTCGGGAACGGGCGAGGACCACTGTGTCTTCAGCGTCGGGTCGTCCGGGTGCAGCACGAACGGATCTTGAGGGTCGTCGTCCGGCAACCAGGAGTGCGCGCGCACGCCGGAGTCGAACAACGCGATGACCGGGCGGCGCAGCTCCGCGGCCGGCGGTGTCCAGTCCGGTTTCCGCGGATGGTCGAAGTCGGACGGCAGCAGGGCGTACACCAGGCCGTGCCCCACGTCGTTGCCGATCAGGAACAACGCGCCGGCCGTCTCGCGACTCTGGTTGGTGCCGCTCCAGAAGACCAGTTGCGGCCGCGGGTCGACCGCGGTCGACGCCGCCCGCAACACGGTGGACACCTCGACCGGGTCATGCCCGCGTACAGGGATGACGGTCCTGCCGCCGAACGTACGGACGGGCGCGCCGAGCGGCCGCTTGTGTATCGCACGGTCGAGGATGTCGTTGAGATGTTCGACGACGTCGGGGTCGCCCCCGGCGATCGTGATCGTGTCCGCACTGTATCGGTTGTCCATCTCCGCCTCCGGACCTCGGGTCGACGTTGAGGGGGCCGCGCGCCGGGCGCAGATACCTATCGTCGCGAGTGTGGACGCGGAACACAGCCGCCGTTCAGACGAAAACCTCGCCCGCCATGGCCATCAATGTGGTCGCCAGAACCTTGTGAACCTGGACCCTGGTCAGCACACCTCGTTGCAGCCACTCCCGGGCGGTCGAGGTGCAGAACCAGACGTACGACCGGGCCATCGCGTGCAGCGCCTCGGTGCGCCGCCCGGCGAACCCGGTCGCGTCCAGCACCCCGTCGGCCGCCGCGTCGATCGCCTCGCCGATCACCCGGTCGACGTCGGGGTCACCGGCCATCCCACCGGCGTTGATCGCGGCCAGCCACGACGTCGAGTGCCGCGAGACCACGTCGAGGAACCAGGTCACCAGCGCGTCGACCCGGGTCGGCAGGTCGCCCTCGGGCAGACCCGCGACCGCGGCGGACGGGACGGTCAGCATCACCCGGACCACCGCCAGGTAGAGGTCTTTCTTGGTGCCGAAGTAGTGGTTGATCAGGCCGCGCGCGACCCCGGCCCCGCGGGCCACGTCGGTCGTGGAGACGTCGGCGTAGCCACGCTCGCCGAACAGCCGGACCGCCACCGAGAGGATCTGCTGACGGCGTGCGTCGGGCTCGAGACGACGCCGCTGACCTGCCTCGACACTCACGACCGAAACCTTACGACACGACCTTGTTGACAGGGTGCCAACAAGCCGCCAAGGTGGGGTTCATGGTCACGCCCGGACTCGACGGGTACCGCCCGTCGTGGCAGCGGCCCGAGCACGACGATCTCGCCGAGCTGGCCCGCGCCTTCTTCACCAAAGAGGTCATTCCGCACGCCGAGCGCCTCGAACGGCAGGGCCGTCCCGATCGCGGGCACTACCGGCGGGCCGGCGAGCTGGGCCTGCTCGGCCTGTCGGTGCCCGAAGAGTACGGCGGCGGGGGCGGCGACTTCACCCACGAGGCGGTGCTGCTGCACGAGCAGGCCCACACCGGCGAGGGCAGCCTCGGCCTGGCCGTGCACAGCGGCATCGTCACCGGCTATCTGGTCGCCTATGGAACCGAGGAGCAGAAGCGGCGCTGGCTGCCCGGGTTGTGCGACGGCTCGCTGGTCGGGGCGATCGGCATGACCGAGCCGGGCGGCGGCTCCGACCTGCAGGCGATCCGCACGCGAGCGGAGAGAGACGGTGACGTCTACATCGTCAACGGCTCGAAGACGTTCATCACCAACGGCGCGGTCGCCGATGTCGTCATAACAGCCGTCAAAACAGATATCTCCGAGAAGGCCACCGGCATCAGCCTGCTGATCATCACCGATTTCACCCGTGGCCGGACGCTCGGCAAGATCGGAATGCACGCCAACGACACCGCCGAGCTCTTCTTCGACGACGTCCGGGTCCCGGTCGCGAACCGCCTCGGCGAAGAGGGCACCGGCTTCTTCACGATGATGCGGCAACTGCCCCAGGAGAGACTCGTCATCGGCGTCGCCGCGGTCGCCGCCATGCAAAGAGCCGTCGAGCTGGCCACCGCGTACGCGAAAGAGCGCGAGGCGTTCGGAAAGCCTCTCATCGCCCACCAGAACACCCGGATGGTCCTGGCCGAGTGCGCGACGCGCACCCGGGTCTCCCGGGTCTTCCTGGACGACTGCATCGAGCGGCACCGGCGCGGAGAACTCGACGTCGCCACCGCCGCGATGGCCAAGAGCTGGCTCACCGAGGGCCAGTGCGAGGTGGTCGACCGCTGCCTGCAGATCTTCGGTGGCTACGGCTACACCACCGAATACCCGATCGCCAAGATGTACGCCGACGCACGGGTCCAGAAGATCTACGGCGGCACGAACGAGATCATGAAGGAGCTGATCGCCCGTGCCCTCTGACGCGTACGTCTTCGACGCGGTACGGACCCCGCGCGGCCGCGGCAAGGACAACGGCGCGCTGCACGGGGTCAAGCCGATCACCCTGACCACCGGCCTGATCGACGCGCTGCTGGCCCGCAACCCCGGCCTCGACCCGCGGCGGATCGACGACGTCGTGATGGGCATCGTGACCCCGATCGGCGAGCAGGGCGGCGTGCTCCCCCGCTCGGCCGCGCTGCTCGCCGGCCTGCCCGACACGGTCGCCGGGGTGCAACTCGACCGGTTCTGCGGCTCCGGCCTCGAGGCGGTCAACCAGGCGGCGGCCCGGATCCGGGGCGGCTGGGAACACCTGATCCTGGCCGGTGGCGTCGAGTCGATGTCGCGCAACCCGATGGGCTCGGACGGCGGCGCCTGGTTCCTCGACCCCCAGACCGCGCTGGCCACCGGCTTCGTGCCGCAAGGCATCAGCGCCGACCTGATCGCGACGATCGAGGGGTTCACCCGCGAGGACGTCGACGCGTGGGCGCTGCGCTCGCAGGACCGCGCGGCCAAGGCCTGGGCGGGCGGGCACTTCGCGCGCTCCGTGATCCCGGTCCGCGATCCCAACGACCTCGACATCCTGACCGTCGACGAGCACATGCGACCCGACACGTCGCTGGCCGGGCTGGCCGCGCTCAAACCGTCGTTCGCCGCGGCCGACGCCTTTGACGCCGTCGCACTGCAACAGTTCCCGTGGGTGGAAAAGCTGGATCACGTCCACCACGCGGGAAACTCGTCCGGCATCGTGGACGGGGCCTCCCTCGTAGTCATCGGCTGCGGGCAGATCGGGCACGAGCTCGGCCTGACACCGCGAGCTCGCATCATCGGCGCCGCGGTGACCGGCACCGATTCGACGCTGATGTTGACCGGCCCGGCGCCGGCGACCCGGAAGGCGCTGGCGGTCGCCGGGCTGGGCCCTGACGACATCGACCTGTTCGAGATCAACGAGGCATTCGCGGCCGTCGTGCTCCGCTACATCCGCGACCTCGACATCGACCCGGAACAGGTCAACGTCAACGGCGGCGCGATCGCCCTCGGCCACCCGCTCGGCGCGACCGGCGCGATGCTGCTCGGCACGGCCCTCGACGAACTGGAACGGCGCGACCTGCGCCGGGCCGTCGTCACCCTCTGCATCGGCGGCGGCATGGGCGTCGCCACGGTCCTGGAAAGAGTCTGATGATCTCCTACGAGCGGGGCGCCGACGGCATCGTCGTGCTGACGATGGACGATCCGTCGCAGAGTGCCAACACGATGAACGAGCGCTACGTAACCGCCATGACCGCCACCATGGACCGGCTCGAGACGGAACGGGACCAGGTCACCGGCGTCATCGTCACCAGCGCGAAGACCACCTTCTTCGCCGGCGGCGACCTCCCGCTCATGAGCAGGGCGACTCGCGAGGACGCTCCGCGCCTCGCGGCCATGCTGGGCACGGTCAAGCGGGACCTGCGGCGCCTCGAGACGTACGGGCGTCCGGTCGTCGCCACGATCAACGGGGCCGCTCTGGGCGGCGGCCTGGAGATCGCGCTCGCCTGCCATCACCGGATCGCGCTCGACGCGCCGGGCACGCGGGTCGGCTTCCCGGAGGTCACGCTGGGCCTGCTGCCGGGTGCGGGCGGGGTCACGCGTACGGTCCGGATGCTCGGCCTCGCGCCGGCCCTGACGACCTGGCTCCTCACCGGGCGCCGCCTGCGCCCGGCCGACGCGGTGGCGGCCGGCCTGATCGACGAGGTCGTGTCCGACCCGGCCGCGCTCGTCCCGCAGGCCCGCGCCTGGATCGCCGCACACCCGGACGCCGCCCAGCCGTGGGACCGGCCGGACTACCGCATGCCGGGCGGCACGCCGGCATCGCCGCAACTGGCCGCGCAGCTGCCCGCCTTCGCGGCCACGCTGCGCCAACAGCTCAAGGGCTGCCGCCTGCCCGCGCCCGAGGCCATCCTGGCCACCGCCGTCGAGGGTGCGCAGGTCGACTTCGGGACCGCCCAGACGATCGAGACCCGGCACCTGATCACGCTGCTCACCGGGCCGATCGCCAAGAACCTGATCGGGGCGCTCTTCTTCGACCTGCGCGCGGTCAACGGCGGCCTGGCCCGGCCCCCGGCCGAGGTCCGCCCGGCGACCAGGGTCGCGGTGCTCGGCGCCGGCATGATGGGCGCCGGCATCGCGTACGCGTGTGCCCGCGCCGGCCTCGACGTGGTCGTCAAGGACGTCTCGCTCGAAGCGGCCCGGCGTGCGGTCGCCTCGGGCGACCCGGCGGTGCTCGCCCGGATCACCCCGACCGCGTCCCTGGACGACCTGACCGGCGCCGACGTGGTGATCGAGGCCGTCTTCGAGGACCCCGCGCTGAAGAAGGAGGTCTTCGCCTCCGTCCTGCCGGTCGTCGCGCCGGACGCCCTGCTCGCCTCCAACACCTCGACCCTGCCGATCACCGGCCTGGCCGCCGGAGTCGACCGGCCGGCCGACTTCATCGGCATGCACTTCTTCTCCCCGGTCGCCAAGATGCCCCTGCTCGAGATCGTGGCCGGCGAACAGACCGGCGATGCCGCGGTGGCGCGGGCCTTCGACCTCGGCCGCCGCATCGGCAAGACCCCGATCGTGGTCAACGACGGGCGCGGCTTCTTCACCAGCCGGGTGATCGGCCGGTTCCTCGACGAGGCCCTGTGCATGCTGGCCGACGGCGTGCCCGCCCCGATGATCGAACAGGCGGCTCTGCAGGCCGGCTACCCGACCGGGCCGCTCGCCCTGGCCGACGAGGTGAGCATCGCGCTCGTGCAGCGCATCCAGCGCGCCTCCGCCGCGACCGGCCCCTCCCGGGACCTGGTCGACTCGATGGTCGACGACCACGATCGGCCGGGCCGGGCGGCCGGGCGCGGCTTCTACGCGTACGCCGCAGGCCGTCGCACCGGTCTCTGGACCGGCCTCGCCGAGCTTGCCACCTCCGCCGGTCGCGATCTGCCGTTCGAGGATCTGCAGGAGCGATTGCTGTTCAGCGAGGCGCTCGACGCGCGCAGGTGCCTGGCCGAGGGCGTGCTGCGGACCGCCGAGGACGGCAACGTCGGCTCGATCCTGGGCATCGGCTTCCCGGCCTGGACCGGCGGCGTCCTGCGATATGCGACGCAGCATCGCGACTTCTCCGGGCGGGCCCGCGAGCTGGCCGCCCGCTACGGCGACCGGTTCGCGCTCGCATGACCGCGCTCGCCGGGATTCGCGTCGTCGAACTGGCCGGGCTGGTGCCGGGACCGTTCGGGTGCATGGTGCTGGCCGACCTCGGGGCGGATGTGGTGCAGGTTTCGCGTCCGGGCTCGCGCTTGGTTCCGCCGGGGCCTCTCGACCGTGGCCGCCGCACCGTGACCCTCGATCTCAAGACGCCGGCCGGGGTGTCGTCGCTGCTGTCCCTGGTTTCGCGGGCCGACGTGCTGGTGGAGGGGTTCCGGCCGGGGGTGGCCGAGCGGCTCGGGTTCGGGCCGCCGGTGTGCTCCGCTTCGAACCCGCGGCTGATCTACGCCCGGATGACCGGGTGGGGCCAGGACGGGCCGCTCGCCGCCCGGGCCGGGCACGACATCGACTACATCGCGGTGTCCGGAGCTCTGGCACCGCTGGGCCGCGCCGGGTCGCCGCCGCCGGCCCCGTTGAACTATCTCGGGGACATGGCCGGGGGCGGCATGCTGCTGGCGATCGGCGTGCTGGCGGCGCTGGTCGAACGGTCGCGGTCGGGCCGCGGGCAGGTGGTCGACGCGGCGATGGTGGACGGGGCGGGGCTGCTGACCGCCTTCCTGCACGGTGCGCCGGCGTCGGGCCTGTGGCCGGGCCCCCGCGGCGCCAATCTGCTGGACGGCGGCGCGCCCTTCTACGACACCTATGCCACCGCGGACGGCGGTTACATCGCGGTCGGCGCGATCGAGCCGCAGTTCTACGCCGCTCTGCTGTGCGGACTCGGCCTGGATTCCGATCCGTCGCTGCCGGCCCAGCACGATCGGGCCGGGTGGCCGGTGCTGCGCGCCCGTTTCGCCGGCGCCTTCGCCACCCGCACCCGCGACGAGTGGACCGAGATCTTCAGCGCGGTCGACGCCTGCGTGGTGCCGGTGCTGTCCCCGGCGGAGGCTCCGTCCCACCCGCACCTGAAGTCCCGCGGGTCCTTCGTCTCGGTCGACGGCGTCACACAGCCGGCCCCGGCGCCCCGCTTCTCCCGCACCCCGCCCGCGCCGCCCAGCCCCCCGGTCGCCACCACGGTCGAGTCGGTGCTGGACTCCTGGCCCTCGCCCCCGGTCGCTGCTCAGCCTTCCCGGTGATGCTGCTCCTGGCCCTCGGTCCCGTTCCGTCGCCAGCCTTCCCGGTGATGCTGGTCTCAGCCTTCCCGGTGATGCTGGTCTTGGCCTTCCCGGTGATGCTGGAGGGTCGAAATGAGCGCGAGCGTGGACTCCGCGCCCTGGTTCAGGTTGGGCCCGTGCGGCGTCAGCCCGTCGTAACCGCCGCCGGTCTCCGGGTCCCACATGGCCTGGCCGGCGTCGTTGTCGCCGAGGAACCAGGCAATCGACCGGCGCACCCCCGCGTGCCAGATCGGGCCATCGGTGATCGTGGCGGCGGTGGCGCAGGCATCGGCGAGAGCGGCCACCTCGATCGGTTGCTGGTCGTGCCGCAGCCGGGGCCGGCCGCGTTGCCAGCCGGCCGACGGGAGCACCGACAGGCGGTCGTTGCTGACCTGGATGTCCAGCAGCCACGTCAGCATCCGCAGGCCGGCGGCCAGAAGCGGAGGGTCGTCGAGGAGGTCGCCGGCAGCGATGACGGCCTCGGCGAGGGCGGCGTTGGCATAGGAGAGCTGTTCCTCCGGCCACGGCCAGCCCGGATCGGGATCCGGGCGCCCGATGGCAGCCGCGGCATCCGCCAGCAGGGCCGCGGCCGGCTTGTTTCCGGGATCGGCGCGGAGCAGCTCGGCGGCGCCGAGGGCGGCGAAGGCCATGGTCCGCGGGGCCTCGACCCGCTGGGCGGCTCCCCGGTCGAAGGCGACGAGTGCCTCGTCGCGGATCCATGGGACCGGGCAGCGGGCGGCCGCGGTCCCGAGCCCCCAGAGCGCACGCCCCCACCAGTCACCGAGGCTGGGCTGGTCGGTCCACTGCCGGTTGAACCCCAGTCGGTTGCGGAAGGCGCCGTCGGCGTCCTGCGCGTGGGTGAGGAAGGTGAGGTAGCCCTCCGCGAGCCGGATCACCTCGGCCGATGCGTCCGCCTCGCGGCTGGTGACGACGAGGCCGCGGGCCACGTCGTCGGTGCAGTAGCCGTGCTCACGGCGGACGATGGCGTGCCGGGCATGTTCGAAGAGGCCGGTGTCGTCGGTGAGCCGCACCAGGTGCGCGAAGGGCGGAGCGGGGACGGTCCCCGTCACGGTCACGCGCCGGCCAGGGCGGCCGGACGGTCCTGGGCGGCGAGGAGCGTCGTGGCGAGGTCGTGGTACCGCCGGGCGACGGCGGGCCAACCCGGAATCGGCTCGCCGTGACCACCGCGGTCGCGCAGAGCGGCGGCCAGCGCGGGTTTGGTGAGGATCTTCCGTACGGCAGCCGCGATGGCGGCTGGATTCTTGTGGGGTACGAGCAGGCCCGGTCCGTCGGTGAGCAGTTCCACCGCGTGCGGGAACGCGGTGGCGACGACCGGGATCCGTGCCGCCACCGCCTCGACGAGGACGCCCGAGGTGACCTGTTCGGTCGAGTCGTACGGCAGGATGACGACATCGGCCGAGCGGACGAGTTCGCCGAGCGCGGCATCGTCGAGGTAGGCCGATTCGTAGTGCACCCGGTGCGCGATGCCGAGGGTCGCACCGAGCCGGTGCAGACTCGCCCGGTACGCCTCACCGTGCAGCTCGACGATCTTGGGGTGGGTGCGGCCGGCCACGGTGTAGAGCGGCGCCGCCGGCTTGAGTTTCTCCAACCGGGCCACGCCGCGCAGCGCCCACTCGATGCCTTTGCCCGGTCCCAGCAGACCCCAGGTGAGCAGGTGCGGCTGAGGATGCCGCCGGGCCGGTGGCCCGGCGTAGCCGGAGGCGCCGTGCGGAATCACGAAGACCTTCGCCGGGTCGACCGCGTAACCGTCGAGGAGCCGGTCGTGCGCCGCCCGGGTGATGGTCACGACCGCGCCGGCGACGGCCACGATCTGCTCGAGCAGCGACTTCTGCCGCGAAGTGGGGTGAGTGAGCACCGTGTGCAGGACGACAAGGCTCGGCACGGTGAGCCGCCTCAGCACGGACAGGACTTCTCCACCGTCAGCGCCGGGATAGATGCCGTACTCGTGCTGGACGACGGCGACATCGAAGGTGTTCAACACCTCGGCGCTGTCGCGCCAGCCCGCCGGCGTCGTGGCCGTCCAGGTGTGCACGACGCCGGGAGCCGCTGCCAGGTCGTCGCCGGTCCCGGCGACCCGCACGATGCCGCCCGGCATGCCGGCCTTGCCGAGATGGGCGGCAAGGGCGGAGTTGAAGGTCGCCAGGCCGCAGCGGGTGGGCGGGTGGGTGCTGAGAAATCCGTAGCTGATGGTCATGAACCGTGCCTTCCGTTGGTCGGCCCGCCGCGGATGGGCCGCCGACTGGCCTCACGCGGTGACGGCGCCGGCCGGCCAGCGTGTGTGGCGGACGACGGGCCGGCGCCCAGTGGGCCGGCCGTGCCGGAGAACGGTTTCGTGACCGGTTATGCCTGGTCAGT
>DASWRZ010000133.1:0-7347 GCA_036402935.1 Actinoplanes sp.
GGCGTCCGGTTGTTCGACGTCGCCGATCCCGCCCACCCGTTCGCGCTGGGCGGCGCCTCGATCGCGCACGACGACGTCGTCTACGACGTCGCCTTCCGGCCCGACGGCCAGGTGCTGGCCAGCGGCGGCGCCGACGACCGCGTCGTCCTCTGGGACGTCGCCGACCCGGCCCGTCCCCGCGTCCTGGCCCGGCTGACCGCGAACACCGGTGGGGTGCGGTCCCTCGCGATCAGCCCGGACGGGCACACGCTGGCCACCGCGGGCGCGGACCACACCGTACGGCTGTGGAACATCACCGACCCCGCTCACCCGGTCGCCTGGTCGCCGCCGTTGACCGGCCACACCAGCTTCGTGCTCAGCGTCGCGTTCAGCCCCGACGGGCGCACCCTGGCCAGTGGCGCGCAGGACCAGAGCGTACGGCTGTGGAACGTCGCCGACCCGGCCCGGCCGGCCGCCGTCGGCCATGCCATCACGAGCCACGTCGGCCGGGTCAGCTCGGTGCGGTTCACCCCGGACGGCTCCGCCCTGGCGACGACCAGCGACGACGCCACCACGCAACTGGTGCCGTTGCCGTCGGCCGACGCGGTGGCCCGGGCCTGCGCGACGACCGCCGGCGCCTTGACCGTGGACAGCTGGCACCGGTACGCACCCGGAATGGCGTACGCGCCGCCCTGCCGCTAGGTCTCGCCGGCCCGGTCCAGCAGCGCTTGCCGCTCCACTTCGGACGGCGCGTTTTCGGCCGCGCGGCGGAACAACTCCACCGCGCGGTCCCGGTCGCCGCTGCGAGCGGTCAGGTCCGCCTCGACCGCGAGCAGGTAGCTCGCCGGCATTCCCGAGATGTCGGCCAACAGTGCGAGGCCGGCCGCGGGGCCGAAGGCATAGCCGTGAGCGACCGCTCGATTGAGCTGGACGGCCGGCGTCGGCGACAGCCGGTCGTACCATCCGGCGACCGCCACCCAGTCGGTCACCTCGGCGGTGTGTTCGGCCGCGATCCGGGCCTGCACCGCATAGGGCCCGGTCACCCGCGTGCGCCCGAGGATCGCCCGGCCCTCGTCGATCATGTCCCGATCCCAGCGACCGCGATCCTGCCGGTCCAACGTCACCAACCGGCCGGAGGCGTCGTGCCGGGCGTTCCGCCGCGAGTGCTGCAGCAGGAACAGCGCCAGCAGACCGGAAACCTCGGGCTCGTCCGGCATCAACGAGACGAGCAACCGGGCCAGCCGGATCGCCTCGTCGGCGAAGGCCGGCTCGCCGTCCGCGTCATAGCCACGAGTGAAGAGCAGGTAGAGCACGCCGAGCACCCCCGGCAGCCGTTCGACAAGCTCAGCTCCTTCGGGCACGCGGTAAGGGATGCGAGCCTCGGCGATCTTGGTCTTGGCTCGGGTGATCCGCCGGGTCATGGTCGGCTCGGCGACCAGGAATGCCCGCGCGATGTCCCCGGTCGGCACCCCGGCGATCGTGCGTAGGGTCAGCGCCACCCTCGCCTCGAGCGACAATGCGGGATGGCAGCACGTGAAGATCAGCCGGAGTCGGTCGTCGCCGATCTCGTGGCCCGGTGGCGACGAAGGGTTCCACAACATCGCCACCTCCTCGAGTTTGCGTCGCTCCACCGCCGTACGTCTCAATAGATCGACCGCCCGGTTGCGGGCGACGGTCATCAGCCACCCACCCGGATTGCCGGGAATCCCGTCCCGCGGCCACTTTTCGAGGGCAGCGGCCAGCGCCTCCTGCGCGCAGTCCTCGGCCAGCGCCCAATCCCCGGTGACCCGGATGAGCGTGGCGACGATCCGCGCGTAGGAGGCCCGGCCGGCCTCCATGACAGCTTGATGAGCCGGTTCAGAGATCAACGAGCGGCCGGATCTCGAGGCGGCCGGTCCAGGCCATCGGGTGAGCGGCCGCGACCTTGATCGCCTCGTCGAGATCGGCGCACTCCAGGATGTCGAAGCCCACGATCACCTCCTTGGTCTCGGCGAACGGGCCGTCGCTGAGCAGCGTCTCGCCGCCGCGCACCCGGACCGTGGTCGCGCTCGACGGCTCGCCGAGCACGCTGCCGGTGACCCGGCGGCCGGAGGCGTCGTTCTCCTCCACCCAGGCGTCGATGTCCGGCGCACCGGACAGATCGGTCTCCGGCTCGGTGTCGGTGCAGACCAACATCATGTACTTCATCGCGTTCTCCCTCGGTGTCGTTTGCCAGGGTGACGAACGGCCGGACCGGATCCGGACCGGCCGGATCGGGACAGGGTGGTCAGAATTCCACCGGCGGAGTGTTGAAAGGCGTGATGACCTGGATCGCCGACGGGTTGGAGCGCAGCCGCCCGGGCAGCGCGCCCTGCGCCCGCATCACCGCCAGGCAGGCGTGCCGCACATCGGCCCGCAGGTCGTGGTGCAGCACCGCGGAGATCCGGTGGGTGCGCAGCAGCGTCGTGTTCTCGTCGTCGAGGTCATGGGCGACGAAGACGTCGTATTTCCGCCCGGCGGCCGCGAACGCGCCGACCACGGCGGCGTTGCCGCCGGCTCCGGCATACATCGAATAGACGGCCCGCACGCTGGGGCTTCGGTCCAGCACGGCCCGCGTACGCTCGTGCACCGCGGCCGCCCGATCCTCCTCGTCGACGACCTCGAGCAGTCGCCGGTTGGCCGCTCGGCGACCCATCTCGGCCCGGAACCCGCCCAGTCGCTCGTCCTCGCCCCGGAACGACCCTCGTCCGCGCACGACCAGCACGTCCGCGGCCCGCTCGGCCAGCCACTGCTCGACCAGGTAGGCGGCGGTCGCCCCGGCATCGGCGTTGTCGATGCCGACGTAGGCCACCCGCTTGCTGGTCGGCAGGTCGGTGACGAGCGTGACCACCGGAACGCCCAGCCGGTCGACCGCCTCGACCACCTCGGGCGAGTCGGGCGCCTTGAGGATCACGCCCTGGGAGCGGGACCGGCCCACCCTGGCCAGCACCCCGGGCAGGTCGGCCGGGCCGTCGAAGAGGTGGAAGCGGGAGCGGATGACGGCCGGGCGCAGGGCGGGCAGCTCGGACTCGAGCGCGGCCTTGATCGCGGCGGTGAACCGGGCCGGCGCCTGCATGACCACGTCGACCATGAACGTGCGGCCGCCCAGACGGACCTGGGACTTCTGCTGGTCGAGATCGGCGATTGCCTGGTGCACCTCGCGGACCGTGCTCTCCCGCACCCCGCCGCGCTCGTGCAGGACCCGATCGACGGTGGCCTCGCTGAGTCCGGCCTGGGCGGCGATCTCGCGTATCCGGTAGGGGTGCTTCACGGCGTACAGAATGATGGGTTTTTGAGGTCTTATCAATGGTCCTTGATATTCCGAGGCCAATAGCGTGACCGGATGACTACCTGGTTTACCACCGATGACTGCCGACTGTCGGACTTCCGGGCCGTAGTCGAGCAGACCACCACGCTTTCCGACTATCCGCACGCCGTCGCCGTCGAGCAGAACGTGCTGATCTACGACAACCCGCCGGCCTCGTCGCGGCCGGAACTGACCTCCGCCCTGCTGGAGGGCCCGGGCATCGTGGTGTTCAAGAACGCCGTCGACCCCGGTGTCGTCGACCGGGCCAGCGCGGCCTTCTTCGCGATGATCGAGGAGCAGAAGGCCGCCGGCGCCGCCGGCGGCGACCACTTCGCCAAGCCGGGCGCGAACGACCGGGTCTGGGGTGCGTTGGACAAATTCGCCGTACGCGACCCCGACGGTTTCGCCGCCTACTACTCGAACTCGGCGCTGGCCTTGATCAGCCAGGCCTGGCTGGGTGACGGCTACCAGGTCACCTCGCAGATCAACGTGGTCAACCCGGGCGGCGAGGCCCAGGTCGCGCACCGCGACTACCACCTCGGCTTCATGTCGCGGGAACAGGCGCTGCGCTACCCGGGCCACGCGCACCGGCTCTCCCCCGCGCTGACCCTGCAGGGCGCGGTCGCCCACGTCGACATGCCGGTCGAGACCGGCCCCACGCTCTATCTGCCGCATTCGCAGAAGTACGCGCCCGGCTACCTCGCCTTCCATGAACCCTCGTTCACTTCCTATTTCAACGAGCACTACGTGCAGCTGCCGCTGGCCAAGGGCGACGCCGCCTTCTTCAACCCGGCCCTCTTCCACGGTGCCGGCACCAACCGCACCACCGACGTACGCCGGATGGCCAACCTGCTCCAGGTCTCGTCGGCCTTCGGCCGGGCGATGGAGAGCGTCGACCGGGTGGCGATGTGCCGTGCCCTCTACCGGGCTCTGCTCTCGTTCGACGGCAATGTGGACAACGTGATCGCGGCCAGCGCCGAGGGGTACGCCTTCCCCACCAACCTCGACCGCGACCAGCCGGTCGACGGCCTCGCCCCGCCGACCCAGGCTGGTCTGGTGCGCCAGGCCCTGTCGGAGAAGTGGGACGAGCCCCGGTTCGAATCGGCTCTGGCCGCGCAGACGGAGCGACGCCTGCCGTAATTGGCATGTCCCGCTACACACGTGTGTAGTAGTCTGCACACGTGAGTAGCCCGAGCGACCTGACCGCGCGAGCCCGCATCCGGGATGCGGCTATTGACCTGTTCGCCGAGAAAGGCATCGCGGCGGCCACGATCCGCGACATCGCGCAGGCGGCCGGGGTCTCGTCCGGGCTGCTGCGGCACCACTTCGGGTCGAAGGAGGGGCTGCGCGACGCCTGCGACGAATACGCGCTCAACCAGCTCACGGCGCTCGGCATCCAGTTCACCGAGAACCACCTGCCGAGCCGCGTCTCGCCCGAGATCATGCGCCTCCAGCAGTACCTCATCCGGTCGGTGATGGACGGCTCGCCGACCGCGCTGGCGATGTTCGATCGCACCCTCGCATACGGCGAGGACTGGCTGGCGGGATCCGAGTTGGACATCTCGGATCCCCGGGCCTATCTCGCCGTCATCGCCGTCATGAAGATGTCGATGTTCGTGATGGGCGACCTGCTCTCGCACGCCCTCGGACAGCGTGTCGACGAGCCCGCCGGCTGGGCGCGGGTGATCGGCGCGTCGATCGAGATCTTCTCCCACCCCCTGGTCACCCCCGACCTGGCCGAGCAGGCGCGCAAGGCGCTGGCCGAATTCATCGCTGCGCAGCACGAGGAGCAACCATGACCGAGGCCATCGATGCCGAGGGACTGATCAAACGGTTCGGCAAGGTCACCGCCCTGGACGGGCTCGACCTTCAGGTACGTACCGGCGAGGTGCACGGCTTCCTCGGCCCCAACGGCGCCGGCAAGACCACCACCATCCGGATCCTGCTCGGCCTGATGCGGGCCAACGGCGGCCGGACGAGCCTGCTCGGCGGCGACCCGTGGTCCGACGCGACGAAGCTGCACCGGCGCCTGGCGTACGTCCCGGGTGACGTGACGCTGTGGCCGAGCCTCACCGGCGGCGAGGTGATCGATCTGCTCGGCCGGCTGCGCGGCGGACTCGATCCGAAGCGGCGCGCCGAACTGCTCGAACGCTTCCAGCTCGACCCGCGCAAGAAGGGCCGCACCTATTCCAAGGGCAACCGGCAGAAGGTCGCCCTGGTCGCGGCGCTCGCGTCGGACGTCGAGCTGCTCATCCTCGACGAGCCGACCAGCGGTCTCGACCCGCTGATGGAAGAGGTTTTCCGCGAGGTCATCCTTCAGGAAAAGGCACGCGGCGACCGTACGGTCCTGCTCTCCAGCCACATCCTCAGCGAGGTCGAGGCGCTCTGCGACCGGCTGACGATCATCCGCGACGGCCGTACGGTCGAAACCGGCACCCTGGCCGAGCTGCGGCACCTCACCCGGACCACCATCCAGGCCGAGCTGGCCGGGCCGCCCGACGGATTGGCCACCCTCGCCGGCATTCACGGCCTGCGCACCGACAACGGCCGGGTGATCTTCGACGTCGACAGCGAGTCGCTCGAACCGGCCCTCCAGACCCTGGTCAAGGTCGGGGTCAAGAGCCTGATCAGCCAGCCGCCGTCGCTTGAGGAGCTGTTCCTCCGGCAATACCAAGGGGGGTCTCAGCGATGACCGGCACTCTGAAGTTGCTGCGGCTGATCATGCGCCGCGACCGGGTGCTCCTGCCGCTCTGGGCGATCCTGATCGGCCTCGTCCCGGCCGGCTACATCAAGACCTTCAACGGCATCTTCACGACCGACGCCGAGCGCCTCGCCTACGCCCGGACCAGCCAGAACAACGCCGGATTCATCGCTCTCTACGGTCCCCTGCACGGCAACAGCATGCCCGAGCTGATCGCCTGGCGGTCCGGTTTCATTCCGGTCATGATCGGGCTTTTCGCGCTGCTCACCGTCGTGCGGCACACCCGGGCCGACGAGGAGGCGGGCCGCACCGAACTGATCGGAGCGACGGTCGTGGGCCGCTCGGCCCAGCTCGCGGCGGCGCTGATCGCCGCGCTGGGGGCCAGCGTGGTCTGCGGGCTGGTGTTGTTCGCCGCGATGGTCGGCAACGGCTTCGACACGGCCGGATCATTTGCCTTCGGCGCCGAGTTCGCCCTGGCCGGGTGGGCTTTCGCCGGGGTCGCCGCGGTCGCGGTCCAGCTGGCCGGCAGCGCCCGCGGGGCGCGCGCGATCGGCGTCGTCGCGCTCGGTGTGGCGTACGTGCTGCGCGTCGGCGGTGACATCTCGGCGCTCGGGGACGGGAAGTTGTCGTGGCTGTCCTGGCTGTCGCCGATCGGCTGGCTGACCCACGTCTTCCCGTACGAGCAGAACGCGGCCCGGCCGATGCTGCTCACGCTGTTGTTCACCATCGTCACCGTCACCGGCGGGGTGCTCCTGCTCGGCCGCCGCGACCTGGGCGCCGGCCTGATCGCCCCGCGCCTCGGCCGGTCGTTCGCGGCCGCCGGCCTGCGTACCCCGCTCGCGCTGGCCTGGCGCCTGCACCGCGGCCTGCTGATCGGCTGGACACTCGGCTTCGCGGTGCTCGGCCTCGTCTTCGGCGGCGTCGGCAGCAGCGTCGACGACCTGGCCGACGGCAACAAGGCGGTCACCGACCTGTTCGCCCACCTCGGCGGCCGCAGCGGCCTGATCGCCAGCTACTTCGCCAGCATCGCGGGCATCGTCGGCCTGATCGCCGCCTGCTACGCCGTGCAGGCCACCCTGCGCCTGCGCGACGAGGAACAGGCCGGCCACGCCGAGGTCGTACTCAGCACGGCGGTGAGCCGGTACGCACTGCTCGGCAGCCACCTGGTGTTCTCACTGCTCGGGCCGGCGGTCGCGCTGTTCGCCGAGGGCCTGGTCGCCGGCGTCACCTACGGCCAGGGCCAGGCCGGCGGCATCATCGCCGGCACGCTCCTGCAGCTGCCCGCGGTCTGGGTCCTGGCCGCCGTCGCGGTACTCCTCTTCGGCGTGCTGCCACGCTGGTC
>DASWRZ010000134.1:0-1966 GCA_036402935.1 Actinoplanes sp.
GGGAGTAGGCGGGAAGGGATCGGCCGAGCGCGACCGGATGCGGCTTCGAGTCGCTCGGCGAGTATCGGACGGCCGACACCGCGTGGTAGCCGGGGACGTCGAACCGGGCGGCCGCGGCCCGGGCCGGGTCGTCATTCTGCACCAGGAGCTGCAGGGTGCCGCCCGGCCCGCGCACCGCGTGCCCGATCAGCAGCGGATTCGACGAGGTCACCGGCACCGTCGCCCCGCCGTGGCGGGTCATCGCGCCGACCAGTTGCAGGGCCCAGTACGGCCGGAACGGCGTCTGGGCCGGCGGCGCGCAATCGGTGTTGTCGTCGTTGCAGTCACCGGTCGAGAGCAGTCCCAGGTCGGCGCCGCCGTAGACGCCCCAGCCGCCGACGTGCAGACCGAACCAGTCCACGCCGTGCGCGCCGCCGTCGAGCAGGCTGAGCATGTTGTCGGCCAGGTAGAGCGCATTGACCTGCCCGATCTGCTGCTTCGTCGGTACCGCGGCCGAGTTCGTCTCGCCGACCACGATCTGGGTGCGCGACGGCACCAACTGCCGCAGCGCGGCCATCTTCGGCGCGTCGGTACGCGGGAACGCCAGCACCGCGGCGTCCGAGTCGTCGTCGAGCCCGAACGGGTAGGCGTGGATGTCGACGAAGTCGGCCTTCGTGCCGACGATCGACATGACCGCCTCGTCCCACTGCTGGTAGACGCCACCCTGCACGCCGAGCAGTTCCACGCCGACCTGCGCCTGCGGGTCGGCCTTCTTCATCGCCGCGATGAACGTCAGGGCGTTTTTCGCGTACGCCCGGGGGCTCTTGTCGGCGTGCGCGTCGGGTTCGAAGTCGATGCCGTCGATGCCACCGTTGCCCCAGACCTCCTCGCCGACCGCCCAGCGCGCGACGTGGTCGTGCTTCTGCTTCGCGTAGCGCACCCAGGCCGCCGCCTCGGCCGGCGTGCCGGTGCCGTAGTTGACGTGCACGAAGGTCTGCGCCCCGGTCGCGTGCGCGATGTTCTCGAACTGGTCGAAGCTGAACGCGGGCGGGATCGACGAGTAGTCGGGGTGGCCGGCCGGGTCGGGGTCGGCCTGCTCCTGGCCGGTCTTCCAGTGGTAGAGGTCGCTGACCCCGCCACCGTTGAACTCCAGGGTCCGGATGCCGGCCTGGCGGATCAGGCCGGGCACGCGCGGGTCGGTGAACACCGGGCTCCAGAGCGGCTCGTTCACCCCGATCGCATCCGGGTGCACTGCCGACAGCGTCACCTCCGGCCGTACGCGCACCGTGGCCGCCGCGTCGGCGGCCCGGGCCGGACCGCCCACGGCGACCACGACCGCACCAGCCGTCAGCGCGGCGATCGTTGCTCGAATCCCCGTTTTCATCGCCATCCTCCTGCGGAAGGGAGAGGCCTCCGCGATCGGAAGCCGTCGATGACGACGCTAGGGCCGCGAAGGACGGCGGACGGGTGGCGAACGTCCACAATGCGGCATGACAGATCGGCCACCCGGCAGGTGACAAATGGCCCGCGTGCTCGGCCCTACACCAGGAGCAGGTCGTGCAGGCGGGCCGAGGCGGCCGCGACCTGCTCCATGTGGGCGTTGTGCCCGAAGGTGCGCGGCCGCGGGATGTCGATCTCGACCAGCTCGCTCAGGCGGCCCGGGCGGGAGCTGAGCACGGCGACCCGGTCGGCGAGCAGGACCGACTCGGGGATCGAGTGGGTGACGAAGACGATCGTCGTCTGCATCTCGAGGTGGATGCGCTGGAGCTCGACCGCCAGTTCCTCGCGGGTGAGCGCGTCGAGGGCCGAGAACGGCTCGTCCATCAGCATCACCGTGGGCTGCTGAATGAGCGCCCGGCACAGCGACACCCGCTGCTGCATGCCGCCGGAGAGCTCGTGCGGCAGCCGCTTGCGGAACGCCGTGAGACCGGTCAGCTCGAGCAGGCGCTCGGCCCGCTCGTGCACCTCGGCCTTGCGCCAGCCGAAG
>DASWRZ010000135.1:0-9264 GCA_036402935.1 Actinoplanes sp.
CCGCGCGCGACCCGCCGGCACCCCGCGATCCAGCAGCACCCCGCGGTCCAGCAGCACGCTGCGGTCCAGCAGCAGCCCGCGACCCGGCAGCGCCGCGAGAACCGCCTCGCGATTCACCGGCCTCGTTCGCTGACCGAGAGCCGCCGGTCTCGTTTCGGCGGGCGGCTCGGCGCTCCTGGCGGCGCAGTTCGTTGCGCTCCCCCGGCGTCAACCTCCGCTCGTCCGCGGTCGGCTGGTTCCGCTCCGCAGTCGGCTTCTGCCCGCCCGCAGTCAGCTTGCGCTCGCCGGCAGTCAGCTTGGGCTCGCCGGCCGTCGTTTGGCGTCCGCCGGCAGCCGGCTTGGGCCCGTCCGAAGTGAACTTGCGCACGCCCGAAGTCGGTTTCTGCCCGCCTGCAGTCGGCTTGCGCACGCCCGCAACCGGCTTACGGCCACCCGCAGTCGGCTTGCGCACGCCGGCAGCCGGCTTACGGCCGCCCGCGGTCGGCTTAAGCCTGCCCGCAGTCGACTTGCGCACGCCCGCGGCCGGCTCGCGGCCACCCGCGGCCGGCTTCCGCATGTCCGAGTTCTGTCCGTCCGCGTTCTGTCCGTCCGAGTTCTGTCGGTCCGCGTTCTGTCCGTCCGAGTTCTGTCGGTCCGAGTTCTGTCGGTCCGAGTTCTGTCCGTCCGAGCTCTGCGGCCGGGTCACGCCGGGCCACCCGTGCGACGAATCATGCGACGACCGAGCCGCGGAGAGCGCCGTCAGGCCCGGCGACGTGGATGGGAGCGTCGGAGGCCAGGTCGCGGACCGCGGCCTGGCCCGCGCCTTCCAGGTGCTCGGCCTCGGTCACCACCGCGGCGGCTTCCAGCTTGGTCGCGCCCGCGGCCACGGCCGAGGCGACGGCCAGCTGCAAGGCGGTCAGGGCCAGGCGGGGCAGCGCGACGGTCGCCGCCGTGTAGGTGCGTCCGTCCTGGTCGCGTACGGCTGCTCCCTCGAGCGCGCCCACCCGGGCGCGTGAGCTTCGGGCCAGGGTGACCAGTTTGGTGTCCTCGGCGCTCAACGCGTCGCCGGTGGCCGCCGGCACGGCGGACCCGGCAAAGGTCTGGTCAGGCATCTGCGGTCTGTCTTTCCTCGGTGTCGGACTCATGGGAAGGGGCTTCGGGCGTCTGGTCCGGCTCGGTGCGGCGAACCAGAACCGAGTCGATCCGGTTGCGGCGGCCGGTGGTGCCTTCGGCGATCAGGTGCAGACCGCCGACGTCGACGGTCGCGCCCGGGATCGGCACGCGGCCCAGGCTCTGTGCGAGCAGGCCGCCGACCGTCTCGACCTCGTCGGCCGGCAGTTCGACCCCGTAGAGCTCGCCCAGGTCCTCGATCGGCAACCGGGCGGTGACGCGGACCGCGCCGTCGCCGAGCTGCTCGACGGGCGGGCGCTCCACGTCGTACTCATCGGTGATCTCGCCGACGATCTCCTCGAGGATGTCCTCGATGGTGACCAGGCCCGCCGTCCCACCGTACTCGTCGACGACGATCACCAGGTGGGTGCGGGCGGCCTGCATCTCGGAGAGCAGGTCGTCGACCGGTTTGGACTCGGGGACGAAGGTCGCCGAGCGCATCAGCTCGGCCACCGCCCCGGCGGTCGCGGCCGGGTCGCCGGACTGGGTGCGACGGATGACGTCCTTGAGGTAGAGCACGCCGAGCACGTCGTCGACGCTCTCGCCGATCACCGGGATGCGCGAGAAACCGGACCGCAGGAAGAGGTAGAGCGCCTGCTGGAGGGTCTTCGGCGCCTCGATCCACACCATCTCGGTGCGCGGCACCATCACCTCGCGGGCGATCGTGTCGCCGAGCGCGAACACCGAGTGGATCATGTCGCGTTCGCCGTGCTCGACGACGCCGCGCTGCTCGGCGAGGTCGACCAGTTCGCGCAGCTCGACCTGGCTGCCGAACGGTCCCTCGGGGAAGCCCTTGCCCGGGGTGACCGCGTTGCCGATCAGGATCAGCAGCGAGGCGAGCGGGTTGAGGACCTTGCCCAGCCAGCGGATCAGCGGGGCCGCCGCGCGGCCCACGGCGTACGCGTGCTGACGCCCGACCGTGCGCGGCGCCACCCCGACCACGACGAAGCTGACGAGCGTCATCGCACCCGCGGTGACCAGGGCGGCCTGCCATCCCACGCCCCAGTTGTCGACCGCGACCAGCGCGACCAGCGTGGTCGCCGTCAGCTCGCACAGCAGGCGCAACAGCAGCAGCAGGTTGAGGTGCCGGACCACATCGGAGGCGACCGCCTCGAGCGCCGACGCCCCGCGCTTGCCCTCGCGGGCCATCTCGGCCGCCCGGGCCGGCGACACGGCACCGAGCGCCGCGTCGGTCATCGAGGCGAGGCCGGCCAGGAACACCAGCACGAACGCCAGAGTGATCAGCTGGGCGTCGGGCAGCCCGGCCGAGGCCGCGCCGGCCGCGAGCAGAGGATCGGGGTCCACGGGGATCAGCCGGCCTGCCGCGTAGCCCGCCAGCTCTGGAGCAGGCGGTTCTGCAGCGCGAACATCTCGCGCTCCTCCTCCGGCTCGGCATGGTCGTAGCCGAGCAGGTGCAGCGCCCCGTGCACGGTCAGCAGGTGCAGCTCGTCGGCGGCCGAGTGGCCGGCCGCCGCGGCCTGTTTGGACGCCACCTCGGGGGCGAGCACGATGTCGCCGAGCAGGGCCGGTTCGCCGGTGCCGGCCTCGCCGGGACCGTGGTCGACGCTGCCCTCGTCCATCGGGAAGGCGAGGACGTCGGTCGGGCCGTCGCCGTCCATCCAGCGATGGTTGAGCTCGGCCATGTAGTCGATGTCGACGAGGAGGATGGACAGTTCGGCGAGCGGGTTGACGCCCATCTCGTCGAGAGCATGCCGGGCCACCGCGAGGATCGCGTCGGTGTCGACCTCGACTCCCGACTCGTTGGCGATCTCGATGGACATAGTGGTGCGGTTACCCCTTGGCTTCAGCGCCTGCGCCCGGCACGGCCGCCGCTGGCGGCGCGTCCCGGCACGGCGTGTACGGACTGGGTGGCTAGCTGTTCCTGCTCGACGTCATAGCGCGCGTACGCGTCGACGATCTCCGCGACCAGCTGGTGCCGGACGACGTCGGCGCTCGACAGCTCGGCGAAGTGCACATCCTCGACATTCTGCAGGATCTCGCGCACGATCTTGAGACCGCTGGTCGTGCCGCCCGGCAGGTCGACCTGGGTGACGTCGCCGGTGACCACGATCTTGGCGCCGAACCCGAGCCGGGTCAGGAACATCTTCATCTGCTCGGGCGTCGTGTTCTGCGCCTCGTCGAGGATGATGAACGCGTCGTTCAGTGTCCTACCACGCATGTAGGCCAAGGGGGCGACCTCGATCGTGCCCGCCGCCATCAACCGCGGGATGGACTCGGGGTCGAGCATGTCGTGCAGGGCGTCGTAGAGCGGCCGCAGATAAGGGTCGATCTTCTCGTTGAGCGTGCCGGGCAGGAAGCCCAGCCGCTCGCCCGCCTCGACCGCCGGCCGGGTCAGGATGATCCGGTTGACCTGCTTGGCGGTGAGGGCCTGCACGGCCTTGGCCATCGCGAGATAGGTCTTGCCCGTGCCGGCGGGGCCGATGCCGAAGACGATCGTGTTCTGGTCGATGGCGTCGACGTAGCGCTTCTGGCCGAGCGTCTTGGGGCGGATGATGCGCCCGCGACGGGACAGGATGTTGAGGGTGAGCACCTCGGCCGGTCGCTCCGAGGTGTTTTCCTCGAGCATCCGGGCCGTGCGCCGCACGGAGTCGACGGTGAGCGTCTCGCCCTTCTCGATGAGCTCGATGAGCTCGGAGAAGAGGCGCTCGGCGGTCGCGTTCTCCGCCGGGTCGCCGGTGATGGTGATCTCGTTGCCGCGGACGTGCACGTCGCTGGCAAGAGTTCGCTCGATGAGGCGCAGGATCTCGTCCTTGGCACCCAGCAGGTTCACCATGATCTTCGGGTCGGAGACCGAGATCTTGGTCTGCACCCGAGCCGGGCCGGTGGGCTCCGCGCTGGAAGGGTTCGGCGTACCGGTCATAGGGCGGCCCCCGTGGGCCTGGCCACCTGCTCTCGATCTAGTGGGTGCCGGGCTAGCTGAATCGTATCCAGCCGGTGCCGGCGATCGTGCCATCCTATCCGGTTCATCGCCGGGCCGCCGATCCCATTATCGGCAGCTCACTCCCGGGCCCGGAACTCCTGCCCGGCCGACGCCGGGCCGCCGTCGAACGACTCCTGCACGCGGGTGCAGCGATAGGTCGCCCAGTGCATGCGTACGACGGTGCCCGAATCGTCGCGAGTGAGCCGCAGCAGCTCCCCGGCCTCCCGTCCGGCGACCGTGCGCAGCACGTCGGGACGGTCGGGAAGCGGCTCGAAGACGGCCGGCGGCGCGTCGCCCGGCTCGTCGGCGAAACGGGCCTGGAGCCTGCCGTCGTGCCAGGCGAAGACGAACGGCGAACCCTCGCTCCACCACGGCCCGAGCACCGACCGGTACGCCGCGGGCGCGGCCGGACCGGCCCGCCACGGCTTGATGTCGGCCGGATCGGACTCGACCGCCAATCGCAGCAACTCGTCGACCAGTTCGTTGGTCTCGGACGCCGTACCGGAGGAGCCGAGCACGGCGCAGCCGAGCGCGTCCGGGGTGTCTTCGCCGCCGAGGCGTCCGTAGGCGCCGGCGAGGAAACCGGGCATGGCGCCGTTGTGCCCCACGTGCATCACCCGGCCACCCTGCGGGGACAGCATGAGGCCCAGGCCGAAGCCGCCCGTCCAGAGCGTCTCGTCGCGGGTGGTCAGCGGCCAGCGCATCTCGTCGAGGGTGGCCGCGGCCAGCACCTCGCCCCGCGGGTCGACGGTGGCCGGGGAGACCAGGAACGACGCCCACCGGGCCATGTCGCTCGCGGTGCTCCAGAGCTGGGCGGCCGGGCCGACACCCCCGGTCGGGAACTGCGGCTCGGGACGAGCCGCGTCCGAGTACGCGTCGACCATGTAGCCCACGGCGGCCTGCGACGGCGCGTCGACCGTCGTCGAGGTCAGCCCGAGCGGCTCCAGAACGCGCGCGACGACCAGTTCCTCCCAGGTCGTGCCCCGCAACGTTGCCGCCAGGTGCCCGAGCACCGCGAACGCCAGGTTGGAGTAGTGGTAGCGGCGCGCGTTGGGCAGCACCCGCTCGGCCCGGTCGAGCTCGGCGAGCAGGCCGGCCGCGTCGGGGGTGAGCAGCGTGTCCCAGACGTCGCCGTGCGGCTCGCGCTGGAAGCCGGCGGTGTGCGAGAGCAGTCGCCGGATGGTCGCGTCGCCGTGCGCCGGCACGTCGAGGTAGGCCGAGATCGGCTGGTCGAGGTCGAGCAGGCCGTCGTCACGGGCCCGCATGACGAGCGTCGCGGTGAAGGTCTTGGTGACCGAGCCGATGCGGAACCGGGTGTCGGCGCCGAGCGGGTGCTCCGGGTTGCCGGAGTCGCCGACGGTGAAGACCCACGGGTCACGGTCGGCGCGGACCAGGGCGACGGACAGGGCGGGGATGCGGCCGCGGGACTGGGCGCGGCGGGCGGCCCGTTCGTACCGGGCGCCGGCGCTCATCGCAGGGCCAGCATCGGGCCGAGCGGCTCACCGCCGAGGACGTGGGCGTGCACGTGGAAGACCTCCTGGCCGGCGAAGCGGCCGGTGTTGAACAGCAGCCGGAAGCCGTCGCCGGTCAGGCCCTCGCCCTCGGCGACCGAGGCGGCCGTGGCCAGCAGGTCGGCACCGGCCGACGGGTCGGAGGCGAGCGCCACCACATCGGCGTAGTGCTCCTTCGTGATGACCAGCACATGCACCGCGGCCTTGGGGTCGATATCGCGGAAGGCGAGGGTGGTCTCGGTCTCGTACACGATCGTCGCGGGGATCTCTCCAGCGACGATGCGGCAGAACAGGCAGTCGTGGTCCACCCGATGGATCTTAGGGTGGCCCTATGACTTCGCGGGCAATCCTGGTGACCGGTTCCTCACGCGGGCTCGGCCGGGCGATCGCGACGCGCTTCGCCGCGTCGGGCGATCGGGTGGCGGTCCACCATCGCGACTCGGCGTCACACGCCGAGTCGCTCGTGGCCTCGCTTCCCGGCGAGGGCCACATGGTGGTCCGGGCCGACATGGCCGACCCTCCGGGCGTACGCCGGATGGTCGACGAGGCCGCGGCCGGGCTCGGTGGCCTGGACGTTCTGGTGAACAACGCCGGAGTGTTCGGGCCGGTGGACCGGCCGCACCCGGTCTTCGGACTCGACTACGAGCAGTGGCAGCAGGTCTGGCGGCAGACCCTCGACGTCAACCTGTTCGGCGCGGCCAACGCCTGCTGGGCGGCGGCGCAGCACATGCGCGAGCGGGGCGGCCGGATCATCAACGTGTCGTCGCGGGGCGCCTTCCGGGGCGAGCCGGAGCAGCCGGCGTACGGCGCGAGCAAGGCGGCGATGAACTCGATGGGCCAGTCGCTGGCGGTGGCGCTGGCGCCGTACGGGATCGCGGTCGCCGCCGTGGCCCCCGGCTACATCGAGACCGACATGACCAACGAGCACCTCAAGTCGGAGCGGGGCGACGCGATCCGCGCGCAGAGCCCGTACCACCGGGTCGCTCAACCGGACGAGATCGCCGCGGCGGTGCACTGGCTCGCCTCGCCGGAGGCCCAGTGGGCGACCGGCGCGATCGTCGACTTGAATGGTGCCTCGTACCTCCGCACATGATTATGGGAGCGCTTCCATGGCTGACATCGACGACCTGCTCAAGCAACTGACGCTCGAGGAGAAGGTCTCGCTGCTGACCGGGCAGGACTTCTGGTCCCTGCCCGCGATCGACAAGATCGGGCTGCGCTCGCTGGTGATGTCGGACGGCCCGATCGGGGTACGCGGCACCGGCTGGGCCCCCGACGCCCCGTCGATCGCCCTGCCCAGCCCGACCGCCCTGGCCGCGGCCTGGGACCGCGAACTCGCCGAGACCGCGGGCCGCCTGCTCGGCCAGGAGGCCCGGCGCAAGGGCGTGCACGTGCTGCTCGGCCCTACCGTCAACCTCCAGCGCACCCCGCTCGGCGGCCGCCACTTCGAGTGCTACTCGGAGGACCCGCTGCTCAGCGGCGAGATTGCGGTCGGTTTCGTCCGCGGCGTGCAGGACCACGGCGTCGGCACCACGGTCAAGCACCTGGTCGGCAACGACTTCGAGACCGACCGCATGGAGGTCGACGTCAAGATCGGCGACCGGGCGCTGCGCGAGCTCTACCTGGCCCCGTTCGAGCGGGTCGTCGAGGCCGGCGGCTGGGGCCTGATGAGCGCCTACAACAGCGTCAACGGCACGTCGATGGCCTCGAACGGGAGGTTCCAGCAGGACATCCTCAAGGACGAGTGGGGCTACGACGGCGTGGTGGTCTCGGACTGGCGGGCCGCCCGCTCGACCGTCGGGGCGGCGCTCGGCGGCCTCGACATCGCGATGCCGAAGCTGGAGAACCCGTGGGGGCCGGCGCTGACCCGGGCCGTACGGGAAGGCGCCGTGCCGGAATCGGCGATCGACGAGAAAGTCCGTCGGGTTCTGCTCTTCGCCCGCCGGGTGGGTGCCCTGGGCGGCGGCCCGGCGGTGGCGCCGCCGGCCGATCTCGACGGTGAGGCGGTCGCGCACGAGATCGCGGCCCGTTCGTTCGTGCTGGTCCGCAACGAGAACTTCACGCTCCCGCTGGAGCCGGCCGCGCTGACCAAGGTCGCGGTGATCGGTGCCCTGGCCCTCGACGCCCGGGTGCTCGGCGGCGGCAGCGCCCAGGTCTCCCCACCCCACACGATCTCGCCGCTCGAGGGCCTCGGCCGGGCGCTCTCCGGCGTCGACGTCGAGTACGCGATCGGCGCCGACCCGCGCCCGTTCCTGCCCGCCGCGCGCGGCCCGCAGTGGTCCGGGTTTGAAATGAAGATCAACAGCCTGAGTTTCACGCTCGCCGCGGGCACCGTGCGCTGGATCGGCTCGCTGCCGGGCGGCATCGACCCGGACGACGTCGAGGGCCTGCGGATCGAGACGGCCTTCACCCCGGACGAGACCGGCGAGCACACGTTCGCGGTCTCCGGCTTCGGAAACTTCCGGTTCACGGTCGGTGACGAGGTGATCTACGAGGGCTCGCTGCACCACGCCGGCGCGACCCGCGGCGAGCTGCTGCTCAACCCGCGCGAGCACCGGGCGGGCGTGCGGCTGAGCGCCGGCGTGACGGTCCCGGTCGTCCTCGAGCAGACACTCGAGCGCGGCATGGCCCACACGGTCGCCACGACGCTCGGTCACCGCGGGCCGGGGCCCGACGCCGACGGCATGATCGAGGAGGCGGCCCGGCTCGCGGCCGAGTCCGACGTCGCCGTGGTCGTCGTCGGCACCACCGAGCAGGTCGAGTCGGAAGGCTTCGACCGCAAGTCGCTGGCCCTGCCGGGCCGCCAGGACGAGTTGGTCGCCCGCGTCGCGGCCGCCAATTCCCGTACGGTCGTGGTGGTGAACGCCGGCTCGCCGGTGCTGATGCCGTGGGCCGACGACGTGGCGGCGATCCTGCTGACCTGGTTCCCCGGTCAGGAGGCGGGCGCCGCGCTGGCCGACGTGCTGCTCGGTGTGACCGAGCCGGGCGGCCGGCTGCCCACCACCTGGCCGCGCCGGGAGGAGGACTGCCCGGTCCTGACGATCTCCCCCCAGGACGGCGTCGTCACCTACGACGAGGGCATCTTCATGGGCTACCGGGGCTGGCTGCGCTCGGGCAACACCCCGCTGTACGCCTTCGGCCACGGCCTGGGCTACACCAGCTGGGACTACGACGACATCGCGGTCGACGGCACCGAGGCCGTGGTCACGCTGACCAACTCGGGCGCCCGGGCGGGTCGCGAGGTCGTCCAGGTCTAT
This sequence comes from Actinoplanes sp., assembly GCA_036402935.1. Lineage (GTDB taxonomy): Bacteria > Actinomycetota > Actinomycetes > Mycobacteriales > Micromonosporaceae > Actinoplanes. Next base: position 8,859 of record DASWRZ010000135.1, read on the forward strand.
CTGGCCCCTCTCGCATCGGACCCGAACCGTCCGGAGCGCTGGCTGGCCGGCTTCGCCAACGTCTTCGCCCGGCCGGGTGAGACGGTCACCGTACGCGTCCCGCTGCCGCCGCGCTCCTTGGAGATCTGGACCGACAACGGCTGGCGAACAGTGGCCGGCGACTATCGGGTGATCGCCGCCCACGCCCTCGACGCCGACCGGCTGGAAGCCCGGCTGACCGTTCCGGCTCCCCGGGCCTGACGGCACGCGAACCACGACGAGCCTCCGGCGAGGTGGCCGACGACTGAGACCGCGGCCGGCCCGGCTGCCCGACGAGCACGTCGACGACGTGCCGCGGGCGGCCGGGCCGGCCGCGCGAGTTCCGGAGCATGGCCAAGGGCGCAATCACTGGGAGCACATCTCACTC
>DASWRZ010000136.1:0-9566 GCA_036402935.1 Actinoplanes sp.
GGCTTCTCCTTGGCGGTGTCGGGGATCACGATGCCCGACGCCGTGGTCGTCTCAGCCTCGTTCGCCTGGACCACGATGCGGTCCTCGAGCGGCTTGATCGCAACCTTGGTCGCGGTAGTCACGGGCATACCCTCCTGGGTAAAGGTTTCGCCGGCCAGCTCTGGCCGAACTGATGCCTCATGCCACCGGGCGGGGCCGTCGTCGCGGGTGCCGGTCCGCCTGGTGCCTAACCGCCCGCCGGTGCACTTCTCACCGGGAGGCGATTGGCACCCTCATGTTGAGAGTGCTAACCGCGAGGCTATGCCGGAACTAGCACTCCGTCAACCAGAGTGCCAATGTCGTCACGCCGTGGAGAATGCCTGCGTGACCGATGACTTGACCACTCTCCTGCGGAGCCCCGAAGGGGTGAATGCGCTAGCCCTGGCGGCCGAGGTCACCGACCTCGATCCGCTCGCCGCGGCGGCGTCGGTGCGGGCTCGCGGGGTGGCACCGGAGCTGGCGGCGGCCGCGCTGACCCAGGTCGAGTTGCGCCGGCGGGCAGCGGCCAAGTTCGGTCCGGCGGCCGGGCGCATGTTCTTCACGCGCGCGGGCCTCGAGCAGGCGACGCGAGCGGTCGTCGCGGACCGGCGGGCGGCGCGCCTCGCGGCGGCCGGGGTCAGGACCCTGGCCGATCTGGGATGCGGGCTGGGCTCCGACGCGCTGGCGGCGGCACGGGCCGGGCTTTCGGTGTACGCGGTGGAAGCCGACCCCCACACGGCGGCGCTGGCGGCCGCGAACGTCGCCGAGGCGGGACTGGCCGATCTGATCACCGTCGAGTGCGCCGATGCGACGACCGTCGACCTGGCCGGCTTCGACGCGGTCTTCGCCGACCCGGCCCGCCGCAGAGCCGGCCGCGGCCGGGTCTTCGACCCGCGCTCCTACTCCCCGCCGTGGGACTTCGTGGCCGCTCTGGCCGACCGGATTCCCCGTACGGTCCTCAAGCTCGCCCCCGGCATCGGCCACGACCTGCTGCCGCCGGGCGCCGAGGGGGAGTGGGTGAGCGTCGGCGGCGATCTGGTCGAGGCCGCGTTCTGGTGCGGTCCGCTGGCGTCGGTGCCGCGCCGGGCGGTGCTGTTGCCGTCCGCCGTCGAGCTGACCGGCTCCGGCGTCGAGGCGGCCCCGGTCGGCCCGGTCGGCGCCTACCTCTACGACCCCGACCCGGCCGTGGTGCGGGCACATCTGGTCGCCGAGTTCGCCGCCGCGGTCGGCGGCCGCCTCGCCGACCCGTTGATCGCCTACGTCTTCACCGACGAGCCGGTCGACACGCCGTACGCGCGGCGGCTGACCGTGACCGACGTACTTCCGTTCTCCCTCAAGCGCCTGCGGGCCCTGTTGCGGGAGCGCGGGGTGGGCCGGTTGGAAATCCGTAAGCGGGGTTCGGCTCTGGAGCCGGAGAAGCTGAGACGCGATCTCAAACTGTCCGGCCCGGCCGCCGCGTCGCTGGTGCTGACCCGCCTGGCCGGTGCCCCGACCGCCATTCTGTGTAGACCGCTGTAAAAGCAGCGGCCTTCGGGGGCAGCTCCAGGCGGGAAAACGGGTAGTAGCGTTCCGCCCATGGCGAAGAAAGCCGCGGCGGGCACCCCGGCGACCGTGCTGCTGACCGCGCAGCGGGTCGAGCACACCCTGCACCCCTACGAGGTGTCCCCCGACGCGCCCAACTACGGCGCGCTGGTGGCGCAGGCCCTGGGGATCGCGCCCGAGCAGGTCTTCAAGACGCTGATCGCGGAGGTCGACGGGTCGCTGGTGGTCGCGGTCGTGCCGGTCACCGGCGATCTCGACCTCAAGTCGCTGGCCCACGCGGCGGGTGGCAAGCGGGCCGCGCTGGCCGACCGCGCGGCCGCCGAGCGCAGCAGCGGCTATGTGCGGGGTGGCATCAGTCCGCTCGGGCAGCGCAAGCGGCTCCCGACCGTCATCGACGACTCTGTTACGGCACTGACCAGGATGTATGTTTCGGGCGGTCGCCGCGGCCTCCAGGTGGGGCTGGCGCCCGCCGACCTGATTCGGCTGACCGAGGCGGTTACCGCCCCGATTCGGACATAGGGGGCGATATGCGCGCTCGGCTCATCGGCCGTTACGACAACGTTACGCGCCGAGAGGATCTTTCTCCCGAGATCGGTCGAGAACGGGCGCGCAAGTGACTTAGCGTCACTTTGTGGGCCACCACCAGCAAATGTCCGGGACCGGTTTCGGGCTGAAGATCGAGTCGGATTCCCCGCATCACGGCCGTGTTGCCGGATTGTTATGCCCGGTTACGACTTCGCCCGGCAACACAGCTTGTGCGACGGGCGGCGACAGGAATACGTTGCCGGGCACAACAAACTAGCTCCTGATCTGAACCGCGGCACGGGGAGTGACACTCCCGGCAGCGCACAACATCGAATCCGATCGAAGGCCCGGATTTACCCGAAAGGACACACGAGAATGCGTAAGGGATTGTTCGCCCTTGCCGCGGTCGGCTTGCTCGCCACCGGCGGCATGGCCGCTTGTGGCAAGGACAAGAGCACCGATTCCGGCAGCGGCAGCGGCTCGAAGGCGAGTGGCAAGCAGGTCGGCATCATCCTGCCGGACACCAAGAGCTCGCAGCGGTGGGGCACGGACGACCCGAAGTACCTGAAGGCGGCGTTCGACGCGGCCGGCGTCACCTACGACATGCAGAACGCGCAGGGTGACAAGCAGCAGTTCCAGACCATTGCGGACAGCATGATCTCCGAGGGCGTCAAGGTCCTCATCACCGTGAACCTGGACTCCGGCACCGGTGCGGCCGTGCTCGCCAAGGCCAAGCAGGCGGGTATCGCCACCATCGACTACGACCGCCTGACCCTCGGCGGCGGCGCCAACTACTACGTGTCGTTCGACAACGTGAAGGTCGGCCAGCTGCAGGGCCAGGGCCTCCTCGACTGCCTGACCGCCGACAAGGCCGTCAAGCCGGTCGTGGCGGAGCTCAACGGCTCGCCCACCGACAACAACGCGACCCTGTTCGCCCAGGGTTACGACGGTGTCCTCGCCCCGAAGTACGCCGACGGCACCCTCGTCAAGGGCCCGAACCGTTCGGTTCCGGACTGGGACAACGCCACCGGTGGCACCTACTTCGAGCAGATGCTCACCCAGAACAACAAGATCAAGGGTGTGCTGGCCGCCAACGACGGTCTCGGCAACGCGGTCATCGAGGTGCTCAAGAAGCAGCACCTGAACGGCCAGGTCCCGGTCACCGGCCAGGACGCGACCGTCCAGGGTCTGCAGAACATCCTCGCCGGCGACCAGTGCATGACGGTCTACAAGGCGATCAAGAAGGAGGCCGACGCGGCCTCCGCCCTGGCGATCTCGCTCGCCAAGGGTGAGAAGCCGACCACGGCGACCGGCACCACCACCGACCCGCAGACCAAGGCGACCATCCCGTCGGTTCTGCTGGACCCGGAGGCGATCACCAAGACGAACGTCAAGGACGTCATCGCGGACGGCTTCGTCACCAAGGACGCCATCTGCATCCCGGCGCTGGCCAAGGCCTGCACGGCCGCGGGCATCAGCTGACCTCCAGTGGCGGGCTAGTCCCGAAACACGGCTGACAACGGCGCCGCTCACGCCCACCGGGTGTGGGCGGCGCCGGAGTTGGGTCGGCACCACCCCCCTCTCGCCTGTGGCGGAGCCACGACGACGACCCCGGTCACTTAGCGAAGGAGATCCATCCGTGGCCGCGACACCTCTCTTGGAGCTTCGCGGGATCGACAAAAGTTTCGGTCCCGTGCAGGTTCTGCACGACGTCGCCCTCAGCGTCTATCCCGGCGAGGTCACTGCCCTCGTCGGCGACAACGGCGCCGGCAAGTCGACGCTGGTCAAGTGCATCAGCGGTATCTACAGCATCGACTCGGGCTCGGTTACCTTCGACGGCAACCAGGTCGCCATCCACACCCCACGTGACGCCTCCGCGCTGGGCATCGAGGTCGTCTACCAGGACCTCGCCCTCTGCGACAACCTGGACATCGTCCAGAACATGTTCCTCGGCCGTGAGAAGACCCGCGGCATCGTCCTCGACGAGCCGACGATGGAGCAGATGGCCGGGGACACCCTGGCCAGCCTCTCGGTCCGCACCGTGAAGTCGCTGCGCCAGCTGGTGGCCAGCCTCTCCGGCGGCCAGCGGCAGACCGTGGCGATCGCCAAGGCCGTGCTCTGGAACTCGAGGGTGGTCATCCTCGACGAGCCGACCGCCGCCCTCGGTGTCGCGCAGACCGCCCAGGTGCTCGAGCTGGTCCGCCGGCTCGCGGACAACGGCCTCGGCGTCGTGCTGATCTCGCACAACATGAACGACGTCTTCGCGGTCTCCGACCGCATCGCCGCGCTGTACCTCGGCCGGCTGGCGGCCCAGGTCAAGACCACGGACGTGACTCACTCCCAGATTGTCGAGCTGATCACCGCCGGTCGCAGCGGCAACATCGGCCTACCCCCGGAGAAGCCGGCCGAGGCGGCCATCGACATCACGCCCGGAGGCGACCAGTGAGCACCACAACCACGACGACCACCGTGGGTGGCGTCAGGGTCGTCAAGCCGACCGTCCAGAGCCACATCCGCGACTACTTCGGCCGCGTCCGCGGCGGTGACCTGGGCAGTCTCCCGGCCGTTCTCGGCCTGGTCCTGCTCTGTGTCATCTTCGCCGTCACCACCGACACGTTCACCAGCACCCTGAACATCGCGAACCTGTTCAACCAGGGCGCGTCGGGCATCTTCATCGCCATGGGCCTGGTTTTCGTCCTGTTGCTGGGCGAGATCGACCTGTCGGCCGGTTACGCCAGTGGTGTGGCCGGCGCGGTGATGGCCGTGCTGCTGACCAACCACAACGTGCCCGCCTACGCGGCGATCCCGGCGGCGCTGGTCACCGGCCTGGTGATCGGTTTCCTGCTCGGTTTCCTGGTCGCGAAGGTCGGCATCCCGTCCTTCGTCGTGACGCTGGCCGGCTTCCTCGGTTTCCAGGGCGTCCTGCTGCTGCTCGTCAAGGGCGGCACCAACATCACGGTGCGGGACAAGTTCACGGTCGGGCTGAACAACAACAACCTGTCGGTGACCTGGAGCTGGATCCTCGCTGCGGTGATCATCCTCGCCTTCGCGGCGGTGCAGCTCAACAACGCCCGCACCCGGATCTCGCGCGGCCTGGTCGCCGACCCGTGGGGCATCATCGCCATGCGGATCGTCGGACTGACGGTCGTGACGATCATCTTCACCGCGCTGCTGACCCAGGAGCGTGCGATCAACCCGGCGATCAACTCGCTCAAGGGCGTGCCGATCGTCGTGCCGATCATCGGGTTCTTCTACGTGCTGTGGACGTTCATCCTCGGCCGTACCTCCTACGGCCGCCACATCTACGCGGTCGGTGGCAACACCGAGGCGGCCCGCCGGGCCGGTATCCCGGTCGACCGGATCCGCATCTCGGTCTTCGTGCTCGGCTCGTTCATGGCGGCGGTCGGCGGCATCATCCAGGTCAGCCGGGCGGCCTCGGTCGACCCGAACACCGGTGGATCCAACGTCCTGCTCTACGCCGTGGCCGCGGCCGTCATCGGCGGCACCAGCCTCTTCGGCGGCAAGGGCAAGATCGTTCACGCGGTGGTCGGTGGCTTCGTGATCGCGGTGATCAACAACGGCATGATCCTGCTCGAGTTCTCCGACGGCGTGCGGTACGTCGTCACCGGCGTCATCCTCCTGGTCGCGGCCAGTGTCGACGCGCTGTCGCGCCGCAGGGCGGCTGCCACCGGCAACCGATGAACAACTCCGACCCGGGTGTGGGGGCAGCGCGCTGATGCGGGCCGGCCCCAGCCAGGAGGAGATTCGCCGGCACAACCTCGGGACCCTGCTCCGCTATGTGCACGTGCACGGGGCGACGTCCCGGGCGGAACTCACCACCCGGCTCGGGCTCAACCGGAGCACCATCGGGGCCCTCACCGCCGAGCTGACCACCGCCGGGCTGGTCAGCGAGGCGGCACCACGCGAGACCGGCCGGGCCGGGCGACCGTCACTGGTCGTCCGGCCCGAGTCGTCCAAGGTGTTCGCGTACGCGCTGAGCATCGAGGTCGACCGGCTGCGGGCGGCCCGGGTCGGCCTCGGCGGCCGGATCCTCGACCGCCGGGAGGCCGCCCGGCCGCGCGGCATGCAGGTGCTCGACGCGGTGGAGCCGCTGGCCAAGTTCGTCCACGAGTTGCGCCGGGAAGCGCCGGACGACAGTCGCTACGTGGGCACCGGCGTGGCCGTCGCCGGCATGGTGCGGCGGGCGGACGGCGTGGTCCGCCTGGCGCCGACGATCGGCTGGGTCGAGGAGCCGGTGGGTGCCGCGCTGCGCACCGAACTGGGCGACCTCGGCCCGCTCACGGTCGCCAACCACGCCGACGTGTCGGCCCTGGTCGAGCACGCCCGGGGCGCGGCGATCGGCTGCGACAACGTCATCTACCTCTACGGCGACGTCGGGGTCGGCGCCGGCATCATCGCCGACGGCCGCCGGGTGTCCGGCCACGGAGGGTACGGCGGGGAGGTCGGCCACATGGTCGTCAACCCGTACGGGCGGGAGTGCAGCTGCGGGTCGCGCGGCTGCTGGGAGACCGAGATCGGCGAGGCGGCGCTGCTCAAGTACGCCGGGCGGGCCGACCAGAGCGGCCGTGACGCGGTGCTCGACGTCGTCGAGGCGGCGATGCGCGGGGACAGTCAGGCCCAGTTCGCGGTGCGCCAGGTCGGCGAGTGGATAGGCTTCGGCGTCGGCAACCTGGTCAACATCTTCAACCCGGAGGCGGTGATCTTCGGGGGGACGCTGCGCGATATCTACCTGGTCGCCGCCGCGCAGATCCGCAGCCGGCTCAACGCGATCGCGCTGCCGGCGTGCCGCGAGCACATCCGCCTGCGTACGCCCGAGCTCGGCCCCGACGCGGCCCTGATCGGCGCGGCCGAGCTCGCCTTCGAGCACCTCCTCGAAGACCCTCTGCTCGGCTGAGCCGAGACCCTAGCTGCGAGCTTTCTTACGGAGTCCTTGCGGTCGTCGTCGATCATGCCGGGTCGCGGGACGATGGAGTCGTGAAATCTTCCCTGCGCGCCGGGTTCGCCGGAGTGGCGGCCGCCGCGGTCGCCCTCGGAGTGGCCGAGATCGTTGCGGTTCTCACCGGGCCGCTGTCGGCGCCGTTGCTCGCGGTGGGCGGGGTGGTCGTCGACAACGTTCCCGGGCCGGTCAAGGACTTCGGGGTGCAGGTCTTCGGCGTGCACGACAAGACCGCCCTGATCACCGGGACGGCGATCCTGCTGGCGGCGTACGCGTTCGTGGTCGGGCTGATCGCCCGGCGGCACTGGCGGGTGGCGCTGGGCGGGGTCGCGGTGTTCGGGCTGGTCGGCGTCGTGGCCGCGATGACCCGGCACGACGCGTCGGCGCTGGCCGCCCTGCCGTCGCTGGTCGGGGCCGGGCTGGCCGTTCCGGTGCTGCGCTATCTGCTCGGCGTGGCCGAGGACGCCGCTGAGCCGCAGCCGGTGGCGGTGGTCGCCGAGGCGCCGGCTGTGGACAGCGAGGCGAAAGTTGTCGTACCCGAGCGTTCTACTCGTCCCCACCCAGTACCGGGGCGGGGGAGGCGGGGGGTGGCCGCCGACGGGGACAAAACGGGCACGGTCGGCGCGCGCGACTACGCGTACGTGCTGGAAAGCCGCCGCCGGTTTCTCAAAGCTGTGGCCATCGCGGCCGGCGTGGCCGCGGCCAGCGGCTTCGCCGGGCGGTTCCTGACCTCGCGGCAGGCGGTGACCGAGGCGCGGAACGCGGTCAAGCTGCCCGTGTCCCGGGAGCCCGCGCCGACGCTGCCGGCGGGAGTGCAGGTGCCCGGCGCGTCGCCCTATGTCGTGCCCAACAATGACTTCTATCGGATCGACACCGCGCTCTATCCACCTCAGGTGGATCCTTCGAGCTGGCAGTTGACCATTCACGGGATGGTCCGCAACCCGATCACGATCACCTGGGAGCAGCTGCTGCAGCGCCCGATGATCGAGCGGTACGTGACGCTGACCTGCGTGTCCAATGAGGTGGGCGGCGATCTTGTGGGCAACGCGCTCTGGCTCGGCACGCCGATCAAGGCGCTGCTCGAGGAGGCCGGTCCGCTGCCCGGCGCCGATCAGGTGATCCAGCGTTCGGTGGACGGCTGGACCTGCGGGTCGCCGACCGCGGCGCTGATGGACGGGCGGGATGCCCTGCTCTCGGTCGGCATGAACGGGCAGCCGCTGCCGATCCAGCACGGCTTTCCGGTGCGGATGGTGGTTCCCGGCCTGTACGGGTACGTCAGCGCGTGCAAGTGGATCACCGAGATCGAGTTGTCGCGGTTCTCCGACTTCGACGCCTACTGGGTGCCGCGGGGCTGGTCGCAGCAGGCGCCGATCAAAACCGAGTCGCGCATCGACACCCCTCACGACGGTGCCAAGCGCAAGGCCGGCACGGTCGTGGTAGCTGGCGTGGCGTGGGCCCAGCACCGGGGGATCAGCAAGGTCGAGGTGCAGATCGGCGACGGCCCCTGGCAGCCGGCGACCCTGGCCGCGACGGTGTCCAGCGATACCTGGCGGGAGTGGAGTTTTCCCTGGCCGGCGACCCGCGGGAACCATACTGTGCGAGTTCGGGCGACCGACGCCACGGGAAAAGTTCAGACCAGTGAACCGGCCGATCCGGCGCCCGACGGGGCCAGTGGATGGCACACGATCCAGGTCCAGGTCGATTAGTTGAAGGCCGCACTAGCGGTCCGTCGGGATTACGCAAGTCGCTCATACGGTGGTTTGTATGTCAGCCGATGCGGTTGTTGAAGAGCCGCCTAACAACTCGGCACGACCCCCGAACGGGGACCGTGCCGTCAGCTGTGTAGTGCCACGCGATAGTCGGCGTCAGGCGGCCGGTGCCTGCCGTTGTGCCGGCACGGCCGACTTGTGGGGCCGGCCGAGACGAGCTTCGAGTCGAGCAAGGTCAACACGTCCGTGAGAACGGTCGGCGAGGTCCTCCCAGCCGACGGCGAGCAGCCGCAGCCGCTCCGCTTCGCTGAAACCTCCCCAGACCCCGTACGGTTCGCGGACGGCCAGGGCGTGCGCGGCGCACTCCGCCCGGACCGGGCAGGCGCCGCACACCGACTTGGCTTTGGCCTCGCGGCGGTTGCGGGACGATCCGCGCTCGCCGTCGGGGTGGAAGAACTGGGCGCTGTCCCGGCCCCGGCAGAGGCCGAGTCGCTGCCAGTCCCACAGGTCGGCGATGGGCCCGGGCAGTCTGCGAACGTTCGACATCAAACACCCTCCTCCCGCGCGGCACCGCGGTGTGTCGTCATGAGGGGCCTTGCACAGGCCTGCCGCGGTGTTACCCCGGTGATCCCCGGCTCACACGCAACATCTCGATGTCTTCGGCAACCGCATGGCATCGGGCAAGCAACTCATACCGATCTTTCCCATTTTTTCCATCTAAAGCGCGTAATGCTGCGGCCCTCGCGTGATCTCCTCTGAGAGAGAAGGAGGATCACTGTGCGTACCGTCCTCGTGTGCGTCCGTACCCCGCTGGC
>DASWRZ010000137.1:0-27935 GCA_036402935.1 Actinoplanes sp.
CAACAGCCTCCTCGCACACCTTCGGCGTGAGAGGAATTCGGATGCTGCGGTTGGGAACGTAGTCCGGAACTCGGTCGTAGGAAATGAGTTGACGCATCGAATGAATAACGGCCCGCTGAAAATCGATGATGAACCCCGTCACATCTGACCACCTCCAGTGAGGCACGAACTCTCACTCGTCGACATAAAACGCCCTTAACGACGGGTTACCGGATGAAGTTTGTCCGATTTGGAAACCCAAAGGGCAATCGTACTGTTGCGCAAAGTTATCAAAGACACGTCGGCTCGAACAGACCCTGCTGTTTCGTCCTTGTTCCCCCATCATGTCGATCTTGGGGACCCCAAACCGTCAGTTCATCCGGCCGGCACGGCTCTCGGGCGGAAGATCTTCGGTCACACGCCGCCACGCGGGCGGTATCAACGGCCGGAGGCGCCCTCGGCCGTCGGATCTGATATGACCCAGACGATATGACGACCCCCAAAATAGGGGTACGACGAGCCGAGCGGCCCATTCCGATAACAACTGGGTCACCATTTTGAACCATTCGCCACGGGAGCCGTCGTATAGACCACGACGCTTCGGTGACGGTCTTTGCCTACCGTGCGTTCTCTGCGTTACCACGCCGAACGATGCCCTGCCGCAGTTACGCTCGGTTCCGAGCAGGGGTTCACCCGATCGGCGGACAGTAGCGGCCTCAGACCTCCGGGGCCAGGGCCGTGACGATCTCCTCGGCCCGATCGGCAGCTGCGCCCGGATCGGCCGCCGGGCCGCCGACCAGCGGATCCCAGTTCAGGTCGTAGAACAGCTCGGTCACGCCGGCCTCGGCGTACAGCCGGGCGCCGGCCCGGATCTGCTCCCAGTCACCGGAGAGCGGAAACCGGTCGTCCCGGACGCCGGCCCGGACCACACCGCGCACGACGATGCGCACCTCGTCCGGGTCGCGGCCCGCCTCCTCGGCCGCCCGGCGCACCACCTGCGCGCCGCGTTCGATGTCGGCCAGGCGGGCCCGGCTGCTGCTGACCCAGCCGGCCGCGATCCGGCCGGCCCGGCGCAGCGCCGCGTCGGCCGTCCCGCCGAGCAGGATCGGCGGCCCGCCCGCCTGCACCGGCCGCGGTGCCATCCGGCTCGGCGGCAGCGAGTAGATCTGGCCCTCGAACGACGCCGTCTCGTCGACGAAGAGTGATCTGAGGACAGCCAGGTACTCCTCGGTGCGCCGGCCGCGCGGCGCCGGGTCCGACCCAGTGGCCCGGAACTCCGGCTCCGACCAGCCGGTGCCGAGCCCGATCTCGGCTCGCCCGTGCGACAGCACGTCCAGCGTCGAGGCCTGTTTGGCCAGGTACGCCGGCGCCAGATAGGGCAGGTTGATCACCGCCACGCCGAGCCGGATCCGGCTGGTCAGCGCGGCCGCATAGCTCAGGGCCAGCAGCGGGTCGAGCACGCTCTGATATTCCGGCCCCAGCTGCTGATCGGCCCCGACGAGCAGCCGCTGGAACGCCCACAGCCCGTGATAACCGAGCTCCTCGGCCCGCTGGGCGAACTGCCCGAGCGCACCCGGCTCTCCCCACGCCCCGGAGACCGGCGCGCCAAAGCTGATCAGCATGCGGACTATCCCTCCTCGAGATCACCCTCGGTAGCCAGATAGATCTCCTGGAGGGCGGTCAGGGTCTCGGGCTCGGGCGCCGACCAGAGCTTGCGGTCGGCGGCCTCGAGCAGACGTTCGGTGATGCCGTGCAGGGCCCACGGGTTGGAGGCGGTCATGAACTTACGGTTCTCCGGGTCGAGCACGTAGCTGGCGGCCAGCTGCTCGTACATCCAGTCGGTGACCACGCCGGCGGTCGCGTCGAAGCCGAACAGGTAATCGACCGTGGCGGCCAGCTCGAAGGCGCCCTTGTAGCCGTGCCGCCGCATGGCGGCGATCCAGCGCGGGTTCACCACCCGGGCCCGGAAGATCCGGGCGGTCTCCTCGGTCAGGCTGCGGGTACGCGCGTTGTCCGGGTTGGTGGAGTCACCGACGTACGCGGCCGGAGCCTTGCCGGTCAGCGCCCGCACCGTGGCGATCATGCCGCCGTGGTACTGGAAGTAGTCGTCCGAGTCGGCGATGTCGTGCTCGCGGGTGTCGATGTTCTTGGCCGCGACCTCGATCCGCCGGTACGCGTTCTCCATGTCCGGCCGGGCGGGCACACCGTCGAGGCCCCGGCCGTACGCGAAGCCGCCCCAGACCGCGTACACCTCGGCCAGATCGGCGTCGTCGCGCCAGTTCCGGCTGTCGATCAGCGGGAGGATGCCGGCGCCGTACGCCCCCGGCCGCGACCCGAAGATGCGGGTGGTGGCCCGCCGCCAGTCGCCGTGCCGCTCGCGGTCCTGCTCGGCGTGCGCCTTCACGAAGTTGGTATCGAGCGGCTCGTCGAGCTCGGCGACCATCCGGAACGCGTCGTCGAGCATGGCCACGACGTGCGGGAACGCGTCGCGGAAGAAGCCCGAGATGCGCACCGTCACGTCGATGCGGGGGCGGTCCAGCTCGTCCGGGGTGATGATCTCGAGCCCGCTGACCCGGCGGGACGCCTGGTCCCAGATCGGGCGTACACCGATCAGCGCCAGGATCTCGGCGATGTCGTCGCCGGCCGTACGCATCGCGCTCGTCCCCCAGGCCGACAGGCCGACCGACTTCGGCCAGTCGCCGTAGTCGGCCCGGTAGCGCGCGAGCAGCGACTCGGCCATCGCCTGGCCGGTCTCCCAGGCCAGGGCGCTCGGGATCGCCTTGGGGTCGACGGAGTAGAAGTTGCGGCCGGTCGGGAGCACGTTGATCAGGCCACGGAGGGGCGATCCGCTCGGCCCGGCCGGGACGTAGCCGCCGTCCAGGGCGTGCAGCGTGTTCGTGATCTCGTCCGTGGTGCGGTCGAGTCGCGGGACGATCTCCGTCGCCGCGAACTCGAGGATCCGTCGGACCTCGGGCGTCACCTCGACCGCATCCGCCTCAGCATCAGCCTCAGCGTTCGCATCCGCATCCGCCTGCGCCTCCGCCTCAGCCTCCGCCTCGGGTCGAAGGGCGGCGATCGCCTCGGGGTCGGTCGGCCAGCCGGCCGTCTCCATGGCGGCGACCAGGGCGCGCGCCTGCTTCTCGACCGCGTCCGTCTCAGCGGTGGACGCGTCCTCGGCGAGACCCAGCGCCTCCCGCAGACCGGGCAGCGCGGCCACGTTCCCCGCCCACATCTGCCGGGCCCGCAACATCGCCAGCACCAGGTTGATCCGGGCCTCGCCGGCCGGCGCCGCCCCGAGGATGTGCAGCCCGTCGCGGATCTGCGCGTCCTTGATCTCGCAGAGCCAGCCGTCCACGTGCAGGACGAACTCGTCGAAATCCTCGTCGCCGGGCCGGCTCGCCAGACCCAGGTCGTGATCCATCCGGGCGGCCTGGATCAGCGTCCAGATCTGGGCCCGGATGGCCGGCAGCTTGGCCGGGTCGAGCGTGGCGATCGAGGCGTGCTCGTCCAGCAGTTGCTCCAGGCGGGCGATGTCCCCGTACGACTCGGCCCGCGCCATCGGCGGGATGAGATGGTCGATCAGCGTGGCGTGCGCCCGGCGCTTGGCCTGCGTGCCCTCCCCCGGGTCGTTGACCAGGAACGGATAGATCAGCGGCAGGTCGCCGAGGGCCGCGTCGGCGCCGTCCGAGGCCGACATGCCGACGTTCTTGCCCGGCAGCCACTCCAGGTTGCCGTGCTTGCCGACGTGCACGACCGCGTGGGCGCCGAAGTCGTCGGCCAGCCAGCGGTAGGCGGCCAGGTAGTGGTGGCTCGGCGGCAGGTCGGGGTCGTGGTAGATGGCGACCGGGTTGGCGCCGAACCCGCGCGGCGGCTGGACCATCACGACCACGTTCTCGTCGCGGAGCGCGGCCAGCACGATGTCGCCGTTGTCCACGTACAGCTCGCCCGGCGGCGGCCCCCAGTGCCGCTCGATGCTCGCCCTCAGATCCTCCGGCAGCGTCGCGAACCAGGCGGCATAACGGGCACCGCTGATGCGCACCTTGTTCTCGGCGAGCTGGTCCTCGGTCAGCCAGTCCGGGTCCTGCCCGCCCGCCGCGATCAGCGCGTGGATCAGCCCGTCGCCGTCGTAGTCGCCGAACGACCCGGTCCGGTAGCCGCGCCCCCGCAGCGCCTCGATGAGGGCGACCGTCGAGGCCGGCGTGTCGAGGCCGACCGCGTTGCCGATCCGGGAGTGCTTGGTCGGATAGGCCGACAGCATCAACACGATCTTGCGGTCGGCCGGCGGGATGTGCCGCAGCCGGGCGTGCGCGGTCGCGATGCCGGCCACCCGGTCGGACCGCTCCGGGTCGGCGACGTACACGGACAGCCCGTCGGGATCGATCTCCTTGAACGAGAACGGCACGGTGATGATCCGCCCGTCGAACTCCGGGATCGCCACCTGCGTCGCCGCGTCGAGCGGGCTCAGCCCGTCGTCACTCGCCGCCCAGGACGCCCGCGAGCTGGTCAGACACAGCCCCTGCAGGATCGGCACATCAAGATCGGCGAGCACGCCGACGTCCCAGGCCTCGTCGTCGCCTCCGGCGCCGACGGTCGCCGGCTTGGTGCCACCGGCCGCCAGGACGGTCACGACCAGGGCGTCGGCCTCACGCAATTCCGCGAGCAGCGCTTCCGACGCCGTACGCAGGGAGGCCGTGAAGATCGGCCGGGGCCGAGCCCCCTTGGCCTCGATCGCCTGGCAGAGGGTTTCGACGAAGGCGGTGTTGCCGGCCATGTGGTGGGCCCGGTAGTAGAGGATCGCGACCGTCGGGCCTTGCTGGTCCTTCGCCTGGCGCTCGAGGATTCCCCACTCCGGGCTCTCCGCGGGGGCGGCGAACCCGTGACCGGTGAGCAGCACGGTGTCGGAGAGGAAGTCGTGCAGCGCGGCCAGGTTGCCGGCACCGCCGAACGCCAGGTAGGCATGCGCCTCGGCAGCCACCCCGGCGGGCACCGTCGACAGCTTCATCAGGTCGGCGTCGGGCGCCTGCTCACCGCCCAGCACGACGACCGGCACGGGCCCGGCCAGGAGCGCGTCGATGCCCTCCTCCCAGGCCCTTTTGCCGCCGAGGATGCGGACGACGACGAGATCGACGCCGTCGAGCAGCTTCTCCAGGCCGGCGACATCGGTACGGGCCGGGTTGGCCAGGCGCCAGGGTTTCTGCGCCGCCCGGGCGCTGAGCAGATCGGTGTCGGAGGTCGACAGCAGAAGGAACACGCATTCTCCTCAGGGGTCCGCGCCCCGGTTCGAAGGGACCGGCGACCGGAGTTCCTGGCTCCCAGGCTCATCATCCCTGGTGACAGTGGCGGGACCGCGCCGGACTCACACCGGCTTCCTCCGCGGCGTCGCCGCTCGTAGACCCTCAGCCTCCCGGCCCCCGCAACCCGCCGTCAAGCCGGCGCCCCGGTTGTGAGCTTCCCGACGGCGCCGACTTGCGCTTCCGCCGCATGGTGAACGCAGACTGTCCGCCTGATCGGCCAACTCGTCCAGGGCGGGGCCGCGCCGGGCGCAACCAAGGGCGGCCTGTGACGATGACAACCCGAGCATGCGAGCTGGGCGAGGGACGACCGTAGTATCGGCTGTCGTGCCCACCCGACGTCAGACCGCCGACGATGCGTGCCCCGGTGCGCTGCGGTTGCATGCCGCCGCCGACGGGCCGCTCGCCCGGGTCCGGCTGCCCGGCGGGATGCTCACGGGCCGGCAGCTGCGGGTCCTGGCCGACGTCGCTGAGCAGCACGGGGACGGCGCTCTCGAGCTGACGTCGCGGGCCAACATCCAGCTTCGGGCGCTGCGGGCCGACCCGAGCGAGCTGGCCGACCGGCTCGCCGGGGCCGGGCTGCTGCCCTCCCTCGCGCACGAGACCGTACGGAACATCGCCGCCCCGCCGCTCGCGGACGTGCAGACGCGTCGCCTGGTCGAGGCGCTCGACCGGGGGCTCTGCGCCGACGACGCGCTCGCCGCGCTTCCGGGGCGCTTCCTGTTCGCGGTCGGGCGGACCCCGCTCGCGGCCGATGTCGCTGCGATCCGGGCCGGCGATGAGTGGGCCGTCCTGCTGGGCGGAAGCGATGTCGGCGTGCGGGTGCCGACGGGACGGGTCGTCGGGACGATGTTGGGCGCCGCGCGGGGGTTCCTCGCCGAGCGCGGCGGGCGGGAACCGAGGCCATGGCGGTTGCGGGAGATTCCGGGCGGCCCCGAGCTGATCGCGGCCCGATTGGCCGGGGCACGGCCGGAGGCGGAGCTCGGCGCGGCTCGACCGCCCGCGACACAGCCGACGGCAGAACCCGGCGCAGCCCGAATGCCTGGGACGCAGCCGACGGCGGAGCTGAGCCTCCGCGAGCCGGGCGCGGAACCTCTTGTCGGGAAGCTGCCGCAGCCCGGATCGGAGCAGGCGGCGGTGGGGACGCTGGTGCCTTTGGGGCGGCTCACCGGCGTACAGCTGGAGGTTCTGGCGCAAGCGGAGCGACTGGCCGTGGCCCCCTGGGGTGGGGTTGTGGTGCTGGATCTGGCGCCGGAGGCGGCGGATCGATGGGTGGTTGCGCTGCGAGACGCCGGGCTCGTTACCGAGGGTGACTCGAAGTGGGTCGGCGTTACTACCTGTGCGGGCCGGCCCGGGTGTGGGAAGGCGCTCGCCGACGTGCGGGCGGATGCGGAAGCGGCGGCGCGGTTCGTGGTCGGGCGGCCGGTGCACTGGGTCGGGTGTGAGCGCGGGTGCGGGTCGCCGGCGGCGGCGCACGTGCGGGTGGAGGCGACCGGGGTCGGCTACCTGGTGGACGGGGAGCCGGTGGAAGGCGACCTCGGCGAGGTCGTGGCGGCGAGGAGGGCCTGATGGAGTACGGGGGCGAGGAGGGCCTGATGGAGTACGAGAAGGACGGCGCGGAGATCTATCGGCGGTCGTTCGCCACCATTCGGGCCGAGGCTGACCTGAGTGGGCTGCCCGGGGATGTCGCTCGGGTCGCCGTGCGGATGATCCACGCCTGCGGGATGGTCGACCTGGTCCACGACATCGGATACAGCCCGGACGTGGCCGCCGCCGCCCGGAAGGCGCTCAATGACGGTGCGCCGGTGCTGTGCGACGCCGAGATGGTGGCGGCCGGCGTCACCCGCCGGCGGCTACCGGCCGGCAATGAGGTCGTCTGCACCCTGCGTGACCGGCGGGTGCCCGAGTTGGCCGCACGGCTGGGCACGACCCGGAGCGCGGCGGCGCTCGATCTCTGGGGCGACCGTCTGGAAAATTCTGTGGTGGCGATCGGGAACGCGCCGACCGCGCTGTTCCGGCTGCTCGAGATGGTCGCCGCGGGGGCGCCTCGGCCGGCCGCGGTGCTCGGCATTCCGGTGGGGTTCATCGGGGCGGCCGAGTCGAAGGACGCGCTGGCCGCGTCCGACCTGGAATATCTGATCGTGCGGGGCCGCCGCGGCGGCAGCGCCATCACGGCCGCCGCGGTCAACGCGCTGGCCTCTGAAGCCGAGTGACGCAGAGTAGGAGCACCATGGCTGGGCGGCTGTTCGGGGTCGGGGTGGGTCCGGGTGACCCGGAGCTGGTCACCGTGAAGGCGGCGCGGCTGATCGGTGAGGCGCAGGTGGTGGCCTATCACTCGGCGCGGCACGGGCGGAGCAACGCGCGGGCGATCGCCGAGGCCTATCTGCGGCCGGGGCAGATCGAGGAGGCGCTGATCTATCCGGTCACGACCGAGGGGACCGACCATCCGGGCGGCTACCAGGGCGCGATCGACGAGTTCTACGCCGAGTCGGCGGCCCGGCTGGCGGCGCACCTGGACGCCGGGCGCGACGTGGTGGTGCTGGCCGAGGGTGACCCGTTCTTCTACGGCTCCTACATGCACATGCACAAGCGACTGGCCGACCGGTACGAGACGACCGTCGTGCCCGGCGTGACCTCGGTGAGCGCGGCCTCGGCGGTGCTCGGGCGGCCGCTGATGGAGCGCGACGAGGTGCTGACCGTGCTGCCGGGCACGCTGCCCCCGGCCGAGCTGGCCGAGCGGCTGGCATCGACCGACTCGGCGGCGGTCATGAAGCTGGGGCGCACGTTCGACGGGGTGCGCGAGGCGTTGACCCGGGCCGGCCGGCTGGATGACGCCTGGTATGTCGAGCGGGCCACCACCGATCGGCAGCGGATCGCCCGATTGTCCGATGTGGACGCCGACAGCGTGCCCTATTTCTCGCTGGCGATGCTGCCGTCGCGGGCGGCGGCCCTCGACAAGCGGCCGTCCGGCGCCGGGCCCGACCAGGCAGGCGAGGTCACCGTCGTCGGCCTCGGGCCCGGCGACCCGCGCTGGCTCACCCCGGAAGCCCGCGACGCGCTGCGGGAAGCCGACGACCTGGTCGGCTACACGACCTACCTCGCCCGGGTGGAAGCCGGAGCCGGCCAGGTCAAGCACGCCAGCGACAACCGGGTCGAGGCCGAGCGGGCCGCCTTCGCCCTCGACCTGGCCAAGCGGGGGCGCCGCGTGGCCGTCGTGTCGTCGGGCGACCCGGGCGTGTTCGCGATGGCCGCCGCCGTGCTCGAGGTGGCCGATGACCCGCAGTGGAAGGACGTCGAGGTACGCGTCCTGCCCGGGCTGACCGCCGCCCAGGCCGTGGCGAGCCGGGCCGGGGCGCCGCTGGGCCACGACTTCTGCGTCATGTCGCTCTCCGACCGGCTCAAGCCCTGGCCGGTGATCGAGTCCCGGCTGGCCGCGGCGGCCGGCGCCGACCTGGTCATCGCGATCTACAACCCGGCCTCGAAGAGCCGCACCGAGCAGTTGGTCC
This sequence comes from Actinoplanes sp., assembly GCA_036402935.1. Taxonomy (GTDB): domain Bacteria; phylum Actinomycetota; class Actinomycetes; order Mycobacteriales; family Micromonosporaceae; genus Actinoplanes. Next base: position 8,777 of record DASWRZ010000137.1, read on the forward strand.
GGGCCCGCCGGCTACTGCTGGAGCACCGGGCGGTGGAGACCCCGGTGATCGTCGGCCGGGACGTCGGCGGGCCGGCCGAGTCGGTCCGGGTGACCACGCTGGGCGGGCTCGACCCGGCCACGGTCGACATGCGTTGCCTGCTGATCGTGGGGTCCTCGCAGACTCGCGTCGCGAGTCGGCCGGACGGTTCGACCCGGGTGTTTACGCCGCGGTCGTACCCCGCTGTCTGATCGCCGAACCAAGCAACTCTCGTTTCGCACCCGCAATGCAATCAGAGATCTCGACGAACTCGGCGCCCAGCCGCCGAAAAGGAGGGCCGTCCCCGGTACAGAAGATTTTCTTGAGTGAAGGACAACCCCTCCGTGACCCGCTCCCGCCGCCGCGCCGCCGTGATTGCCTCTTCGCTCCTGCTCGGTCTCGCCGTCCCGGCCACCCCCGCCCTGGCCAAGGCCGCCAAGACAGCCACCAAGACCACCGCCAAGACCACGACCGCCGCCAGGACCACCGTGGTGAAGGCGGCCGCTGACACCGCCCCGACGCTGGCTTCCCGGATGGCCGCGGTCAAGGTGGCCAAGACCCTGAACTACTACCCGGACACCGCGGGCTGGTCGAAGATGTGGACCAACTTCAACGCGACCCAGATCAACACCGACCTGGCCAAGGCGCAGACGCTCGGCGCGAACAACGTCCGGGCGATCCTGTTCCCGACCACGATGGGCTACCCGACGCCGACCGCGACGTACCTGGACCGGCTCAGCCAGTTCGTGGCCATGGCCGCCGCGCACAACATGACGGTCAAGTTCACGCTCTTCGACTGGTGGGACGGCTACTCCGACGTCGCCGGCAGCACCGCCTGGGCACGCGCCGTGCTGACCCCCTACAAGGACGACAAGCGGGTCATCTCGGTCGAGGTGAAGAACGAGTTCGACGCCACCGCCGCGACTGGCGCGGCCTGGGCCAAGAAGATCGTCCCGGCGATCCGGTCGATCGCACCGACGATGCCGCTGACCTTCTCGGTCGACGGCACGTCCGGAGCCACCGGCATGGCGAAGATCAAGTCGGTGCTGGCGGCGACCCCGCTGGACTTCTACGACTTCCACTTCTACGGCAACTCGGAACGGGCGCTCGCCAACATCAAGAAGGCCCAGGCCGCGGTCGCCCCGGCACCGGTCGTGCTCGGCGAGGTCGGACTGAACACGCTGCAGAACACCGAGGGCGAGCAGGCCGCGTTCCTGGCCCGGGTGTTCGAGGCGGCCAAGGTCGCCGGCGTCGGCTCGGTCGCGCCGTGGACGCTGTACGACTTCACCAGCACCGCCATCCCGAGCTCGCAGGTGTCGCAGTTGCCGGCCCAGTACAACTACGGGCTCTACCACACCGACGGCTCGGCCAAGCCCGCCGCCGCGGTGGTCAAGGCCGAGTGGACCGGGACCGCGCTGCCGGCCGACCTGCTCGACCCGAGCTTCGAGCTGACGGCCGCCGCGAGCGCGTGGTCGGCGTACCTGCCCGACCTCGGCATCGGCGTGCGGACCACGTCGGCGGCGCACAGCGGCAAGTGGTCGATCACCTTCACGCGGACGAGCAAGGACCCGTCCGGCGCCCCGTCGATCCGGGTCGCCCCGATCACGCCGGTGCAGTCGGCCCAGAAGTGGCACGGCGAGGTCTGGGTCAAGGGCAACGCCGCCACCGGGCAGACCCAGATCGCGCTGAGTTGGTTCGACGCCAACGACAAGTGGCTGGGCGGGGCGTCGTCGGCGTCACTGCCGGTCGGCACGACCAACTGGACCAAGCTGTCGGTCGACGGCGTCGCGCCGGCCGGCTCGGCCAGCATGCAGATTCACCTCAAGTCGGGCGACAACTCCGGCACGATCTGGTTCGACGACGTCTCGGTCAGCAACTCGTAGGAAATCGGCACGCCGATTTCCTTCAGCAGCCGGGCGTACGCCGTAACCGTGCGCTCCCACGACGAGGGGTCGGCGTGTCGTCGTCCCCGCAGTCCGGCCGCCCGCTCGATCGCGACCACCAGGTCGCCCGGCGAGGCGGCCGGTGTCATGACCGCCCCCGAATAGCCCTCGGCCGCCTCGACAAGCCCGCCCACCGCGGTCACCACCACCGGCAGGCCGTGGCTCATCGCGATGTGCAGCGGACCGCTCGCCGAACTGCGCCGGTAGGGCAGCACGACCACGTCGGCCTCGGCGAAGTGGCGGTCGACCTCGGCGTCGGTGACATAGCGGTTGACCAGCGTGATCCGGTCGGCGGCCGGGGAGGCGGCGATCAGGTGGGCGGGCCGGTCCCAGCCCTCCCAGGTCTCGCCGACCACGGTCAGGTGGTAGCTGTCGGGCAGCTTCCCGAACGCCTCGACCAGATCCTCCAGCCCTTTGTAGGGCCGGATCGTGCCGAAGAACAGCAGTCGGCAGCGCCCCGGACGGCGGGGGGCCGGGGCCACGGCGTGATGGTCGTACGGCCCGTGCAAAGCGATCTGCGCGGGCACGTCTCCCAACCCGTACGCGTCAAGCAGCGCAACCAGATCGAAGCGCGAGTGGACCACCACGCCGGAGGCGAGCCGCAACAGCGGCTTGATCATCCATCGGGTGTAGAGCGAGGCCCACCGATGCGCGGCCTCGCCGGTGTCCTGCACCTCGTGGAACTCGATGACGACGCGCGCTCCGCGCACCCGCGCGGCCACGGCGAGGGCCAGGTAGGAGTGCAGTACCGTGCCGGTCCACCATTGCAGCACGAGCACATGCGGCCGACTTTTGCCGGCGAATCGGATCGCCCTCAGCAGGCTGGGAATCGCGAACCAGTCGACACCGTCGAACACCGGAACCTCGTAGCGCAGGCCGGTGAGCCGCTGCCCCACCCGAGCCCGCCCCGGGTAGAGGCGCTGGGGCAACAATCCGCGCATCAGGACGGCGCGAACGTCGAACTTTTCGGTGAGCGCGTTGCTCAGCCGGCAGGTGTAGTAACTGATCCCGGACAGGAAATGCCAGCCCGAGCCGACCACGACGATGCGCGGCCTTTCGGTCGGTTCAGCGGACGGCTCAGCGGCCGGCGACGGCGATGCACTCACGGTAGGCCTCCTCGATCTGCGGGACGACGTGTGCGGCGGTGAAGCCGAGCCCGCGCCGGTGGCCCTCGGTGCGCAGCCGGCGCGCCAGGCCGGGTTCGGTGAGCAGCCGCACGATCGCGGCGTACAGGGCGTCCACGTCCCCGGGCGGCACCAGCAGCCCGCTCTCCTCGTGGCGCACCACGTCGGCCAGCCCGCCGGTGCGGGACGCGATCAGCGGGGTCCGGGCCAGCAGCGCCTCGACCGCCACCTGGCCCATCGCCTCCATGATGGACGGAACCACGCCGATCGCCGCGCCGTGCCAGGCCGCCATCACCTCGGCGTGCGGCACGTCGTGGCGGATCACCACGCCCTCGGGCACGTCCGGCGTGTCCGGCCGTGCGGTGCCGAGGCAAACCAGGCGCGGTGCCGGCTCGCTGCCCTGCCATCCGGCACGCAGTTTCCGGTACGCCGTGAACAGCACGTCGATCCCCTTGTGCGGGCCCAGTGCGCCGACGAACAGCAGGTATGGCGTCGCCGGCAGCCAGTCCGGGCGCGGGGTGCTCCGGGCCAGGTCGTCGAGGCCGTCCGGGACCAGGCTGGAGATCACCCGGATGTCGGTGTCGCCGGGCAGGCGCGCGTTCCGCAGGGCCTCGGCGACCGAGGTCGAGATCGCGGTGACCAGGTCGATGCCCCGGTGGCGGTGGGAGCGGAGCGCGGTGGCCAGGAGGGCTGCCTTGGCTCGGCCGTACTGGCTGGTGGCGCAAGGAATGCAGCGGCTCAGCCGCGGGCCGGGACAGCCCGGCACCAGCGTCTTCCGGGCGCACGCGAGACCGTAGTCGTGGGCGGTGTGCAGGTGCGGCCTTCTCGTGCGGCCGCGGTTGATGGGCAGGTAGCTGTACATCAGCCAGTCGTGGCTGTGGACGACGTCATAGCCGTTCCGGCCGAGGACCCGGCCGATGGCGGCGGTGGTCAGGGGGTCGGCCGCGGTCGGGTGGAAGGGCTTGCGCGGGTCCTCGTTGAGGCGAGGCAGCGCGGTGGTGGCGATGCTCGGGACGCGGAGAACCCGTACGCCCCGGATGGTCTCGCTTTTCACCGGCGCGGCCGGGGTGGCCAGCGTCAGCACCGTGACCTCGTGGCCCCGGCGGATCAGTTCCTCGCTGCTGGTCGCGATGCTGCGCTCGAGGCCGCCGATCAGCGGGGCATAGAGGTTGGCCAGGTGCAGGATCCTCATCGGACGGCCGCCTCCTTGGGGCGTGACGGCGGCCGCCGCGTGTTCCGCGGCCGTCGGGTCGCTTTGTTCGTGGCATTTCGTTTCGTGCTGCGGATCGCGACCAGCAGCGCCCCCGCGAACTCCCCCGCCAGCCAGGCCAGCCCGGCCGCGGCGATGCCCAGTCCGGGCAGCCAGAACCAGGTCAGGACCAGGCAGGTCGCGGCCATCACCAGGTTGAGGTGCAGGCAGCGGCGGAACTCGCGGCGGGCGCGCCAGTGGGCCACGGCCAGGTTGGTGATCGCGTCGGGGATAGCCGCGACGACCAGGATTTTGAGCAGGAGCCCACCGCCCGCCGCGTAGCCGCTGCTGAACAGCCCGAGGATCTGATCGCCGGCGGTGAACAGAATCAGGGCGGGTACGCCGATCACGGCCAGCACCACGGCGGCGGCCCGTCTGAGCGGGACGGGCCCGGCGTTCGTACGCTCGGCATAGAACGCGGACGCGACCGCGGGCGACACCATGAACAGCATCGACGCCGTCATCCAGGCCACGTAGAAGTGGGCGTTGGCGCTCGTACCGAGCCGGGCCGTGACCAGCACCGGCAGCAGCGCGCCCGGGCCGGCCTGGGTCAGGTTGATCAGGTGGTGGCCGGTCACCGCGTTGCCGACGTGGTGCACCTCCCGGACCAGCCCGGTGCCGGTGAGTCGCGCTCCCGCCCGCAGCCGGGCCGGGCTGACCACCAGCGTGACGGCGGTGACGGCGATCGAGGGCAGCGTCCAGGCGAGCAGCACGGCGTTCGGGTTGTGCAGGCCGGCGGCGGTCAGGGCGGACAGGCCGAGCACCTTGCCCGCGGCGAGGGCCAGGTTGCGCCAGAACATGCCCTGGCTGGCCCGGTGCGCGACGAACACGTAGTCGAGCAGCGTCGACGCGGTCAGCGCGACCGCGGTGGCGACGAGGGCCGGGGCGTTGAGAACCGCGAAGTTCCCGGCCAGCCGCGGCAGCAGGATCGCGGCCGCGGTGGCGGTCAGCGCGGTCGCCGCACAGCCGATCAGCAGGCCGGCGCTGACGATCCGCGACCAGACGGCGGCCGGGGTGCCGGGCAGCCGCTGGATGAACATGTGCCCGATCCCCAGATTGGACAGCATGCTGACGACGGTTGCCGCCGAGATCAGCGCGGTGGCGGCGCCGACCGCACCGGGCGGCAGGCTCCGGGCGGCGACCATCCAGAACAGGTAGCCGAGCCCGCTCGTCCCCACCGTGCTGGCCATGATGAGCACGCTGTTGCGGGCGAGCGAGTCCCCCGCCACCCGCCGCACCACAGCCTCGACGCGCCGGCCGCCCCTCAGTGGGCGGCCATTCCCTCGGCCCCCGGCCGCATCGCGCACCGTCGCACCGGGAGCCGCCGTCGCATCGCGGGCCGTCGCATCGCGGCTGGGCGGTCTTGGGACGCTTGTGCCTCGGGCGGCCGGTCTCGGGTCGGTCAGCATGGGACCGGGCCCCGGCGCGTGAGGATGCGGGCCGGAAAGGGGCCGCGTCCGTAGAAGACCGTGCTCGCCGGGCCGAGGCTGATCCGGATCGGGTGCAGGCAACCGTCCGCCGGGGCCGGGATGTGCACACGCAGCGCCCGGGTTCCGGCGGCGACCGCGACCGGCATGCCCGGGCCCGCGGCACGCTCACCGATCCGCACTTGCAGGTCAGCCGTTTGCGCGGGTTCCCCGGCGCTGCTCACCTCGAGCGGCACCTCGAGACCGGCCGGCGGGATCGCGACCGGCCGGGCAATCCCGGCCGCCCAGCCCGCGAGGGCGAGGCTGGTGTAGCCGGGCTCCGCCGGGTGCGGCAACCGTTGGTAGACAACCGTCGCCGCGCCTCCGATGAGCAGCGCGAGCAAAGCCGGCACTCCGACCGCCGCGATTGTGGACAGTCGTCGCGTTTTTGTCGTACCCCCGTGCTCTACTCGCCCCACCCAGTGACCGGGGTGGGGTTTGTGGGACTGATGGGACTCTCGGGGCTCGGACGACTCTTGCGGCTCCGACGACTCTTGCGGCTCGGGCTCGGCGCCGACCTGCGGCCTACAAACGAGCACATAGGACCCCAGAACAGTCGCCAGAACCGCCAACCCCGCGGCCACGCCCCGGCCCTCGATGCGCAGGCCCATGACGTACAGGACCAGAGCCGTCAACGGCAGCGAGATCAAGCCCGCGACTACCGACAGGCCGAGCCGAGCCACCGGAGTGAGCGGCTCCCGGACCAGGGCCCGGATCCACAGCACGCCGACGGCCAGGACGGTGGCCAGGCAGAGGACCGGCGACAACACCGGAACCGCCGGGGCGAAGGCCAGGACAGCCAGCACCGGGTAGGTAAAGCCCAGGAGGTGGGCGGTTTTCACGGCGTACCCCCGAAAGCGCCCGCCCGCAGCGAGCCGAAGTCGAACCGGTAGATCGCCACGTTCGAGCTGTCGTAGATCTTGATGGTCCATGGCAGGGAGTCGAACTTGGTGAGCTGGGCGAGCGTGAACGCGGGCCGGTCGTCGTGCGGGATCGGCTCGTTGGTCTCGAAATAGATTTTGATGTCGGGCACCTCGAGGGCCATCCGGCGGTCGACGACGAGGTAGCCGAAGCGCCACGACTGGAGCTGGCTGAGCAGCGGGCGGGAGATCGGGCGGCCGGGCTGGGCCAGATAGAGGTCGTAGGTCGGGAAGGCGCCGGATCCGGTCACCGGATCCTGCTGGCCGTAGGAGCCGAAGATCAGGCCGGAGTAGCGGTCGGCGACGATACGCAGGTCGCGGCCCTGGGTCCGGCGCAGCCAGGCGGCGGCGGCCAGCATCTCCGGGGAGGCGGCCCGGGTGTCGGAGCCGAAGGCGGGCGGCCCGGGGAAGCGGTAGGACGGGTTCATGCCGGCCGCGACGTTGCCGACCAGCAGGATCGCGGTCAGGGGAAGCAGGCCGCCGGAAATGAACCGGAAGCGGTCCAGCAGTGCCCCGACCACGGGAGCGACGACGAGCGCGATCCCGAGGTAGCTGAACGCCCACGACCGCCGCGCCCCCTCGGCGCCCGACGGCGTGAGGATCAGCAGCGCGGCCGGGAAGTAGAGCGAGCCGAGGATGAGCAGGCTCAGCCGCGCGGAGCGGTCGACGAGGCCGCCGGATCGATCGCGCCACAGGCGGAAGACGGCCAGAGCCATTCCCGCCAGAGCGATCGGCGGGGCGACGAACGCGGCCGCCCGTTCCCACCACGGGGCGATCGACTGGCTGAACAGCTGGCGGCTGCCCGAGCCGTGCTTGCCGGCCATCCCGGCGGCCTGGTCGAGGGACTGCCCGAAGTAGGGGTCGAGGTAGCCGGCGGTGCGCGGCGAGACCCAGATCAGCCACGCCGCGACAAGCGCGGCGGTGGCTCCGGTGAGGGTCCAGGCGGTCACGGTCGCGGCGGCTTTGCAGGACCGTACGGTGAGGACGGTCGAGATCAGCAGCATGATGCCGATCAGCCACAGCGCTGTCAGGTGGTGGGTCGCGATCGTCGCCCCGGCCAGCAGCACCGTGAGGGCCGACCACCCGAGCCGCACCGGCATGACCACCGCGCGCAGCGCCCGCAGCAACGTGACCAGGGTCCAGATCAGCAGCGGAACGGCCAGCGACTCGTAGCCGAACTGGGTGTCGAAGAAGAGAAACGAGCTGTTCAGGCTGTAGATGACCGCGGCGACGGCGGCCACCCGCGGGTCGCCCCACAGGTCGGCCGCGAGCACCGCGACCCCGAGCACGACCAGCACGTGGGCGAGCACCAGCACGATCAGCGCGGCCTGCCAGACCGAGATGCCGGCCAGCGCGGCGATCGACGCGACCGTCGCGTGCAGACCGGGAAAGTCGCCGATCACCCGCACGATCGGGTTGGCCTCGAAGAGCCGGCCGTCGACCAGGATCTCCTGGCTCTGCCGCCAGTGGGCGAACTCGTCGTGGTAGAGCGGGCCGGCCGGGTTGCGGAGCAGCTTGGGCAGGTAGGTGAAGGCGGCGTAGCCGATCAGCACACCGAGCCGGACCGACGGGCTCACGTCCCGCCGGCCGGCCCACGCGATGGCCGGCATCGCGAACAGCAGCAGCCCGAGCCAGAACAGCGGGAACGGCGAGCCGTGCTGCCATTCCGCGAGGCGGTAGGACGTCACGATCAAGGTCGTCCCGGCGGCCCCCGCGACCGCCAGGACGACCGTGCCGGGAAGCTTCCCCGAGATAAGGGTCATCAGTCAGGAACTCCCGCACCACTCTGTCCGTCCGACCGCCCCCGCCCGCCCCTGATGCCGACCAAAGGCTGCTGCATGACGCGCACCCGCGGGGCCACACTCGCGTACACCTGCCGCGTCGAGGCAACAACATCGGCCCACGAGGGCAGGGGGCTTTCCGCGTTCTCCGCCCGATCGGTGCCGACCGCCCGGCGCAGTGCCCCGGCCAGTGCCGCCTCGTCGTCCGGGTTGACCAGCCAGAGCTTCACGCCCGAGCCGGCCAGCACGGCCAGTTCCCGGTGGGCCGGGATGAACGACGCCACGGTCGGGATGCCGGCCGCGATCGCGTCGGCCACGGCCATGCCGAACGCCTCGTGGGCCGACGCGGACACGGCGGCCGAGGCGGCGGCTGTCGCGGCCGCGAACGCGTGGTCGGTCAGCCGGCCGTGGAAGGTGACCCGGTCGGCCAGGCCGAGCCGCCGGGCCAGGTTCTCCAGCTCCGGCCGGGCGGGGCCGGTGCCGACCACGTCGAGCCGGTGGTCGGCGTCGAGGTGGGCGAGCGCGCGCACGATCCGGTCGACCTGCTTGTAGCGCTCGAGACGGCCCACGCAGAGGATGCGGTGCCCGTCGCCGGGCGACGGGCCGACCTCGGGCGCCGAGCCGGTCTCGGGCGCCGGGTCGGTGCCGTTCGGGATCACCACGATCCGCTCCCCGGCGGCCGGGAAGTGCCGGACGACCAGGTCGCGTTCGGCCCGGGTGACGCAGATGATCCGGCTCGACCGCGCCACGATCCGGCGCCCGATCGGACGGTAGATCGGGTGCAAGGCGGCCCGTAGCCGGCTGTGCCCGGTGCCGTGGTAATGCGGTGTGAAGACGAGCGGCGTGCGGTTGGTGAGCGCGGCCGGCAGCGCGGCCAGGGCGTGGTAGCTGTGGGCGTGCAGCAGGTCGTAGTGGCCGGCGTGGGCGCGCAGCCACTGCCAGAGGGCAGCTGAGAACCGGTAGTCGGCGGCCCGCACGGTGAGTGGGAAGCGTCGCACGAGCACCCCGTCGAGCCGTTCCTGCGCCGCGATCGCGTGCTGGGTGAGCACCTCGACCTCGTCGCCGGCCGCGGCCAGGCCGGCGGCCAGGCGGCGTACGTGGGTCTCCACCCCGCCGACGTCGGGGTGGTAGGCGTTGACGACCACGCCGACTCTCACCGGAGGAGTCCCGCCTTGCGGCGGGCCCGCCGATCGGCACGGTGGGCGGCCCGCTTGCGCGGCCATTCCCGGGCGATCGTACGCAGTACCCGCAGGCCGTCGGTGACCGCGTTGAGGTTGCTCTCCCCGTGCAGGCGAAGGTGCTCGTAGCTGGGCACCTCCACGATCCCGAGCCGGGCCCGGGCGGCGCGCAGGGTCAGCAGGGTCTCGATCTCGAAGCCGTCGCCCCACAGCCGTCCGTCGCGCCCGACCGGCGCGGGCGACGTGCTGTCGAGGTCGAACGTGTCCAGGCAGTGCGCCCAGAACGCGTTGTAGCCGTAGCAGAGGTCGGTGTACCGGGTGCCGAACAGGACGTTGACCAGCACGTTGAGGCAGTTGTTGCCGAGCCGCCGGACGCGGGTGATGTCGGCGCTGCCGCCCCGGTCGCGGAACCGGGAGCCCTTGGCGAAGTCGGCACCTCCGCGCAGTGCGGCGAGGAAGGCCGGGATCTCGGCCGGGTCGGTCGAGCCGTCCGCGTCGATCATGACCAGGATGTCCCCGGTCGCCGCGGCGAACCCGCAGGCCAGGGCGTTGCCCTTGCCCCGGCGGTTCTGCCGTACGACGCGGATGCCGGGCATCAGCCGGCAGGCGACGTCGACGGTGTCGTCGGTCGAGCCGCCGTCGACCAGGATGACCTCGTCGACCTCGGGCAGCCGGGCCATCACGTGGGGCAGGTTCCGGGCCTCGTTGAGCGCCGGAATGATCACGCTGACCAGGGGTTCGCTCGCCGCGGCGAGTTTCTCCGGCGGTTCGGGTCCCGCCCCGGTCAACGGGCGAACGTAGGGGACCGTAGACATGGTTCATCTCCCAGATTCGTGGTGCGGACGGCGTACGAGCCGCCGGTGCCGGGTCTCCGGCACCGGCGGCCAAACCCGGTCAGGCCTCGGCGCCCTGCACCGACCAGGAGTAGATGTCCTGCTTCGACAGGGCGGTGCCGGTGCCGCCGGTGAAGCCGACCCAGGCGGAGGACCCGCCCGCGGCGGCCGCCAGGTCGACGGTCTGCCGCACGACCAGTTCCTCGGGCGACCCGGAGCGGAACGCCTTCACGTAGACCGACAGGCTCTTGGTCGTGGCGTCGTAGACGATCCGGGCGTCGAACGGACGGCCGTACAGCGAGATCGACGGGGTGCCGACCGCGGCGTGCACGTCCGGGTTGCCGCCGAGCACGACCCCGATGTGGTTGTTGTTGGGGTCGGGCGAGTTCTGGAACGTGTCGAACTCGACCGCGACGCTGTGCTTGATGCCGCGGTAGCCGAGGCCGCCGCCCCAGCCGCCGAGCGCCCGCGGCCCGTCGGTCTGCACCAGGAACGCGATGCCGTCGGCGCCCGGGTCGGCGTGGTGCAGGTAGACCTTGAACGTCGACTCGAACGACCGGCTGAGATCGATCTTGGTCTTGGCCCAGGCCGAGCCGGACTGCCGGTAGCCGCCCGTGGTCAGCCGCAGGAGCCGCTGGTGCAGCCGGCCGGACACGATGATGTCGGCGGTGCCGTTGCGGTCGAGCGTCTTGGACGCGCCGTTGAAGGACGGGAAGTTGACCAGCGGGTTGCCGTCGCCGGCCGCGAACGCACCGGCCGGTGCGGAGGTGGTCGCTATGCCGAGAGCGAGCACGCTCATCAACCCGCCGCGGATAATTCTGGAGAAACGTGAAGAGGACACGGTTCTAGGCTCCAATTCGGATGGATTGCCCCAAGTCGGACGTGCCATAAGGTAGGCCAGCCCGCAGAGCCGCGGGAGCGAGTCTCGACTATTTACCCCAAATCGGACTCAAAGCTCGAAACCTGGAGATCTTTCTCCTAGACGGCGATCGAACCAGCCTCGGCCCCTCGGACGTGAATCGTTCTCACCATGGTCGGGCCGTCCGCAGACCCGTCCGTTCGGGTAATGGAAATGGCGGCGGAATTGCTCTGATAATCGATTTCCGGGAGCCGCTGCGATGCCGCCGGACGATTCATAGGTTCCTCCCAGCCACGGCCCGCTGGTTTTGCACTACATTTCTCGGTGCGTCACCGCGCCGCGACAGGCCCAAGAAAGATGGCCTGCTCAACCCGGTTTTTCGCGATCTTGGTGAACCCTCGACATCATCCGAACGGAGGATGTCCGGGGTTCGAGGCCGGCCCCATATTTCTTCCTTAAGTTCCGGCTAAGAATTCATCAATTCTCCAGTGTGAATTGCATTTCCGCGGCCCGGCTCATACCGTCTGGGAGCCGGCGGGAATCAAGGGCCGGACAGATCTTCAAAGAAGAGGTATCGCATGCGCAGGTCCGCCTACCGTCGTGCGGCCGCCTCGTCCGGGGGCAACCGCCGGATGCTCGCGGTCGGCGCGGTGGTCGCCGCGTTGGGCGCCGTCGTCGCCTTCACGACGATCTCCAACGCCGCCACCAACGACAAGCCCGCCGGAAGTGACGCCGGCAAGGTCGTCAACGGCCAGACCATCCTGACCGACACCTGCGTCGACAGCACGCTGGCGCCGCACACCGGCTTCCAGGACGGCGACCGGTGCGTGTCCACCGAGTTCGGTGAGGTCGGCGTCGCCGCGAACAACCCGGGACTGCTGATCACCGACGCGCCGACCTCGGTCACGGTGAACACGCCCTTCACGCTGAAGATCAGCACCCGCAACCTGATCCGCGACCGCTTCCTCGCGGCCGGTGCGGGCGGCTACTACGTCGAGAGCTCGGTCCTCAAGGACGGCATCGAGCGCGGCCACTTCCACACCGAGTGCCGCATGCTGCCGAACACCAACGAGGCCCCCGACCCCTCGCCGGTTCCCGCCTTCTTCGTGGCGACCGAGGACAGCAAGGGCGGCAAGACGCCGGACGTCGTGACGATCCAGGTGCCGGGCATGCCGACGACAGGCACCGCGCAGTGCGCCTCCTGGGCCGGTGACGGCTCGCACCGCATTCCGATGATGCAGCGCGCCAACCAGATCCCCGCGATCGACTCGGTCCGCGTGGCCGTCAAGGGTGCCGGCGACAACGGCGGCGGCAACACCGGGAACAACGGCGGCGGCAACACCGGCGGAAACACCGGGAACACGGGCGGGAACACCGGCAACACCGGCGGCGGGAACACCGGCGGCAACACGGGTGGGAACACCGGCGGGAACACGGGCAACACCGGCGGCGGGAACACCGGCAACACGGGTGGGAACAACGGGAACACGGGCGGGAACAACAACAACGGCGGTAACGGCAACACCGGCGGCGGCAAGGGCCCGACGACCGCGCCGACCACGGAACCTCCGGCCCAGGGCGGCAACAACAACGGCGGGTCGAGCACGACCGGTCCGACCACCAAGGACGACTTCACGCCCGGCACGACGGCCCCGACCACCAAGGCCACGACCAAGCCGTCCGACTCCCACCCGACCAAGTCCTCCACCACCGGCTCCACCAAGGCCGATGAGCCGCAGAAGTCGACGCGTACGGAAAACGCCCAGAGCGACAACGACGCGAGCGACACGCCGGACGCGACCACGACCAAGGCTGCGAAGCCGAAGGCGAGCAGCAGTTCGGCGGCGGCGGGCAACTACGCCTACTCCAACGAAGACGGTGTTCCGAACTCGGGCGTCAAGGCCGAGGACCTGAAGAACGTCGCCGAGCCTCCGGCGGCCAAGAAGTCGAGCGGCCCGCTCGCGCTGACCGGCAGCAACACGATGGCCTTCGTCGGGGCCGGCGCGGTCATCCTGCTGGTCGGCCTGGTCGTGATGGCCATGACCCGGCGGCGGCGGCCCACCGGTGGCGGCTGGCACCAGTAACCCCTCGAAAACCCTCGAATTTGAGACGGAGGGCGGTCCGGATCCCGGGCCGCCCTCCTTCGTGTTCGAGGTCACGCCGGCGGTTTGGCCGGTGAGGGTAGCCTTACCGGGTTCGGCGAGACTCCCCTCGAGGAAGAGGACTTCCATGGCGAACAGGCCGTCCCGTCCCGTGACCCAGGCCGAGGTCACCCGGGTGGAGCAGCTCACCCCGCACATGGTCCGCGTGGTCGTGGGCGGCGAGGCGCTGCGGCGCATCGAGGCCGGCTCCTGCACCGACCACTACGTCAAGATCCACTTCCCGCGCCCCGGGGTGACCTATCCGGAGCCGTTCGACATGGGCACGATCCGGGCGACCATGCCGGCCGAGTCGTGGCCGGTCGTGCGCACCTACACGGTCCGCCGGTGGCTCCCCGAGGTGCCCGAGATGTGGATCGACTTCGTGGTGCACGGCGACGAGGGCATCGCCGGCCCCTGGGCGGCCGCGGCCAAGCCGGGCGACCCGGTGCGGTTCATGGGCCCCGGCGGGGCATACTCCCCGAGCCCGGCCGCCGACTGGCACCTGTTGGCGGGCGACGAGAGCGCGCTCCCGGCGATCTCGGCCGCGCTCGAGGGCATGCCGGCGGGCGCCCTGGTGCACGCGTTCATCGAGGTCGCCGACCCGGCCGAGGAGCAGCCCCTGCCGACCACGGCCGACGCCCGCATCACCTGGTTCCACCGCGGCGACGCGCCGATCGGCTCGACCCTGCCCGGCGCGATCCGCGGGCTGTCCTTCCCCGAGGGCCGGGTGCACGCGTTCGTGCACGGCGAGGCCAACTTCGTCAAGGACGTGCGCTCGTTCCTGCGCAAGGAGCGGGGCCTCCCGCTCGACCAGTTGTCGATCTCCGGCTACTGGCGGCGCGGCCTCAACGAGGACGGCTGGCAGTCGTCCAAGCGCGAGTGGAACCAGCAGATCGAGCGCGAGCAGGAAGCGGTAAGTGCGGACCAGTGATGATCATGGGGTGCTGATCGAGGAACCGTCGAAGGGCCGCACCCGCCTGATCGCCGTGGTGGCCGTGCTGCTCACCGCGTTCAACCTGCGGCTCGCCGTGACCAGCGTCGGGCCGGTGCTCGACGAGATCCGCGCCGCGTTCGGCATGAGCGACACCGTGGCCGGGCTGCTCACTTCGGTGCCGGTGCTGTGCTTCGCCGTCTTCGGCCTGGCCGCGCCGCGCCTGGCCCGGCGGGTCGGCGCCGCCCGTGTGATCCTGGCCGGCCTCGCCCTGCTCACGGTCGGCCTGATCATCCGGCCGTTCGTCCCCGACACCGCCGTGTTCCTGCTGTTCAGCGTCGTCGCGCTGGCCGGTATCGCGGTGGTCAACGTGCTGCTCCCGGTGATCGTCAAGGAGCAGTTCCCCGACCGGGTCGGCGCGATGACCGGGTTCTACTCGGTCGCGCTCAACGCGGGCGCGAGCATCGCCGCGGCGGCCACGGTGCCACTGACCGACGCCTTCGGCGGCTGGCGGCTCGGCCTGGCCTGCTGGGCGGTGATCGCGCTGATCGCGCTGCCGTCCTGGTTCCCGCTGCTGCGGGGCCGGGCCGAGGAGGTGCGCCAGGAGGCGCCGGCTCCCGACGTACGCCTCACGCGCAGTCCCGTCGCGTGGGCGCTGGCCCTGTTCTTCGGCCTCCAGGCGACCGGGGCGTACGTGATCATCGGCTGGCTGCCCCAGATCTACCGGGACGCCGGCATCCCGGCCGAGGAGGCCGGCCTGCTGTTCGCGGTCGCCTCGGTTCTCGCCGTGCCGATGTCGTTCCTGCTCTCCGCGATCACCGGCCGGATGCGCAGCCAGAGCGGCCTCGCCGCGGCCCTGGCGGTCGCCGGCATGGCCGGGTGGGCCGGCATGTGGTGGTCGCCGGCCGCCGCGCCCTGGCTGTGGGCGATCCTGCTCGGGATCTCCAACGCCGCGTTCCCGCTGGTGCTGACGATGATCGCGCTGCGCGGCCGGACCCCGGCGGTCGTGGTGCGGCTGTCGGCCTTCGCCCAGGGCGTCGGCTACCTGATCGCGATCCCCGGGCCGATCCTGATCGGCTTCCTGCACGACCGCAGCGGCGGCTGGCGGGTGCCGCTGACGCTGAGCATCGCGCTGCTGGTGCCGCAGCTGCTGGCCGGCCTCGCGGCCGGCCGCAACCGCCAGGTCTAGCGCTCAGACGAGCCGCAGCTCCGCCGCGACCTCGGCCGGGAAAGGCTCCTCAGACCAGCCGCAGCAGCTCCGCCGCGACCTCGGCCGGGAAGGGCTCCTCAGACCAGCCGCAGCAGCTCCGCCGCGACCTCGGCCGGGAACTCGATGTGCGGCGAGTGGCCGCAGTTCGGATAGACGACCTCGCGGTAGGAGCCGCCGGCCGCCGCGTAGCGCTCCAGGACGGCCCGGGTCTGGCCGACCATCGGCTGGGGCGGGCAGGCGCCGGCACCCGGCCAGCCCGGTACGACACCCAGCTGCCCGAGGTAGGCCAGGTCGAACAGCGAGGTGTCGGAGACGATCACGTCCTGGTCACCGCGTACCCAGACCACTTCAGGCTTCGCAGAAGCCGCAACCAGGTCGTCGGCGATCCGGAAGTGGTTGGGGGCCATCGTGTTGAGCACCCCTCGGTCGCCGGGCGCCATGCCGGGCCAGTTGTCGCTCGGCTTGCTGTCGCCCGGGTAGTTGTCGTCGCCGGTCTTCGTGGCCAGCACGGTGTCGAGCAGCAGTTGCTCGTCGTCGCCGAGCGAGGCCGGGTCGGCCACGTAGGCCGTGCGCAGCACGCCGAGCGGGCTCGTCGGGCCCTCCGGGCTGCGGTCGCCCTCGGCGATCCGGCGGACGAAGTCGGGGTTGCCGGTGCCGCCGCCGGTGCCCGCGAAGTCGGGCGTGGTCGGGGTGCCGTCGAGATCCCTGGTGCCGCCGAAGCCGTACGGGCTGACCGGCGCTTCCAGCAGCAGGGCGCGTACTCGGTCCGGATGGTCGACGAGGAGCCGCATGGCCACGCCGCAGCCCATCGAGTGGGCCGCGATCACGACCGGCTCGTGGAGATCGAGCGCGTCGAGCAGCGCCGCCACGTCGTCGGCGAAGTCGCTCAGCCCGCGGGTCGCGTCGACCGGGGCGGTCTGCGAGCCTCCGTAACCGCGCAGATCGGGCGCGATCAATCGGAGCGTCGGCGGCAGCCGGCGGGCCAGCGGCTCCCAGAAGGCGGCCGACGAGCAGTTGCCGTGGATCAAGAGGACCGGGGTGCCGTCGGCCGGCCCGGCCACCAGAATTTGCTGCGTGATTCCCCGCGCGGAGATGTGTTTCGCTTCCATAGGTGGCAGCATTTCACCTGGTCGCGGCGGCTGCACTGGGGCTGGGCCACATATGTGGACAATGACAGCTGGTGATTTCCCAACTCGTCCGTTGACAGCTAATAGAAAAGCTGCTTTATTGTTAGGCCTCTTGCCAATCCCCCAAGCGGCTACGAGGTCATCCCCATGAAGAGAAGAACCGTACTCGCGTCCACCCTCACCGCGGCCGTCGTCGGCACGCTCGGCGTCATCGGCATCACCGAATCCTCCGCGGCGACCACGCTCAACCCCGACGTGTCCCCCGGCGGCAACTTCAACCTTGCGATCTGGCAGCTCCAGCTCCCGGTGGGTTCCCCCGGCGCGCCGACGACGATCCAGCCGGCCCAGCTCAAGGGGGCCGCCGGCTACTCCAACCCGTCCTACTTCTGGACCGACAAGAACGACGGCTCGATGACGTTCTGGGCGCCGGAGAAGGGCGTGACCACGCCGAACTCCAACTACGCCCGGTCCGAGCTGCGCGAGATGAACTCCAACGGCAGCGCGGCCGACTGGACGCTGGCCGGCAACCACACCCTCAGCGCCGAACTGCGGGTCGTCTCGGTGACCAAGAACGTCTGCGTCGGCCAGGTGCACCTGGGCAGCGGCGGATCGTCGACCAAGCCTCTGCTCGAGCTCTACTACCACAGCAACGGCGACATCTATCTGGGCACCGAGAACTCGCCCGACGGCGGCCAGACCCTGCACTACATCACCAACGTGGCGGTGGGCGCGCACTTCACCTACGTGATCAACGTGACCGGCAACAAGATCAATCTGACCGTGAACGGGGCCAAGACCAGTTACTCGGTGCCGTCCTCGTTCAACGCGTACAAGCAGTACTTCAAGGCCGGCTCGTACAACCAGTCGTCCTCGGACAGCACGTCGAACGGCGCGAAGGTGAAGTTCTACACGCTGACCGTCGCGCACAGCTGACACAACCCTTACCTGACTCGAACGGTAGGGCGACCACGGGCGCCCTACCGTTCGCATCATGATCCGTCGATTTCTGGCTCCGGTCGTCGCCCTGGGACTGATCGCCGGCTGCAGCTCCGGCGCTCCCCCGGCCGGCAGTCCCGGCAAAACCAACATCGTCATGATCCTGACCGACGATCTCGCGACCAACCTCGTGCAATACATGCCGCACGTGCAGGCTCTGGAGAAACAGGGCACCACGTTCGCCAACTACACGGTCACCGATTCGCTGTGCTGCCCGTCCCGGTCGTCGATCTTCTCCGGCCGGTTACCGCACGACACCGGGGTCTACACCAACGGAGGTTCGGACGGCGGCTTCCAGACGTTCAAGTCGCGCGGCGAGGAGAGCTCGACCTTCGCCACCGACTTCCAGCACGCCGGCTACCGCACCGCGATGATGGGCAAATATCTCAACGGGTACCAGCCGAAGGACAAGTACGTGCCTCCGGGCTGGAACGAGTGGGACGTGACCGGTAACGGCTACCCCGAGTACAACTACAACCTGCTCGAGAACGGCCGGATCCAGCACTACGGCCACGACTATCTGACCGATGTGGCGAGCGCGAAGGCGAGCAGCTTCATCACCGGTTCGGCGGCCGCCGGCAAGCCGTTCCTGGTCGAGGTGGCCACGTTCGCGCCGCATGCGCCCTACACCCCGGACGACCCGGACAAGGACAAGTTCCCCGGGCTCCGAGCACCGCGGACCGCCGCCTTCGACCAGCTGCCGAGCGACCCGCCGCCGTGGCTGGCCGGGCGGGCGCCGCTGACGAGCGCCGAACAGACCGCGATCGACACCGCCTTCCGCAAGCGCGTACAGGCCGTGCAGGCGGTCGACCGGATGATCGGGTCGCTCGAGGACACGCTCGACAAGGCCGGCGTGGCCGACCACACGATGGTGGTCTTCACCTCGGACAACGGCTACCACATGGGCGAACACCGGCTGAACCCCGGCAAGCAGACGGCCTTCGACACCGACATCCACGTGCCCCTCGTGATGGCGGGCCCGGGCGTCACCAAAGGCACGACGATCAGCCAGCCGGCCGAGAACATCGACCTGCGGCCCACCTATGACGCGGTGGCGGGCGCGTCGACGCCTGCGAATGTCGACGGGCGGAGCCTCGTACCACTGCTCGGCGGTCACCCCCCGGCGACCTGGCGGACGGCCGCGCTGATCGAGCACCACGGGCCCGACAACGACCCCACCGACCCCGATCACCCGGCGCCGAACAGCGGCAACCCGACCAGCTACGAGGCGATCCGCACGGTCGAATACACCTACGTCGAATACACCGACGGGACCAAGGAGTACTACGACCACCGGGCGGACCCGGACCAGCTGCACAACACCGCCAAGCAGTTGCCGGCGAGCCGGCGAGCAACGAGATCGCGCCCTTCTCGGCCAAGGCA
>DASWRZ010000138.1:0-35311 GCA_036402935.1 Actinoplanes sp.
AGCTCCTCGCCCGCCGGCGGGTAGACCTCGCGCCAGTCCTGGATGCGTACGGGCACCGGCCGCCGCCTGGGCAGCTGCCGCTCGTAGCGCAGGAAACCGTTCGGATCAGGCACCGGGACCTCCCATGACCGCCTCGTCGACGTCGCGACCGGCGGCTTCGGCGGTCCTGATCAGTTCCATCACGCGCTTGTAGTCGCGCGGCACCACCGCGGTGAACCGCTCGACCGCGGCCGGCCAGTCCTTGACCAGCCGCTCGGCCACCGCCGAACCGGTCTCGGTCAGGTGCTTCTCGACCAGGGTCCGCACCTTCTCCTGCTCGTCGGCGTTCAGCGGGGCCAGGTCGACCAGCTCCGGGTTGACCCGGGTCGGCGACAGGTCGAGCACGAACGCCGTGCCCCCGCTCATGCCGGCCGCGAAGTTGCGCCCGGTCGGGCCGAGCACCACCACCGTGCCGCCGGTCATGTATTCGCAGCCGTGGTCGCCGACGCCCTCGACGACCGCGGTGCCGCCGGAGTTGCGGACCGCGAACCGCTCGCCGGCCCGGCCCCGCACGAACAGCTCGCCGCTGGTCGCGCCGTAGAGGATCGTGTTGCCGGCGATGATGTTGTCCTCGGCCACGAACGGCGCCTCCTCGTCCGGCCGCACCACGACCCGGCCGCCGGACAGCCCCTTGGCCACGTAGTCGTTGGCGTCGCCGACCAGCCGCAGCGTGACCCCGCGGGGCAGGAACGCGCCGAACGACTGGCCGCCGGTGCCGCGCAGGGTGAAGACGATGGTGTCCTCGGGCAGGCCCGTGCCGCCGTACCGGCGGGTCACCTCGCCGCCCAGCATCGCGCCGACGCTGCGCTGGTCGTTGCGGGTGCTGAGCTCCGCCCTGACCTCGCGAATGCCGCCGTCGTCGCCCTCGGTGAGGGCCGGTGCCGCGAGCTCGATGAGCTTGTTGTCGAGCGCCTTCTCGAGGCCGTGGTCCTGGGCCCGGACCCGGCGCAGCGCCGCGCCGGCGGGCAGCTCGGGCACGAACAGGATCGGCGCCAGGTCGAGACCCTTGGCCTTCCAGTGGTCGACCGCCGGACGCACGTCGAGCACCTCGGCGTGGCCGATCGCCTCGTCGATCGTGCGGAAGCCCAGCTCGGCCAGGTATTCGCGGACCTCCTGGGCGAGGAAGAGGAAGAAGTTCTCCACGAACTCGGGCTTGCCGGTGAACCGCTCGCGCAACACCGGGTTCTGCGTGGCGATGCCGACCGGGCACGTGTCGAGGTGACAAACCCTCATCATCACGCAGCCGCTGACGATCAGAGGAGCAGTGGCGAAGCCGAACTCCTCGGCGCCGAGGAGCGCGGCGACCACCACGTCGCGGCCGGTCTTGAGCTGGCCGTCGACCTGCACGGTGACCCGGTCGCGGAGCTTGTTGAGCAGCAGGGTCTGCTGCGCCTCGGCCAGGCCGAGCTCCCACGGCGAACCGGCGTGCTTGAGCGAGTTGAGCGGGGACGCGCCGGTTCCGCCGTCGTGACCGGAGATCAGGATCACATCGGCCTTGAGCTTGGCCACGCCCGCCGCGACGGTGCCGACGCCGATCTCGGAGACCAGCTTGACGTGTACGCGGGAGCGCGGGTTGACCATCTTGAGGTCGTGGACCAGCTGGGCCAGGTCCTCGATCGAGTAGATGTCGTGGTGCGGCGGCGGCGAGATCAGGCCGACGCCCGGGGTGGCGTGCCGGGTCTTGGCGATCCACGGCCACACCTTGTTGCCGGGCAGCTGGCCGCCCTCGCCGGGCTTCGCGCCCTGCGCCATCTTGATCTGCAGGTCGTCGGCGTTGACCAGGTATTCGCTGGTCACGCCGAAGCGGCCGGAGGCGATCTGCTTGACCGCGGAGCGGCGCTGCGGGTCGTAGAGCCGGTCGGCGTCCTCGCCGCCCTCGCCGGTGTTCGACTTGCCGCCGATGCGGTTCATCGCGATGGCCAGGGTTTCGTGGGATTCGGCCGAGATCGAGCCGTACGACATGGCGCCGGTGGCGAAGCGCTTGACGATGCTTTCCACCGGCTCGACCTCGTCGAGCGGGATCGGTGTCCGATTTGTCGCGAACTCGAACAGGCCTCGCAGCGACCCGGCCTCAGCGGCCAGGCTGTCCACCTTTTCCGTATATTTACGGAAGACGTCGTACTGCTTCGACCGGGTGGCGTGCTGCAGCAGGAAGACCGTCTCCGGGTTGAAGAGGTGAACCTCGCCCTCCCGGCGCCACTGGTATTCGCCGCCCACCTCGAGCCGCCGGTGGGTCCGCTCCGCCGGGTTGGCCGGGTACGCCTTGTCGTGCCGCGCCTTCACCTCGGCGTGGATCTCGGCCAGCCCCGACCCGCCGATCCGCCCGCTGGTGCCGGCGAAGTAGCGCTGCAGCAGCTTGTTGTCGAGACCGACCGCCTCGAACACCTGCGCCCCGCAGTACGACGAGACCGTCGAGATGCCCATCTTGGACATGATCTTGAGGACGCCCTTGCCGAGCGCCTTCACGTAGTTGCGCACCGCGGCCCGCGAGTCCATGCCGGCCAGCGGCCCGGTCGCGATCAGGTCGTCGACCGACTCGAAGGCCAGGTAGGGGTTGACCGCCGCCGCGCCGTAGCCGATCAGCACCGCCGCGTGGTGCACCTCGCGGCAGTCGCCCGACTCGACCACCAGCGCGACCTGGGTGCGGGTCTGCTCGCGCACCAGGTGCTGGTGGACCGCCGCGGTGAGCAACAGCGACGGGATCGGGGCCAGGCCGGCGTTGGAGTCGCGGTCGGAGAGGACCAGGATGCGTACGCCGTCCTCGATCGCCTCCGACACGTGCCGGCAGATCTGGGTCAGCCGGGCCTGGATCCCCTCCGCGCCGTCACGCAGCGGATAGAGGCCGGACACCCGCACCGCCTTGAAGCCGGGCAGGTCGCCGTCCTCGTCGATCGAGAGCAGCTTGGCCAGCTCGTCGTTGTCGATGATCGGGTAGGGCAGCACGATCTGCCGGCAGGACGCCGGGCCCGGGTCGAGCAGGTTGCCCTCCGGCCCGATCGTGGTCGACAGGCTGGTCACCAGCTCCTCGCGGATCGCGTCCAGCGGCGGGTTGGTGACCTGGGCGAACAGCTGATGGAAGTAGTCGAACAGCAGCCGCGGCCGGGTCGACAACGGCGAGATCGGCGTGTCGGTGCCCATCGAGCCCAGCGGCTCGGCCCCGGTGCGGGCCATCGGCGCGACCAGGATCTTGAGCTCTTCCTCGCTGTAGCCGAACACCTGCTGGCGCCGGGTCACCGAGTCGTGGGTGTAGATGACGTGCTCGCGCGGCGGCAGGTCGTCGAGGTGGATCAGCCCGGCGTGCAGCCACTCGTCGTAGGGCTGCGCGGCCGCCAGCTGCGCCTTGATCTCGTCGTCGTGGACGATGCGGCCGGCCTCGGTGTCGACCAGGAACATCTTGCCCGGCTGCAACCGGCCCTTGGCGACCACGGTGGCCGGGTCGAGGTCGAGCACGCCCGCCTCGCTGCCCAGCACGACCAGG
Source organism: Actinoplanes sp. (assembly GCA_036402935.1). GTDB lineage: Bacteria > Actinomycetota > Actinomycetes > Mycobacteriales > Micromonosporaceae > Actinoplanes. The sequence goes on from DASWRZ010000138.1 coordinate 3,518, forward strand.
CCGTCGCGGGTGTGCCACCAGCGGCCGGGCCGCAGCCCGTTGCGGTCGAGCACCGCGCCGATGATCGAGCCGTCGGTGAACGCCACACTGGCCGGGCCGTCCCACGGCTCCATCAGGCTGGCGTGGAAGCGGTAGAAGGAGCGCCGCTTGGGGTCCATGCCCGGGTCGTTCTCCCAGGCCTCCGGGATCATCATCAGCACGGCGTGGGGCAGGCTGCGCCCGGCCAGGTGCAGCAGCTCGAGCACCTCGTCGAAGCTGGCCGAGTCGGACGCCTCCGGCGTGGTGATCGGGAACAGCCGCTTGATGCTGCCGGGCAGCACCTTCGACCGGATCAGCGCCTCGCGCGCGGCCATCCAGTTCTTGTTGCCCCGGATCGTGTTGATCTCGCCGTTGTGCGCGATGAACCGATAGGGATGGGCGAGCGGCCACGACGGGAACGTGTTGGTCGAGAACCGGGAGTGCACCAGCGCGATCGCGCTCTCGACCCGGGCGTCGGTCAGGTCGGGGAAGAACGCCGGCAGCTGGTCGGGCGTGAGCATGCCCTTGTACGTGATCGTGCGCGAGGAGAGCGACGGGAAGTACGCCCCCACGCCGCGCTGCGACGACTCGCGCTCGGCCTGCTTGCGGATCGTGAACGCGACCCGGTCGAGCTCGATGCCGTGCAGCGGCTCGTCCTTCGGGCCGGCCGCCGAGCCGGTGAGCCGGTGAGCGGCCAGGAACACCTGCCGGATCGCCGGGCGGGCCTCCTCGGCGGTCGCGCCGAGGCCCGCCGGGTGCACCGGCACGTCGCGCCAGCCGAGCACCTCGCCGCCCTCGACCAGCGCGTACTTCTCGAAGACCTTGACCGCGCGCGCCTGCTCGGCCGGGTCGTTGGGCAGGAAGGCCAGGCCGGTCGCGTAGTAGCCGGGCTCCGGCAGATCGACATCGGTGACCGCGCGGTAGTACGCGTCGGGGACCTGGATCATGATGCCGGCGCCGTCGCCCGTGTTGTGCTCGGCGCCGCGGGCGCCCCGGTGGTCGAGGCGGATCAGCGCCGACAGGCCCTTGGCGACCACATCGTGGGAACGGCGTCCATAGAGGTCGGCCACGAAGGCCACACCGCAGGCGTCGCGCTCCGTCGTGGGGTCGTAAAGCCCCTGGGGGTGCGGATATGCCACCGGGCCTCCTGTCGTCACTGGTGTTTCATTTCAAGGTCGGGACGACGTCGGCCCTGCAAAGTTCCTAGAGTCTACGGTAAGGGCTACCGATCTCCGCCAGTTCGGGTTGATCACACCTGGCACCGGGAATGCGGTGACGCCTTCATCACGGTGATTGGGTAGTCTCGCGCGGTGGCGCAAGCGGATGTCGACGTCTTTGTCAGGCTCGAGCGTTTCTATGACGCCGTCCCCCGACCTTACGCAACGGTCGAGGATTTCGGTGGTCTCGTGCTCTTTGTCCGCCAGGGTGAAGGGTGGCCCTATTACGCCCGCCCCCGCATCGGGGCGGAGACGCCGTCCGCCGCCGATATTACTGCGGTCCGCCGCCGCCAACGAGAGCTGGGCATTCCCGAGGCGTTCGAATGGGTCCACGAGACCTCGCCCGATCTTCTCGCGGTCGCCCGCTCGGCCGGCCTTCAGGTCCACCTGGCCCCGCTGCTCGTCCTCGACCCGGCCGCGCTCCTGCCCGAACTGCCCGTTCCCGGCGCCACCGTGCGGGTGCTCGACCCCCGGTCCCCCACGTTCGCCGACGACGTGGCCGTCTCCCGCGCGGTGTCCCGGCTCGGTTTCGGCGCCCCGGCCAACGCGACCCCGATGGAAGAGGCCACGTCGAACTCCCTGGTCACGCTCGCGGCGGGCGCGGCCGAGCGCGATGCCGCAGTGGTGCCGCTCTCGCCCGCGGAGCTGGACCGGGTGCGGATGCTCTCGGCCGGCGTCGAGTTCCTGACCGCGGTCGCCGACTCCCCCGCCGAGGGCATCCTGGCCACCGGGGCCATCCAGCGCGCCGACGACATCGCCGAGGTCGTCGGGGTGGCCACGCTCCCGTCGGCCCGCAACCGCGGCTACGCCTCCCAGCTCACGGCCACGCTGGCCCACCGCACGCTCGACACCGGCGCGACGACGGTGTTCCTCTCCGCCACCGACGACGACGTCGCCCGCCTTTACACCCGGGTCGGTTTCCGGCGCATCGGCACGGCCTGCATCGCCGAGCCGACGGCCGCCGTCGCCGTCTAAACGATTTTCCAGCGACGTGCGTCGATCTGGATTCGCCATTTCCCGCCTTTGACCGCGCTCGCTTGCCGGGACGGCAGTCGCGGCACGACGGCCGACGCACATCGCCGGCTCAGGGCCAATCGCTCATCTTGGCTACCCCGGAAGCGAGCCGGTCAGCGCCGGGCCGGGCCGGGTCAGCGCCGGGCCGGGCCGGACCCCGAGCGGCGCCCCTGCGGGGCGGGGCTCACTCCGGGGGGAGCCAGTCGGCGGTGTCGTGGGTGTAGCCGAGGATGCGCGGCCGCATGTGGTTGAGGGCGGCGTCGCGCGCCCGCAGGGCCAGACGGCCGCGGGCCTGCACGACCGCGGACATGCGGCGGGTCTGGCGGACCACGCTGGTCGTACGGGGCTGGCGCATGCGGCTGTAGGCGTCGATCGCCGCGACCAGCTCCGGGCCCGGCCGAGCGTCGGCGAGCAGCGAGCGCAATGTGGCCGCGTCCTCGAAGGCCAGGCAGGCGCCCTGGCCCAGGTGGTGCGGCATGGCGTGGGCCGCGTCGCCGAGCAGCACCACGCCGCCGGTGCCCGAGCCGAAACCGTACGCCCGCGGGAGCGGCCGCAGCTCGCGCACCTCCTGCGGGATCAGGTCCTCGGGATCGGTGGCCGCCAGCAGCTCGCCGATCGGGGCGTGCCACTCGGCGAACCAGCGCCGCAGCAGGGTCAGCTGGGTCGCCGGCGGCTCGGGGCGGGGTGCGCCCGCGGCGGTCGCCACCCAGTAGATGCCGCCCTTACGGTCGCCCAGCGGGATCGAGACGAAGCGGTAGCCGGCGCCCAGCGTCTCGCCGCCGGCGGCCTGGCCGGGGCCGAGCCGGGGGGCCCGATAGGCCGGGATGACCGCCTGCCAGGCGGCGAAGCCGGAACCGACCGCGACCGACTCGGGCGCCAGCGCGCGGCGGACCGGGCTGTCGATGCCGTCGGCGGCCACGACCAGGTCGGCCTCGATCATCGTGCGGCCGTCGCCGACGACCGGGCGTACGCGGCGGCCGGTGCGCAGGGTCGTGACCGGGAAGCCGGTGCGGATCTGCACCATGTCGCCCAGGCCGGCGACCAGCGCGTCGTACAGGTCCTCGAGATGGACCACCGCCGGGGCCGGACCGGCCCCGGCCCTGGTCCGGGGCGCGACCAGCCACTGGCCGTCCGGCCGGCGGACGCCGCCGTCGGGCAGCGGGGACGCGATGGCCGACCAGCCGCCGTCCGGGTCGAGGGACTCCAGGGCCCGGCGGCCGTTCGACCAGAGCACGAGCGCGGTCGGGGGCGCCGCCACCCGTTCACCGCGTTCGAGGACCGTCACCTGCCAGCCGGACCGGGCCAGGGCGCCGGCCGCCGCCAGGCCCGCCATCCCGGCGCCCACCACCACGGCCGTGCGCACGCTAGCCCGCCTCCCGCCGCGGCCCGGTCGTCAGTGCTCTTCGCCGGGTTCGCCGTCGCCGCTCCCGGGCGATGTCGACGACGGCGATGCCGACGAGGACGATGCCGAGGACGGCGATGCCGACGAGGACGATGCCGACGACGGCGACGGCGATGGCGATGGCGATGGCGATGGCGACGAGGACGATGGCGAAGATGCCGACGAGGAGGACGACTTGCCCGCCGCGGCGCCGGTCGACAACACCGCGGCGCCGATGCCGGCCGGACCGGCCGGGTCCTCCGGGTCCTTCGGGTGGCCGCCGGCCGCGATCTCCAGCTCGACGTCCTGGGGGGTGTCGGGCGGCAGGATGCCGGTACGCCGGTACGCCTCGAACCGCGCCTCGCTCACCACCTGATAGGACTTGGGGGCCGGGGCCGGCTCGCGGCCCGGGTCGGCCACGTCGACCGAGGAGACGTCGCTCCCGGCGACCGGCTCCGGCTCGGTCTCGGGGGCGTCCTCGGGCACCACGTAGGCACGCGGGCCGCGCACCACGAGGAAGTAGACCAGGCCGCCCAGGAACACGATGGCCGCGGTGAACACGTTGAGCCGGATGCCGAAGAACTTGTTGGCCTCGTCGTCGCGCAGCATCTCGATCCAGAAGCGCCCGGCCGTGTACGCCATGACGTAGAGCGCGAACGCCCGCCCGCGACCGAACTTGTATTTCCGGTCGAGCAGCCAGACCAGCAGGCCCACCCCGAGATCCCAGAGCAGCTCGTAGAGGAAGGTCGGTTGGTAGAGATCGGGCTTGACGGAGGGCTTGCCGTCGACCGTCAGCGCGTGGCCGGGGTCCTTGTCGCTCATGTCGTGCACCCGCAGGCCCCAGGGCAGCGTGGTGACCCGGCCGTAAAGCTCGTTGTTGAACCAGTTGCCCAGCCGGCCGATCGCCTGCGCCACCGGCAGGCCGGGGGCGAGCGAGTCGGCCAGCACCGACAGCGGCAGGCCGAGCTGCCGGGCTGCCAGCCAGGCGCCGAGCGCACCGCCGGCCACCGCACCCCAGATGCCGAGGCCGCCCTCCCAGATGTAGAGCGCCTTGATCGGGTCACCGCCGGAGCCGAAGTAGGCCTGCGGCGAGGTGATCAGGTGGTAGATGCGCGCGCCGACGATGCCGAACGGGACCGCCCACACGGCGACGTCGAGCGAGGCCCACGGCGCGACACCCCGGGCACGCAGGCGGCGCTCGAGAATCAGGTCGGCGACGACGATGCCCAGGACGATGCAGATCGCGTACGCCCGGACGGGCAGCCCGAAGACGTGCCACACGGACGTCGACGGGCTCGGGATGGCAGCGAAGTTCACGGTTGCACACGCTACCGTCGCGAGCCCTTCGGCGAGTTGTCAGGGGAGCTGTATTTGCCCGCTGGGTCAGCCGGCTGTGTTTGCCGGCTGTGTTTGCCGGCTCCGCTTCGCTCCGCGAACGATCGCCCCTTCAGGTCGGCGATCGCTGAACCGTACCGAGGCTAGAGTCGGCGGACGCCCTCGGCCAGTTCGCTGCTGAGGGCGCGCAGCCGCGAGAGGCCGGTCGAGCGGTCGGGGGCCTCGAGGACGCAGCGGATCAGCGCGCTGCCGACGATCACGCCGTCGGCGAAGGAGGCCACCTCGGCGGCCTGGGCGCCGTTGCCGACGCCGAGGCCGACGCCGACCGGCATCTCGGGGTTGGCGTGTCGCACGCGGTCGACCAGATCGGGCGCCTGCCGGGAGACCGTCTTGCGGGCTCCGGTGACGCCCATCAGCGCGGTCGCGTAGACGAAGCCGCGGCAGTTGGCCACGGTCATCGCGATCCGCTCGTCGGTCGACGACGGCGAGACCAGGAACGTGCGGTCGATGCGGTGCTCGTCGGAGGCGGCGATCCACTCCTGCGCCTCGTCCGGGATCAGGTCCGGCGTGATCATGCCGGTGGCGCCGGTCGCGGCGAGGTCGCGGGCGAACGCGTTCACGCCGTACTTCTCGATCGGGTTCCAGTACGTCATGAGCACGACCGTGGCCCCGGCCGACGCGACCGTCTCGATGATCCGCAGCGTGTCGCGGGTGCGCACGCCGGCGGCCAGCGCGATGTCGCTCGCCTTCTGGATCACCGGGCCGTCCATCACCGGGTCCGAATAAGGCAGTTCGACCTCGATGACGTCGCAGCCGGCCTCGTGCATCGCGATCATCGAGGCGATGCTGTCGTCGACCGTCGGGAAGCCCGCCGGCATGCAGCCGACCAGGACCGCCCGGCCCTCGGCGCGGGCCTTGCCGAAGATCTCGGTGATGCTCACTCTTGTTCTCCCGGCACGAGCTGCTCGACCGGGTCGAGGATCCCGAAGTAGGCGCCCGCGGTGTGCACGTCCTTGTCACCGCGCCCGGACAGGTTGACCACGATCGTCGGCGTGCGCCCCAGCTCCTCGCGCAGGACCGGGGCGATCTTCGCCGCGCCGGCCAGCGCGTGCGCGCTCTCGATCGCCGGGATGATGCCCTCGGTGCGGCAGAGCAGCTGGAACGCCGCCATCGCCTCGTCGTCGGTGATCGGCGCGTACTCCGCGCGGCCGGTGTCGTGCAGCCACGCGTGCTCGGGGCCGACGCCCGGGTAGTCGAGCCCGGCCGAGATCGAGTGCGAATCGATGGTCTGGCCGTCGTCGTCCTGCAGCACGTACGTACGCGCTCCGTGCAGGACCCCGGCCGAGCCGCCGGTGATCGACGCGGCGTGCCGCCCGGTGGCGACGCCGTCGCCGCCGGCCTCGAAGCCGAAGAGCTGGACGCTCTGGTCACCGACGAACGCGTGGAAGATGCCGATCGCGTTGGACCCGCCGCCCACGCAGGCGGCCACCGCGTCGGGAAGGCGCCCGAGCTGGTCGAGGCACTGCGCGCGGGCCTCGGTGCCGATGCCGCCCACGAAGTCGCGCACGATCTCCGGGAACGGGTGCGGCCCGGCGGCCGTGCCGAGCAGGTAGTGCGTCGTGTCGACGCTGGCCACCCAGTCGCGCAGCGCCTCGTTGAGGGCGTCCTTGAGCGTGCGCGAGCCGTTGGTCACCGGCACCACGGTCGCGCCGAGCATCCGCATGCGGGCGACGTTGAGCGCCTGCCGTTCGGTGTCGGTCTCGCCCATGTAGACGACGCACTCGAGGTCGAGCAGTGCCGCCGCGGTCGCGCTGGCCACGCCGTGCTGCCCGGCGCCGGTCTCGGCGATCACCCGGGGCTTGCCCATCCGCTTGGCGAGCAGGGCCTGGCCGAGCACGTTGCGTATCTTGTGGGCGCCGGTGTGGTTGAGATCTTCGCGCTTGAGCAGGATCTCGGCGCCCAGCTTCGCGGACAGCCGCTTGGCCGGATAGAGCAGCGACGGGGTGCCCGCGTAGTTGCGCAGCAGGTCGCGCAACTCGTCCTGGAACGCCGGGTCGACCTTGGCCTTGCGGTAGGCCGCGTCGAGTTCGTCGAGCGCGCGGATCAGCGCCTCGGGAACGAAACGACCACCGTACCGCCCGAAATGTCCGTTTAGATCCGGCAGAACGGTCATCGCACCGGCCTCGGGGTCGCGGGGTGGTTACCGGCGTTGACCAGCTCGGCCACCGCGTCGCGCGGCGACTTCTGGGTCACCAGGCCCTCGCCGACCAGCACGGCGTCGGCACCGGCCGACGCGTACCGGATCAGGTCGTGCGGTCCCCGCACGCCCGACTCGGCGATCTTGACGACGTTGTTGGGCAGGCCCGGCGCGATGCGGTCGAAGACGCCCCGGTCGACCTCGAGCGTCTTCAGGTCACGGGCGTTCACCCCGATGACCTTCGCGTTGGCCTCCAGTGCCCGGTCGGCCTCTTCCTCGTTGTGCACCTCGACCAGGGCCGTCATGCCCAGCGACTCGATCCGCTCGAGGAGGCCCATCAGGACGTTCTGCTCCAGCGCGGCCACGATCAGCAGCACCAGGTCGGCGCCGTGCGCGCGAGCCTCGTGCACCTGATAGCTGGAGACCACGAAGTCCTTGCGCAGGACCGGGATCTGAACGGCGGCCCGCACCGCCTTGAGGTCGTCGAGGGAACCGCCGAACCACCGGCCCTCGGTGAGCACGCTGATGCACCGGGCGCCGCCCGCTGCATATTCCCCGGCCAGGTCGGCCGGGTCGGGGATCTCGGCCAGTGCGCCCTTGGACGGCGACGACCGTTTCACCTCGGCGATGACCGCCACGCCCGGCTTGCGGAGGGCGGCATAGGCGTCGATGGCCGGCGGTGCCGCCGCGGCCAGCTCTCGCACCTGGTCCAGCGGCACCTCGGCCTGCCGGACCGCCACATCCTCGCGCACTCCGGCGAGGATCTCCTCCAGCACGTTCTGCGGCCCGCCACCGCCCGCTGACGCTCGCTGATCGGATGTCACGTAATGACTCCCCTCTCCGGGTGTCTCCGGCCCGATGCTAGGAGGTCGCGGTCGTTGCCGCCCGCCCGGGGTATGGCGAGCCTCACGAGGTGGGCTCAGGCATAATGCGCCCTGCTCACTTGATGTTGTCACGTCCGTCACAAGATCTACGGTGCCGGCCGGGCACGTGTGCTGGGGCACCTCATCTGATCGGTGGACCCCCACGGCGCGTTGACCAGGGCGTCACAGTCCGGAAACGCGGCTCCATCACACTGGCGGCGGGGCACAATCGTTCCCGGCGCCGCGCGAGCGTCGCCGCCGATGTTGGCCGGCTTCGCCAATAGGTTCGCCAATAGGGTTCGCCAATAGGTTCGCCAATAGCCGAGCGTCGATCGTGGAGTTCACCGTGGCCATCCAGACCGCACCGACCGAGCAGCCGCCCGCCGGCTTCGCCGCCGTCTCGCGCGCCGTCGTGTCCGCCGCCGCCGACCTCGTGACCGGCGTGCAGCGGGTCGTCGTCGGCCCGACCAACGTGCGCACCGCCCGGGACAACGCCTGGGACGCCATCCTCGCCGACCGGGCCCGCAACGCGGCCCGCGACGAGCTGACCCGCGAGGTGACGGCGATGCTCTCCCGCACCCGCTGAGCCGGGGTGGCCGGGGCGCCGCGTGAAGATCGGTACGCCGATCGGCGGTAAAAGATCATCCGGTCGGGTCGTCGCCGCGATCCAGGGCGTCCCAGGCCGCGCGGTGGTCGGCCGGTGCCAGATCGGGGTCCGACGTCGTCTCCGGCCGGCTGTACTGCTTCGCCTTCTCCGACGGGCCGTGCTGTTTCTGCTTCTCCGACGGGCTGTGCTGCTTCGCCTCCTCCGACGAGCCGTATTGCCTCTCCGACGGGCTGTATTGCGCCGGAGTGACCGGTTTGCGGTCATAACGAGCCGACATCTCGGGCCACCGGTGCCCCAGACGGGCCGCCGTCACGCCGCCCGCGGCGATGACCAGGCCGCCGAGCACGCACAGGACAGGCCATACCGTCGCGGCGGTGCCGGCCGCGCCCGGATCGACGCCGGCCCGGCCGACGATCGCGCCCACGGCCGCCCCCAGACCCGCCAGCACCAGGACAAAGCCCAGCGCCCGCCGCACTGCCCCGCGGGTCGCCAGCAGCGCGCCGGTGCCGGCCAGCGCGACCAGGGCCAGCCCGATTACCCACGGCGAGGCGTCGGTGCCGGTGCGGGCCGTGCGCAGATCCGTCATCCCGGTTCGCGGAGTCAGCTGAAGCGACCAGGTGCGTGTCACCGCGTACGCCGCAAGCGCCGAACCCGCCAAGCAGGCGGCGAGCGTCAAAGCGTAGGACCGGCGGCTGCTCATCGGGCCGCGCGCAAGGTCTCGGCCGAGGCTATGGCGGCCAGGACCGCCGCCGCCTTGTTGCGGGTCTCCTGCTCCTCGGACGCCGGGTCGGAGTCGGCGACGATGCCCGCGCCGGCACCGACGTACGCGATCCCGCCCTTGATCAGAGCAGTGCGGATGGCGATAGCCATGTCCATGTCGCCGGCGAAGCCGAAGTAGCCGACCGTGCCGCCGTAGAGGCCGCGCCGGGTCGGTTCCAGGCTCTCGATGATCTCCATCGCCCGGACCTTGGGCGCGCCCGAGAGCGTGCCCGCCGGGAACGTCGCGGCCAGCGCGTCGAACGCCGTCCGGTCGTCGCTGAGCTGGCCGATCACCGTCGAGACGATGTGCATGACGTGGCTGTAGCGCTCGATGCGGGCGAACTCCGGCACCTCGACGCTGCCCGGCGCGCAGACCCGGCCCAGGTCGTTGCGCCCCAGGTCGACCAGCATGACGTGCTCGGCGCGCTCCTTGGGGTCGGCCAGCAGCTCGGCGGCCAGAGCGTTGTCCTCCTCCGGCGTCTTGCCGCGCCAGCGCGTACCGGCGATCGGATGGAGCAGCGCCCGTTTGCCCGAGCTGACCTTGAGGTGGGCCTCGGGCGACGAGCCGACGATGTCGAAGTCGTCGAAGCGCAGGAGGTACATGTAGGGGCTCGGGTTGGTCGCCCGGAGAACCCGGTAGACGTCGAGCGGGTCGGCGTCGGTCGGTCGCTCGAAGCGCTGCCCGACCACGATCTGGAAGCACTCGCCGGCCCGGATCGCCTCCTTGGCCTCCTCGACCGCCTTCTGATATTCACCCGGTGCGGTGCGGCTGACCGGCTCACCGGCCGGCACCCGCTCGACGGTCGAGATCATCGGCGGGGTGGGCCGCGACAGCGCGCTGGTCATCGCGTCGAGCCGGCCGACCGCGTGGTGGTAGGCGGCGCGTTTTGCGGTGTCGTCGGCCTCCTGGGGAAGGATCGCGTTGGCGACCAGGAACGCCGAGCCGTCGTAGTGGTCGAGCACGACCAGGTCGGTCGCCAGCATCATGCCGAGCTCGGGCAGGAGCAGGTCGTCGGTGGTCGTGGCGGGCAGGCGCTCGAACCGGCGTACGAGGTCATAGGCCAGATAACCCACCATGCCGCCGGTCAGCGGCGGCAGGCCGGCATCCGCCGGGCCCTCGGCCAGCGCGGCCACCGTTTCCCTCAAGGCCACGACCGGGTCACCGTTCAGGGGTACGCCGTCCGGCGGCGAGCCCAGCCAGGCCGCCTCACCGTCCCGCTCGACCAGCGTGGCCGCGCTGCGCACCCCGACGAACGAGTAACGCGACCAGGCCGCGCCGGACGGCCCCGCACCCTGCTCGGCCGACTCGAGCAGGAAGGTGCCCGGGCCGCCGGCCAGCTTGGTGTAGACACCGACCGGGGTCTCGCCGTCGGCCAGCAGCCGCCTCACCACCGGCACCACCCGCCGGTTCGTCGTCAGGAAGGCCGCCTCGTCGGGCGTCACCGCACCGCTGGTCACCGGGCCACCTCCAGCTCGTTGTGGAAGCAGGTGTGCTCGCCGGTGTGGCAGGCCGCGCCGACCTGCTCGACGGTGACCAGCAACGCATCGCCGTCGCAGTCGAGCGCCACGCTCTTTACGTATTGGAAGTGGCCCGAGGTCGCGCCCTTCACCCAGTACTCCCCGCGGCTGCGCGACCAGTAGGTCGCCCGGCCGGTGGTCAGCGTGCGATGCAGGGCCTCGTCGTCCATCCAGGCGAGCATCAGCACGTCGCCGCTCCCGTGCTCGCGCACGATCGCGGCGACCAGGCCGTCGGCGGTCCGCTTGAGGCGGCCGGCGACGGCGGGGTCGAGGGTTTCTGATCCGGGCACGCGACGATTGTCCTCCACCCGCCGGGCGGCGCTCAGCAGGCCGGGCCCGGCCCACGATCCGGTCACTGGGGATGTGCCGGGACGCCGGGGACGGTACCGTCGTCGGGTGCTGCGCCCTGGCCTGGGGCGCGGTCACCGCTCCCGCCGAGGTCAGCACGCGTTCAGGCGGGAAGCGCCTGCCTCGCGACGGGAGTCGAAGACCGATGGATCCGACGTCCAACCCGGACAACGCCCGATCGGAGCGTGGCCAGGCGCGCCCCCGGCACGACGACACTCTTTCGGATGAAACCGAGATGGTCGCCCTCGGCGGTCGCGGCGTGGACGCGGTCGAATTCAGCTTTCCCCCGGCGTACGCGGAAAGCGCGCTCCCCTTCCCCCCGGCGGCGCCGGGCTCCCTTTTCTCGCCGGTCGCGTCGACCCGGGGGCCGCAGCCGCCCGCTGAGGGCCCTTCGTCTTCCGGCCCGTCCTCCGCTGGGCCTTCCTCTGCTGGGTCTTCCTCCGCTGGGCCTTCCCCAGCTGGACCTTCCTCCGCTGGGCCTTCCCCCGCTGGACCTTCCTCGCCCGGCGAGCCCTCTTCCGGGGGGCGGTCCACGGCGGGCTCCGGTCGGGGCGGGCGCAAGCAGCCGTTCGGTCCGCGGCCGGGCAGCGATGCCGATCACTCCGCGCCTTCCGAGGAGGAGTCCGGCCCGGCCGACGCCGTAAAGTCGCCCCGGGCCAATCCCTGGGACCGGGACACCGGCTCGTTCGGGGGTTTCGGCCTCGGCGGGCGCGGCGGACGTTTCCTGTTCGGCGGGCGCAACCCGGCCGAGACACGACCCGCGGGGGTGAACGGCAACCACCCGAAGCCACACAACGGCGTGTCACCGGCCCAGCCGCCCGCCGACCCGGAGACTGCCCAGGAGCCACCGGCGGCACCGGATTCCGGCGGGCCGGCCGCAGGTCAGGCGGAACGAAGCGACAAGAACGGGCGTGATGTGATGAACGGACGAGCCGGGGTTCCCGGTCAGCCGACGGCGGCCGACACCGAGGACGCCACACCGTCCGGCGGCCGGCGCCGCGACCTGGGCGACGCCACCGAGCCCGCCCGCGGTCAGGCCACCGGCTGGGCGTCCGTGCCCACCTCGACCAACCCGGTGGTCGCCCCGGGCCCGACCGGCCCGGCGTCATCGTCCCCGGTCTCCCCGGGCTACCCGCCCACCTACGCTCCCGAGCCGGGCGCCGGCCCGGTCTCCGGCGTGCCGGCACCCCGCGCGTCCCGCCCGGCCCAGACACCTCCGGCGGGCTTCACACCCGGCCACCCGGCCGACCTCGACCGGCCTGACAGCAATTCCCCGGTCTCCGGCTCCGCCCCGGCCCGCGGCGCGACCGGCTCACCCGCCGGGATCCGCCCGGCCTCCCCGGCCGGCCCGGGCTTCGACCCCGGTCCGGGCGGGTTCGGCTCCGCAACGGGTGCCGGGCTCGGATCCGGTCCGGGTGCCTCTCAGAGGCCCGGTCCGGCTGCGGCGAACGGGCTCGGGCCCGCTTCGGATACGGCCAACGGATTCGGATCCGGTCCGGTTGCGGCCAACGAATTAGGTCCCGTGTCGGGTGCAGCCAACGGATTCGGCTCTGGCTCAAATGCTGCGAACAGGTTCGGTCCCGTGTCGGGTGCTGCGAACGGCCGCGGATCCGGCTCGGGTGCAGCGAACGGCCGCGGATCCGGCTCGGGTGGCGGCCGGCGGTCCGACTCCGGCCGGGCCGATACTGTTCACCTCGGGCCTGGAGCCTTCAGCGGCGGCGCTCCCGACGTCGACCGGCCGGGCGCCGACGCTCTTCGTTCTGGCCGCTCCGGCGCAGACCCACGCGGCACCGGCACCGACCCGCTCGGCTCCGGCCAGTCCGGCGCGGGTGCTTTCGGCTCCGGCGGCGCCGGCGGGGACATGTTCGCGGGCGCGCCTGGTTCCGGCCAATCCGGCGATGCTCTCGGTTCCGGCCACGCGGACTCACTCGGCGGTCGGTCCGGCGGAGACCCACTCAGCTCGGGCGACGCTCCGGGCGCCGGCCGCGCAGACTCAGTCAGCGGCCCCTCCGGCGCGGACCCGCACGGCTCCGGCCCGGACGCTCTGGACTCCGGCCGCGCCGGCGCTCTCGGTTCCGGCCGCGTCGGTGCTGACGCTCTCGGTTCCGGCCACCCGGCCGGAGACGCACCCGGTTCCAGCCACCCTGGCGCGGACCAGCTCGGCGACCGTTCCACCACGGGTGCTCACGGCGCTGACCAGGAGGCTGACGAGGCCCGGCGCCCCGGCCAGGGGCTGACCGGCTTCCGCCCGCGCGGCGCCGGTCTCGGCTCGACCACCGGATTCGGCGCACCGGAGGCTTCCGAGTCCGTATCCGGCGATGCCTCCACGACCCGTCCCGGGTCAGGTCGGCCAGGCTCGGAGTTGCCCGGCCCGAGCCGGCCCGGCTCAGGTGCGTTCGGAGCCAGCGAGCCCGTCTCAGGTCAGCCGGGCTCAGGTCAGCTCGGTGCGCGCCAGCCCGCCTCGGACCCGTTCGGCGTAAGCCAGCCCGTTTCCGGCCAACCCGGCTCAGGCCTTCTTGGCGCGAACCAGCCCGGCTCAGGCCCGCTCGGCGCAGGCCAGCCCGTCTCCGGCCAACCCGGCTCAGGCCCACTCGGTGCCAACCAGCCCGGCTCAGGCCCACTCGGCGCAAGCCAGCCCGTCTCCGGCCAACCCGGCTCAGGTCAACCCGGCTCAGGTCAACCCGGCTCAGGCACGCTCGGTGCGAGCCAGCCCGGTTCAGGACAGGCCGGTTCTGGTCTCCTCGAGGCAGGTCAGTCGGGTACGAGCCGGTCCGGTGCGGGCCGGGCGGATGCGGGCCGGTCCGGTGCGGGCCAGCCCAGAGGGGCGCAGCTCGGTACAAACCAGCTCGGTTCCAGCCGGCCCGTGTCCGGGCAGCCGGTGGGGATTGACCCGGTGACCCGGGCCACGGTCGCGCCGCCGCCGCCTGGCATGACCGCGGTGCCGATGACCCGGCCTGACCGCAACCGCGGCGACCGCAACCGTGGCGGCGCCGCGCGCGGGGCGGACCCGCTGAGCGCCGATCCGCTGGGCGCCGATCCGCTGGGCGCCGATCCGCGTGCGAGCGACCCGCGTGGAAACGACCCACGGACAAACGACCCACGGACAAACGACCCGCTGGGCTCCGACTCGCTGGGCACCGGCCTACTTGGAAGCGATCCGCTCGGAGGCGACGCGCTCGGAAGCGAGCCGCTCGGAAGCGACCCGCTCGGAAGCGACCCGCTCGGAAGCGACCCGCTGGATTCTGACCCGGTCGGTGCTACGCCGGCCACCCCGAGCGGTGCCGTGCTCGGCGCCGGCGTGACTGCGTCGCCGGGCGCCGCGGTTGCTCCGGCGGGTGGCCGGCGGGCTGCCCGTGAGGACGATGACGGTGTGGCGCGGACGCCGGCGCCCCGCCGGTCGGCCAGCCTGGAGGACGCCGAGCCGGTGCGCCGGGGGCGTCGGGCCGCGCCGGACGACGATGACCAGCAGGATGACGGCGCGCTGCGGCCGGGGGATGTCGCCGAGGGCAAGATTGCCTTCTGGGACGAGGATGCCACCCGGCACTTCCGGGCCGCCTGGCACGAGGTGAAGGCCGAGTTCGTCGACGATCCGGTCACCGCCCTGACGCGGGCACACGACCTGCTCACCGATGCGGTCAACGAGCTCACCGAGTCCCTCCTGGCCGAACGCGACGAGCTCGACCCGCTGCGCGGCAGCGCCACCCCCGACACCGAGAGCATGCGTATGGCGATGCGCGGCTACCGGGAGTTCCTGGAGCGCATTCTCGGCCTGTAACCGCCTCACCACCCGGCGCGCCGACCGACCGCGACACGCCCCGGGTGGTCGCCAAAACGTAGGAAGAAGCGCCCAGCACACGCTCGGGCGCTTCTTGCTGCGTTGCCGGTCGAGCGGCACCGCGCCCGGGCCGCCCAGACACTTGAGAGCGCGGCGACGGAGCTCACGGCGTACGGAAAAGGTGTGGCCGTTCCCAGAGCCGACCGAACGGCCATATCGATGCGCGCGGAATTCATCTACTGTTGAGTTCATCGGGTGATGAATTTTGGAGGCAGCGATGGAGACCGCCGTCGAGGTGCAGAATCTCGTCGTGGAGCGAGGGAAGCGCACGGTGCTGCACGGCATCGGGTGTGTGATTCCGGCCGGGAGCGTGACCGGGCTGCTCGGGCCGAGCGGCAGCGGCAAGACCACGCTGATCCGGGCGATCGTCGGGGTGCAGGTCGTCAAGTCGGGCACGGTCACCGTGCTCGGCCGCCCGGCCGGGCACCCGGCAAATCGGAAAACGGTGGGCTATGTAACTCAGGCGCCCAGCGTCTACGCCGACCTGACGGTGCGTGAGAACGCGCGCTACTTCGCCCGCCTGCACGGGTTGAAGGCCAAGGCGGCCGACCAAGCGATCAAGGACGTGGGACTCGCCGGCGCGGCCACCCAGCTCGTCGGCGACCTCTCCGGCGGTCAGCGCAGCCGGGCCTCGCTGGCCTGCGCCCTGATCGGTGACCCCAGGCTCCTGGTGCTCGACGAACCGACCGTCGGACAGGACCCGGTGCTGCGTGCCGACCTCTGGGCACGGTTCCACGAGCTGGCCGGGGCCGGCACCACCCTGCTGATCTCCAGCCATGTGATGGACGAGGCCGGCCGCTGCGACCGGCTCCTGCTGATCCGCGAGGGCGCGCTGATCGCCGACGACACGCCGGCCGCGATCCGTAGCGCCGCCGGCACCGACGATCTCGAGGAGGCGTTCCTGCGCCTGATCCGCGAGCACGAGGCGGTGAGCGCGCGATGAGCCCGCGGATCACCCTGGCGACGACGGCGCGCATTCTGCGCCAGTTGCGGCACGATCGGCGTACGGTCGCCCTGCTGGTCGCCGTCCCGACGCTGCTGCTGACCGTTTTGTACTACATGTACCAGGGCCGGAGCTTCGACCGGGTCGCGCTGATCATGCTCGGCATCTTCCCGTTCGTGATCATGTTTCTGGTGACCAGCATCGCGATGCTGCGCGAGCGCACCAGCGGCACCCTCGAACGGCTGCTGACCACGCCACTGGCCAAGATGGATCTACTGTTCGGCTACGGGCTGGCGTTCGGCGTGGCCGCGGCCGTGCAGGCGGCGATCGCGACCGGCGCCGCCTACTGGCTGCTCGGCCTCGACACCACCGGCAACGCCGGCATCGTCGTGCTGATCGCGGTGGTCAACGCCGTGCTCGGCGTGGCCCTGGGGCTGCTGTGCAGCGCCTTCGCCCGCACCGAGTTCCAGGCCGTACAGTTCCTACCGGTGGTGGTCGTGCCACAGATCCTGCTGTGCGGGCTGTTCGTGCCGCGCGGGCAGATGGCCGGCTGGCTGCAGGGGGTCAGCGACGCGCTGCCGCTCACCTACGCGGTCGAGGCGCTGATCCGGGTCGGGCGCAGCGCCGAGGCGGGTGCCACGCTGTGGCGCGACCTGGTCATCGTGGCGGGCGCGGCCCTGGTGGCACTCGTTCTCGCTGCCGCGACGTTACGGCGGCGGACACCTTAGGAGCTTTTTTGGTACGCAGGAGCGGGCGCCGACCCGGCAACCAGGACACCCGGTCGTCGATCCTCGAGGCCGCCCGCAGCGCGTTCGCCGAGAAGGGCTTCGACCACGTCTCGGTCCGCGCGATCGCCGCCGACGCGGGTGTCGACGCGGCCCTGGTGCACCACTACTTCGGCACCAAGGACAAGCTGTTCCTGGCCGTGATGAACGCGCCGATCAACCCGGCCGAGCTGGTGCCGCAGGCGCTCCAGGGCCCCCGCGAGCAGGCCGGCGAGCGGCTCGTCCGCCTGGTACTGAGCATCTGGGACTCGCCGGCCGGCGCGGCCGCCCTGGCCGTCTTCCGCTCGGCGCTGAGCAACGAGTGGACCGCCCGGCTGCTGCGCGAGTTCGTGGTCGTGCAGGTGCTTCGCCGGGCGGTCAGCGAGCTGGCCATCGACCCGGCCGAGGCGCCCCTGCGGTCCGGCCTGGTCGCGACCCAGATGGCCGGCCTGATCGTGACCCGCTACGTCCTGAAGATCGAGCCGATGCCGTCGACCGACCCGGAGCTGCTGGTGGCCGCGCTGGGCCCGAACGTACAGCGCTTCCTGCTGGAACCGCTGCCCCGGCTGGGGTGAGCCGTCAGGCGATCGTCTCCATCGGACGCCGCGGACGGTCGCGGGGCGCGCTGAACCGGTCGACCGTGACGTTGCCGTGCAGGCAGCAGCGCGGGTCGTGCGAGGGCACGGAGAACTCCAGGTAGTAGTCGTCATCGGCCAGCCTCTTCCAGGGGATCGAGAGGACCTTGCCGGCCGCGATGTCGTGCTCGCTGACCGTCGTGTCCCACAGCCCGACCCGCCGCAACGCCACGTGATAGGTGCCGCCCGGCGGGCAGCCGGCGCCTTGCCAGGAGGCGGCCAGTGTGACCTTGACTCCGCCGTCCGGCACCTTGAACACCCGCGACCGCAGCGACTCCAGGCAGATGCCGATCGTGCTGGCGAAACCGTCGGCCGGGGTGGGCAACGCCGGCGGCTGATGGTCCGGCGGCTCATGGTCCGACGGCCGGTGGGCCGGCGCGATCGCCGGAAGTCCGCCGGGCGTGGCCGGGCAGGCCGGCGGGACGTTCGCGCTGATCACCGTCTGTACGGTGGCCGGCGGGCCGGGCAGGCCGGTAGCCGTGTCATAGAAGCCCCAGCCGAAGGTGACGCCGCGAGCCACGAACGGCGAGTGTGCGAAGTACGCCCCGACGCCGACCGAGTACCAGAGCACCCGGTCGTGGTCGTAGGTGAGGTCGAGCAACTGACGCTCGACGAAGGCGTTCAACCGGGAGTTGATCGTGGAATCGGCGATGATGATGTTGCGTGGCTCGTTACCGGGGCCGTGCAGGTTGCGCGCACCCGTACGGGGTGTCTCGCCGTGCAGCAGATGAGCCGGCACCCAGCGCCGCCGCAGGGTCTCACGGTCGGCCGGGTTCTTGGCCGTGGCGTCGATGCAGGCGAACTGGGCCGGGTAGACGCCGCGGTCGGCGAGCGAGCCGACCGTGTTGCCCGGGCACCGGGTCAGCGGTGCGGCCAGCACCGATCCGCCCTGCCCGTCCGGCCCGAGAACGAAGGTGGCGTGCGTGAGCGGCAGGCGCCGGCTGCCGCACTTCGGTTGCTCCTCCTCGTCGTCCTCCCCCTCCGTGGGCTGGGGAAGCACCGGCGGCACCGGTATCTCCCACGGCCCTGGCCGGGGTTCCGCGGCCGCTTCGGGCCCGGGCGCGGACTCCGGCAGTGGCGATTCGGCCGGAACGGGCTCCTCGGCCGGCAGGGGCTCCTCGGCCGGGAGAGGTTCCTCGAAGGGCAGGGGCTCCTCGAAGGGCAGGGGCTCCTCGAAGGGCAGAGGCTCGGTGAACGGGATCGGCTCCTCGAACGGCAGCGGCTCGGGGAAGAACTCGAACTGTCGGTGAATCATGCCCGGCGGCACGATGCTGATCCGGCCGAAGGCATGTCCCCGTCCCGCCCGTGGACCGGCGCTTCCGGGCTGGGAGGCGGGGTCCGGAATCCGCGCTGCCCGGGCCGGGAGCGCGGAGGCCGAGCGCATCCGGGCGGGTGCGACGGCGGTCAAGATGCCCACCGGGCCAGTGTGGGCCGCCGTCGTCACCGGGACGTTACGCGGCGGTCTGGGAGCAGCGGTGGCACAGCACCGGGTGGAGCAGGTGGGCGAGGTCGTGGCGGTCGGTGACCGGGCGCGGGAAGGCCATCCGGGCCAGGCGGTCGTCGAGGCGGACGACGAAGCCGTAGCGGTCGAGCCGGACCACGCGCGGCTCGTCGGCCGGCTGGGCGGCCGGGCCGAGCCGGCGCCGGACGTACGCGGCCATCTCGGCCACGTGGTGGTCGGAGAGGTCGGCGATCAGGTCGAACTCGACGTGGCGCAGCGGGTCGGGGGTCGCCTCGGCGTACTCGTCCGGGTCGACGTCGATCAGCGTGCGGTGCCGCTCGAAGCGGACCTCGGCGACCTCCATGCGGTGCAGCACCTGGCCGTCGCCGACGTCGAGCAGGTCGCCGGAGGCGTCGACCGCGGCGTAGTCGAGGGCCGCCGCGCGGGCCGAGGAGCCGTCCAGGCGTTTGGCCCAGCCGGACACCCACACCCGGCCCAGGCTGGGCGAACCGGCCGTCGGGGGCACGTCGGCGATGTCGAGCACCATCGCGGTGTCGTCGGTGCCGTCCTGGGGGTGCAGCGCGGTGCTGAGGGCGCCGCCGGCCGGGGAGAGCAGCAGCATCCGGCCGTGGTCGTCGGCGACGTGGCGGACCGGGAAGGGTCCCGGGCGGCACGCCACGTGCGCGGTCGCGGGCAGGTGGCCGGCGGCGAGCGTACGGGCGACCTCGGCGGGGCTGGGCTGCATGGTAGGTACCTCCAGAAGGCGGTTAGGCTTGCCTTAGTAAGGTGAGGCTAACCGTAACCCGCGGGGAGGTAAACCCGCGAGACCAATCGGAGACTTGATGAACAACTCCCGACCGAAGGCCAAGCTCTCGCGGGCGCTCGGCATCCCGCTGACGCCGAAGTGCGTGAAGTACTTCGAGCGGCGGCCCTTCCCGCCCGGCGTGCACGGCCGCGGGCGCCGCAAGGCGTCGGACTATCAGGTGCGGCTGCTGGAGAAGCAGCGGCTGCGCCACCAATACAACATCAGCGAGGCCCAGATGCGCCGGGCCTACGAGGACGCCCACCGGGGCGAGGGCAAGACCGGCGAGAACATGGTGTCGCTGCTGGAGCGCCGCCTGGACGCCGTCGTGCACCGGGCCGGCTTCACGCGCACGACCTACCAGGCCCGGCAGCTGGTCGCGCACGGGCACTTCCAGGTCGACGGCAAGAAGGTGGACCGGCCGAGCTACCGCCTCAAGCCGGGCCAGGTCGTGACCGTCAAGCAGACGAGCCGGACCAAGCCGCCGTTCGAGATCGCCGCGGCCGGCGCGCACCTGGGCGAGCGGAGCGCGCCGTACCTGTCGACCGCGATCGAGGAGCTGCGCACGACGCTGATCAAGAACCCGGTACGCACCGAGATCCCGGTGCTCTGCGACGAGCAGTTGGTCGTCGAGTTCTACGCCCGGTAGCTAGCGGGTCTGCTCCAGCCACGAAGCGTAGAGCTTGGCGTAGATGGAGCCCTCCTGCTGGAGAAGCACCGAGTGCGGGCCGCGTTGCACGACGCGGCCCGCATCCACGACGATCACCTCGTCGGCGGCCTGGGCGGTCGAGAGCCGGTGCGCGATCGCCACGGTCGTGCGGCCGCGGGTCACCAGGTCGAGCGCCCGCTGCAACCGCACCTCGGTGGCCGGGTCGACGGCACTGGTCGCCTCGTCGAGCACCAGCAGGTCGGGGTCGGCCACGTAGGCCCGCACCAGCGCGACCAGCTGCCTCTCCCCCACGCTGAGCGCCTCGCCGCGCTCGCCGACCGGCGTCTCGATCCCGTGCGGCAGGCCGGCCATCCAGTCCGCGAGACCGAGCTCGGTCACCGCGTCCTCGATCTCGGCGGAGGTCAGCGCGGGGACGGCGAAGCGGACGTTCTCCGCGATCGTGGCGTCGAACAGGAAACCGTCCTGCGGCACCATCACGACTCGGGCCCGCAGCGACGAGAACCGTACGGAAGTCAGCGGGGTGTCGCCCAGCAGAACCGACCCGGAGGCCGGGTCCATCAGCCGGGTCAGCAGTTTGGCGAACGTGGTCTTGCCGCTGCCGGTCTCGCCGACCACCGCCACCTTCGTCTTCGCGGCAATCGTCAGATCGACGCCGGACAGCACGGTCGGGCCGCCGGGATAGTTGAACGACACGTCGCGGAACGTGACCGACAGCGGTCCGACCGGCAGCACCACACCCTGGTCGTCCGGGTCGGCCACGTCCGGCGCGATGTCGAGCACGTCGAGCACCCGCCGCCAGCCGGCGACCGCGTTCTGCGCGTCGTTGAGCACGTCGGTGGCGATCTGCACCGGCTGGATGAAGAGCGTGACCAGGAACAGGAACGCGGTCAGCTTGCCGACGGTCAGGCCGCCGTGCAGGCCGAGCAGCGTGCCGACCACGACCACCGCGGCCAGGGCCAGCCCGGCACCGAGCTCACCGCTGGAGAAGCTGGTCACGCTGGTCCGCAGCGCGGTCTGCTGCGACGAGCGGAGCCGGTCGATCGAGGTGTCGAGGCGCTCCTCGGTACGGCCGGAGACGCCGTACGCCCGGATGACCGTCGCCCCGACGACGCTCTCGGCGACCGCGCCGAGCATGACCCCGGTCCGCTCGCGGACCGCGCCGTAGACCGCGCCCAGCCGCTTCTGGAACAGCCGGATCACGATCACGGCCGGGCTGAACGCGACCAGCACGACGAGGGCGAGCTGCCACGAGTACGCGAACATCACCACCGTCGACACCAGCAGCTGACCCGAGGAGAGCAGCAGCTGCACGCCGCCGGTCTGCAGGAACTGCGAGATCTGGTCGATGTCGCTGGTCACCCGCGACACCATCGAGCCGCGCCGCTCGGCCTGCTGGTGCAGCATCGAGAGGTCGTGGATGTGCCGGAACGTGCGTGACCGCAGGGCGCCGAGCGCGGTCTCGCTGACCGTGAACAGCCGCCGGGTCATCAGGTAGCCGGCCGTGGTCGAGAGCAGCAGCGCGACCGTGGTCAGCACCACCACCACGACGACGAAGCCCAGGTCGGGGCCGCCGGGCGCACTGATGCCGTGGTCGATGCCCTGCTGCACGGCGATCGGCACCGCGACGCGGCCGGCCATCTGCACGATGGCCAGGGCGACGGTGCCGGCCAGGCCGGGCCGCAGCTCGGGCGAGAGCGACAGCCCCCGGCGGACCGTCGCGAAGGTCCCGTCGGCGACGGAGGCGGCGGCGGTCACGCCTCCACCCTTTCCTGCTCGGCCTTCTCGTACGCGGTCACCAGGTCGGCATAGCCGGGGACGCTTTCGAGAAGTGACCTGTGGGTGCCGGTGGCCACGACCTTGCCCTGTTCGAGGTAGACCACCTCGTCGGCGAGCGCGATCGTGGCCCGCCGGTAGGCCACCACCAGGATCGACGCCCCGGCGTCGCGGCCGCGTAGGGCGGCCAGGATGTCCGCCTCGACCCGCGGGTCGACGGCGCTGGTCGCGTCGTCGAGCACCAGCAGGCGCGGGTGCCCGGCGAGCGCCCGGGCCAGGGTGACCCGCTGCCGCTGGCCGCCGGAGAGCGAGGTGCCGCGCTCGCCGACCTGGGTCTCGATGCCCGCGGGCAGGTTCTCGACGAACCGTTCGGCCTGGGCGAGCCGGATCGCCGCCCACGCGTCGTCGTCGGTGATCCGGGAACGGTCGAGGGTCACGTTGCCCCGCACGGTGTCGTCGAAGATGAACGGGATCTGCGGCACCAGGGCGGAGGTCCCCGCGAGGGCGGCTTCCGACAGATCCGCCAGGGAGATCCCGTCGACGGTGATGTCGCCGCCGATCGGGTCGACCAGGCGTACCGCCAGCGACGCGATCGTCGACTTGCCGGACCCGGTGGCGCCGACCAGGGCGACCGTCTTTCCCGGGGCCACCGTGAAGGAGACGTCGTGCAGGACGAGCGGCCCGTCCCCGTACCGGAAATCGACCCGATCGAAAGCAAGCTCGGCCGGGCCCGCACCGGCCGGGGAGGCCGAGCCGTAGGCGAGGTCACCCTCGGCCGCCAGCACCGCCTGGACCCGTTCCCAGCCGGCGACGCTGCGCGGCAGCTCGGCGACCACCCAGCCGATCGCGCGCACCGGGAACGCCAGCACGGTGAACAGGAACGAGACGGTGATCAGCTCGGAGACGTTGAGCGCGCCGGACCGCAGGCGCCACGCCCCGAGCAGCAGGACGGCGAGCGTGCCCAGGCTGGGCAGCGCGTCCATGGTCGGGTCGAAGAAGCCGCGCAGCCGGCCGACCGAGATCAGCGCGTCGCGCAGTTCGGAGACGAAGACCCCGAACCGGCGCGACTCGTCTTCCTCGCGGCCCATCGTCTTGACCACCAGCGCGCCGTCGAAGCTCTCGTGGGCGACCGCGCTGACCTTGGCCCGCATCTGCTGGGCCCGGATCTGCCGCGGCGACATCTTGCGCGAATAGATGTAGTTGAGGCCGAACAGCAGCGGGAACAGCGTGATGCCGACCAGGGCCAGTACCCAGTCGGTGAGGAAGAGCGCGACCACCGCGGCGAAGATCATCACGATCGTGCCGACCGCGAACGGCAGCGGCGCGATCGGCACGAACGCGGCCTCGACGTCGGAGTTGGCGTTGGACAGCAGCGTGCCGGTGGCGTGCTGCTGGTGCCAGGACGGGGGCAACGACAGGTACCGCCGGGTGACCGCGCGGCGGTAGCGGGCCTGCAGCCGGAACTGCATGAACCCGGCGCCGAGCCGGCGGCCGAAGATGCTGCCCACGCGCAGGACGCTGATGCCGAGGAACGCGGCGGCGATCAGCGCGAGTTCCCCGCGGCCGACGTGGCCCTCGGCGAACGACGGCACGACGACGTGCCCGATCACGGCGCCCACCACGTACGAGTTGGCGATGACGAGCAGGCCGAAAATGCTGCTGCCGATGGCTCCGATCACGAACAGGCGCGGTTCGGTCCGGATCGCCCGGCCTAGTACCCGCAGTCCCCGTCCCAGCACATCGCGGCTGGACCTGGTACTCAATGTCCTACCCCGCTGGTAAGTGTTCGCCGGCTGTTCCGGCCTTACCGATACATCCTGCCGAACGGAAGGCCATCGTTCGCACCCGGGACAATGTGTCTACGATCACGTATGTGACCGACTTCGCCCGTCGCGAGCGTCTGGCCCTGGCCGACCTGCTCGCCGACCTCGGGCCCGACCAGCCCACCCTCTGCGCCGGATGGACCACCGGTGATCTCGCCGCGCACCTCGTCGTACGCGAGCGGCGTCCGGACGCGGCCGCCGGCGCGGTGATCTCCGCTCTCGCCGAGCACAGCGAGCGGGTCCGCACGGCCCAGCGCGCCAAACCCTACGAGACGACCCTGACCGCTCTGCGCACCCCACCCTGGTGGAGCCCGGTCAGCAACCCGCTGGTCGACAACCTGACCAATTCCGGCGAGTTCTTCATCCACCACGAGGACGTCCGGCGTGCCCAGCCGGATTGGGAGCCGCGCGATCTGGCGGCCGAGGACGCGACCACACTGTGGAAGCAGGCCCGCTTCCGCGCCAAGCTCGCCCTGGGCCGGCTCGACACGCCGATCCAGGTCCGGGCCGACGGCTTCGGGGAAGTAACGATAAAAGGCGATGGGACCGTTCTGTCCGGGACACCCGGTGAGCTCACGCTGTTCCTCGCCGGCCGCGGGCAGGTCGCCCGCGTGGACATCGTCGGGCCGGCCGCCGACACCGTTCGAAGCGCCCGCCTCAGCCTCTGAATCGGCCCATCCGAACGAGTCAGGATTGGCCCATTTCAGGAGCCAATAGCGGCCTAACTTCAAGCGCATGACGACCAAGCTGTCAGCAGCCCAGGGCACGGCACTCAGCATCGGCGCCGTCCTGGGCACCGGCGTGATCTCGATGCCCGCCCTCGCCGCCGCCGTGGCCGGCCCCGCCTCGCTGGTCGCCTGGCTCGCCCTGATCGTCCTCTCGGCCCCGCTGGCCTGGAGTTTCGCCGCCCTCGGCGCCCGGCACCCGGACGGCGGCGGTGTCTCCACCTACGTCCGGCTGGCGTTCGGGCCCCGGGCGGCAGCCGTGGTCGGCTGGTGCTTCTACTTCGCGATCCCGCTCGGGGCCCCGCCCGCCTGCGCGTTCGCCGGCGGTTACGTGGCCGACGTGCTCGGCGGTGGCGAGACCACCCGGATCGCCACGTTCCTGGTGATCGTCGGGTCGGTCTTCGTCATGAACTGGTTCGGCCTGCGCGTCTCGGGCCGGGTCCAGCTGGTGCTGACCGGGGTGCTGGCGACGCTGCTGCTGGTCACCGTGATCGCCGCGCTGCCGCACGCGCACCGGGCCAACCTGCACCCGTTCGCCCCGCACGGCTGGTCCGGGATCGGCGCCGCGGCGGCCATCCTGGTCTGGGGTTTCGCGGGCTGGGAGGCGGTGTCGTCGCTGTCGGCCGAATATCGCGACCCCCGCCGGGACGTGCCGCGAGCGACCGGGATCGCCGTTGTCGTCGTCGGCGGCCTTTACCTGGCCGTGGCCACGACCAGCGTGCTGGTGCTCGGCCCTGCCCTCGCGGACAGCCCGGCGCCGCTGGCCGACCTGCTCGCCACCGGCTTCGGCGGTCCGGTGCGGATCATCACCGCGATCGTCGCGGTACTGCTGACCGTGGGAGCGGTCAACGCGTACCTTGCCGGCGGTTCGCGGCTCGGGGCCGCACTGGCCCGCGACGGCGCGCTACCGAAGGTTCTGACCGGAACGCCCCGGCGCTCGCTCTGCCTCATCGGCGCCGGCAGCCTGATCGCCGTCGCCCTCCCGCTCTCCACCAACGCCGCGCTGCTGCTGGTCACCGGCTGCTTCACGCTGGTCTACGTGCTCGGCACGGCGGCCGCGGTGCGGCTGCTGCCGGCCGGCTGGTCGCGCGTCTCCGCCGGGGTGGCGTTCCTGGCCACGCTGGCGCTGCTGGTGCTCAACGGCAAGCCGGCCCTGTTCAGCCTCGCCGTCGGCGCGGGCGCGCTCGTCTACCAGACTCAGGCGAGGAGCAGGCGTGCGAAGATCGCCAGCCCCTCGTCGAGCAGCGCCGGGTCGATCGCCCCGAACCCGAACACGAAGCCGGCGTGCCTGACCGAATAGCGCGTCAGATCCTCGATCGCCACCCCGGCGGCGAGCGCGGCCGCCGACACCCGGGCGGCCTCGGACGGCGAGCCGTCCTTCAGCAGAGCGGTGACATGGAGCCCGGCCGCCGACGGCAACACCTGCAATTTCGATAGACCGGACAGGGCCGCCAGGATGCGGCTCCGCCGATTTCCGTACGCCTTGCCGGCGCGCCGCACGTGCCGGGCCAGCTGTCCCTCGTCGATGAATCGGGCCAGCGCCGCCTGCACCGCCACCTGCCCGTACCCGTCGCTCAGCTGGCGGGCCGCGACCACCGCGTCCCGCAGCCCGGGCGGAAGCAGCGCGAACCCGGTCCGCACCATCGGCAGCATGGTCTTGGAGAACGTGCCGACGTAGAGCACCCGGCCGAGCGTGTCGAGACTGTAGAGCGGCTCCAGCGGGCGGGCCGCGAAGCGGAACTCGCTGTCGTAGTCGTCCTCGACGATCGCGGCCGGCCGCCGCCGCGCCCAGTCGAGCAGCTCGCGCCGCCGGTCGAGGCTCATCGCCCCGCCGAGCGGGAACTGGTGCGAGGGCGTGGTGTAGACCAGCCGCGCGTTGCCCGGCAGCTCCGCGACGACCAGGCCGTCCTCGTCGACCGGCACGCCGGTCACCCGGGCGCCGGCCGCCGCGAAGACGCGGCGGGCGGGCGGATAGCCGGGTTCCTCGACGGCGACGACGTCGCCCGGCTTGAGCAGTACGCGGGCGATCAGGTCGAGCG
Organism: Actinoplanes sp.; assembly: GCA_036402935.1. Taxonomy (GTDB): domain Bacteria; phylum Actinomycetota; class Actinomycetes; order Mycobacteriales; family Micromonosporaceae; genus Actinoplanes. The sequence goes on from DASWRZ010000138.1 coordinate 30,225, forward strand.
CGTGCTGGGCCCCGTTGGTCACCACCACGTCGTCCGCGGTCGCGCGCACCGAGCGGCCGTAGCCCAGCGACCGGGCGATCGCCGCGCGCAGGGCCGGATGACCGCCCGGTGCGGCGTACGTCCCGGGGCCGTTGGCCCGCAGCCGCAACTCGGCCGCGACGAGCCGCCGCCAGGTGTCGAAGGGAAACAGTGTCGCGTCCGGGATGCCGGTCCGGAAGTCGTAGCGCGGCGGCACCTCCTCGCCGCTGACCGGCACCGGGTCGAACGTCCACCCGGCCCGCGGGCGCAGCGGATCGGCCGGTTGCCGGCGCGGCCGCCGGACCGCCGCCAGAGGAGCCACGAAAGTGCCCGAGCCGACCCGCGTGGTCAGGAAGCCCTCGGCGGCCAGCCGCTCGTACGCCGTGGCCACACTCCCCCGCGCCACCCCGAGATCGACCGCCAGCGCCCGGCTGGGCGGCAGCCGATGCCCGGCCGGCAGCCGGCCGTCCAGGATCGCGGCCCGCAACGCGCGATAGACGAGCAGCGTTTTCTCGCCCGATCCGGCGAGCTCGATAGCGAGATCCACCAGCCCATTCTCGCCGGTATGGCTCATTCGGTATGACACCGGTGGCGGCAAAAGTCCTAGCCTCGTAACAGGGGCGAAACGGAGGAGGACGAGATGGTGTCTCTGCTGAGCGCGTAGGTGAGGCGATTGCTCGGATCGACGCGGTTACATACTCTCCGCAAGTGAGCAGCCTCTGGCGCAACCGCGAGTTCAATCTGTTGTGGACCAGCCAGTCGCTGTCCGACCTCGGCGACGCCGTCGCCCAACTGGCGATGCCGTTGCTCGTGCTGGCGGTGACCGGTTCGGCCGTCCGGGCCGGTCTGGTCGGCACGGTGGCCCAGGTCGCGCGGCTGCTGTCGCGCCTGCCGGGCGGGGTCCTGGCCGACCGGGTCAACCGCCGCCGGGCCCTTCTGACCTGCGACGCGATTCGCCTGCTCGCCTTCGCGGGGCTGGCCACCGTGGTCGCCACCGGCCACGCCGACCTGCTCGTCATCGTCGCGGTGGCGGTGGTCGACGCGATCTGCGGCACGATGTTCCAGACCACCGAGCACGCCGCGCTGCGCACCATCGTCGACCAGTCCGCACTGCCCGATGCGGTCGCGCGCAACGAAGCTCGGACGTACGGAACCTCGCTGGCCGGCCCGCCGCTCGGCGGAATTCTCTTCGGCCTTGCCCCGTCTTTGCCTTTTATCGGCAATGCCGTTTCTTATCTGGCCTCGCTGGCCGGGATCGGCCTGATCCGCAGGCCCTTGCAGGGCCGGCCGGCCAAGATCCCGGGCGGGCACCGCGCCGCCCTGCTCGAAGGCGTGCGGTTCGTCCTCGACAACAGCTTCCTGCGGGCCGTGCTGACCATCGCCGCGCCGCTCAACCTGGCCCTCAACGGCACCGTCTTCACGATCATCGTGACCCTGCAGAGGCACGGTGTGCGGCCGGGCGTGATCGGCCTGACCGAGACCATCATGGCGGTCGGCGGCCTGGCCGGGGCCCTGGCCGCCCCGACGCTGCAGCGCTCGATGCCGTTCCCCCGGCTGATCCGCTTCATCTGCTGGTCCGCGACCGGGGTCCTGGCGATCGGGTCGCTGTTCACCGGAAGCCTGGTTGCGGCGATCCCGCTGGCGCTGGCCGTCTTCCTCGGCCCGGCCTGCAACGCGGCGCTCTTCGCCTATCAGGCCGCGATCACCCCCGACCACCTCCAGGGCCGGGTACTCAGCGTGATCTTCATGGCCGCGATGTCGGCCTCGGCCGCCGCACCCGCGCTGGCCGGCCTGATCGTGGCCCACGTGAGCAGCGCGGCGGCGGTGCTGTTCTTCGCCGCCTCGGTGTCGGTCGCGGCGCTGACCGCCACCTTCGCCTCCGGCATCCGCACCATGCGCCCGCTGGAAGAAGTGGCCGCGGCGTAGGCCGCCGGACACTTGTGCGCCGGCCGCCGGGAGGAACGTGTGCCCCATGGACTGTCGGCGCTTCGAGCATCCTCAACACGGCCCGCAGCGGCTTCGTCAGTGCCGGCCGCACGGTCCGCGACCACCTCGACCGCATCTGGCACGTCGACCCGGTCCGGGTCCAGGGCTGAGTGGGATCGGGCCCGGCGATTCCGGCCGGGCCCTTTCCCGTACGCCGTGAGCCGCGCCCTAGACCAGCCAGGTGCCGTCGCGCATCAGAAGGCGGCCCCGAAGTTCGTTCTCCTCGCGCCAGGCCTCGATCCGGTCGGGGCGCAGCAGGGCGAAGACGTAGGGCGGCCCCACCTCGCGCGGATCCCAGTCGTTCTGGGCCGCGTAGGCCGCGCCGATCCCGGGCGCCTCGCCGACCGCGATCGTCCGCTCCAGGACGGCGTCGATGCGGACCACGTCGCGGGTGCCGCCGAGGGCGAGCCGCGCCCGGCCGTGCGCCACCAGGTTGCGTACGGTCGGGGCGGTCTCCTCGGTCGCCAGCGCGATCCGCTCGCCGACCCAGGCCATCGTCAACGGCACCAGGAACGGGCGTACGCCGTCGGTCGTGGCCACCCACACGTCGGCCACCGCGGCACCCAGCTTGGCCAGAGTGTCGGCCTTGCGTTGCTCTTTTGAACGCGGCTCTGCCGAACGCGGCTCTGCCGAACGCGGCTGGTCGGTCATCCGTTGAGGCTATTCGGCCGGGCCCTGGTAGAGCCCGAACAGGTTGCCGTCGTTGTCACGCAAGGTAGCGATCAGAGGGCCGCCGACGTCGTGGGGTGAGCGTTCGACGCTCGCGCCCTTCCCGGTCAGGACGGCGATCGTGGCCTCGATGTCGTCGACGTGGTGGAACGCGACCGGGCCGGCGGCCACGTCGCCGTGCGGATCGAGGCCGATCTCGGGCGTAGCCTCGGGCCGGAACCCGACGTAGTACGGGCTGGTCGCATAGGGCTCGGCGCCGAGCAGCGCGGTGTAGAGGGCCGTGGCCGCCTCGAGGTCCTTGACCGGGACGGTAATGGTTCGGATGGTCATGGTTTGCTCCCTGAAGTCACAGCGGACCGCCGCGGTCCGTCAAAGACTATGACGGGCGCCGACGCGGGAGTGTGACGATGAGTGAACTGGACCTGTTGGCCGAGCGATTCGAGCAGGACCGGCCGCATCTGCGGACGGTCGCGCAGCGGATTCTCGGCTCGCCGCACGAGGCCGACGACGCGGTGCAGGAGGCGTGGGTCCGGCTGAGCCGCTCGGACACCTCCGAGGTCGGCAACCTGACCGGCTGGCTGACCACGGTCGTGAGCCGGGTCTGCCTGGACATGCTGCGGGCCCGCTCGGCGCGCCCGGAGGAGCCGGCCGACCTGGTCGGCGCCGATCCGCTTCGTGACGCCCCGGACCGGCCGCAGACCGGCGAGGGGGCCGACCCCGAGCACGCCGCGATGATGGCCGACGCGATCGGGCCGGCGTTGATGCTGGTGCTCGACACGCTGGGCCCGTCGGAGCGGCTGGCCTTCGTGCTGCACGACATGTTCGCGGTGCCGTTCCCCGAGATCGCCACCGTCGTCGGCTGTTCACCGGCGGCGGCCCGGCAGCTGGCGAGCCGCGCCCGGCGCCGGGTGCAAGGCTCCGACGTCTCCGAGCGATCGGATGTGTCGAAGCGGCACGCCATCGTGACGGCCTTCCTGGCCGCCGCCCATGGCGGCGGTTTCGAGCAGCTGCTCACGATGCTCGACCCCGACGTGATCATGCGGGCCGACCAGCAGTCGGTGCGCATGGGTGCCGACGCGGTGCTCACCGGCGCGGCGGCGGTGGCCGGCCGGTTCCAGGGCGCGGCCGGTGCCCGGGTGGCGATGCTCGACGGCCGGCCCGGCCTGGTCTGGGCGCTGAACGGCAAGGTGATGGTCGTCTTCGAGTTCGTCTTCGACGACGACGACCGGATCACCCGGGTCGAGCAGCAGGCCGATCGGGCGGTCCTGGGCGAGATGAGGATCGAGATCGAGGAGTAGCGCAGGCCGTACGCTCGCCCGGGCTCGCTCAGATCTGGGCGAGCGAGCCCTCGTACATCTTCTCGATCTGGTCCTTGAAGTTGGTCTCGACGCTGCGCCGCTTGATCTTCATCGACGGGGTGATCTCGCCGGCCTCGATGCTGAGGTCGCGCGGGAGGATCGCGAACTTCTTGATCGTCTCCCAGCGGTTGAGCTTGCCGTTGAGCTCCTTGATGTAGCCGTCCATCAGCTCGTGGGTCTGCGGCGCGGCGCAGACCTCGGCATAGCTCTTGCCGGCCAGCGGGCCGCTCGCCCAGCCCATGATCGAGTCTTCGTCGAGGGTGATCAGCATCGTGACGAAGTTGCGGGCCTGGCCGACCACGATCGCCTGGGACGTGTACGGACAGACCGCCTTGAACATGCCCTCGATCGCGCTCGGCGCGATGTATTTGCCGCCGGACGTCTTGACCAGGTCTTTCTTGCGGTCGGTGATACGCAGGTAGCCCTCGGAGTCGAGCTCGCCGATGTCGCCGGTGCGCAGGAAGCCGTCCTCGGTGAACGCCTCGGCGGTCTCCTTGGGCATGTCGTGGTAGCCGCGCATGACCGGCATGCCGCGCAGCAGCACCTCGCCGTCGCTGTCGATGCGGCACTCGAGGTCGCCCAGTGGCTGGCCGACCGTGCCGATCTTGAGGTGGCCGAGCCGGTTGACGAAGTTGGCCGCGCTGGACTCGGTCAGGCCGTAGCCCTCCAGGATCGGGAGGTTGGCGGCGGCGAAGAACTCGGAGATGTCGGGGCTGAGCGGCGCCGAGCCGCTGACCAGCACCCGCAGGCGGCCGCCGAGCCGGGCCTGCAGCTTGCTGAAGACCAGCCTCTCGGCCAGCGCGTACTGCGCCTTGAGCAGCGCGCCGACCGGCTTGCCGGCCTGCTCGAGCGCGACCTTGCGCTTGCCGGTGGCGACCGCCCAGCCGAAGATCTTGGCCTTGGCGCCGCCGCCCTCGAGCGCGGTGGTGACGGTCTTGTTGTAGACCTTCTCGAAGATGCGGGGTGCGGCGCACATCAGCGTCGGGCGTACGACCGAGAGCATGTCGACCAGCTTGTCGACCCGGCCGTCGACGTACGTCGGCACGCCGACGTGCA
>DASWRZ010000139.1:0-2884 GCA_036402935.1 Actinoplanes sp.
CGGCGGCGTGTCCTCGAACGCCCGCCACTGGGCCGTCATCGTGTCGTAGAGGGCGGCGCTCAGGTCGTCGTCGATCCCCGGGAACAGGGCCATCGTGCGGGTGAAGACGTCACGGTGCCGGTCGGGGCCGAGGTCGCGCTCACTCTTCGGGTCGATCGTGTGTGCGTGCGTCCAGAGGTCATCGAGGTACGTGCTCAGCGCCTCCCGCTCCGGCGGGGGCAGCGCCGGGCGTCCCAGCCGCTGCCGCGCGGCGCCGATCCAGGCGTCGGGTTCGCCGCCGTCGACGAGCGTGGAGTGGAAGTCGAAGATGACGCTCTCGATCTTGATCACCAGGCGAGCTTAGGGCCTCAGAGGGCGAGCACGATCCGGCCGGTCGCCACGCCGGCGGCCTGGCGGGCCCAGCCGGCGGTGACCTCGGCGAACGGGATCACTTCGTGGTCGGCGGTCAGTGCGCCGGCCGCGGCGTGGGCCGCGACCGTGGTCAAGGCGCCGGCGCGCTCGGCCGGGGTGAGGGAGTTGTTGGTGTAGCCGAGCACCCGCAGCATGCCGCTGCGCAGCGTGGCCGAGTCGATCGGCGCGGTCGCCGCCGCCGCGGAGCCCAGGTTGACCAGGCGGCCCCCCGGGCGCAGCACTCGCAGCGCGGCGGCCGCCGGCACCCCGAAGACGGGGTCGAGCACCAGGTCGAAAGGGCCGCCGAGGCGCCCGGCCAGCGAGGCCGGGTCGTCGTCGGCGCGCAGTTCGACGGCGTCGTCGGCGCCCAGTTCCCGAGCCCGCTCGCGGGCCCGGCCGGAGCGGGCGACCGCGGTCACGCGGGCGGCGCCGCCGAGGCGGGCCAACTGCACACCGGCCTGGCCGACCACACCACCCGCGCCGAGGACCAAGATGTGCAAGCCGGCCGCGGAGGACTGATCCGACTCGGACGCAAGCCCGTCGGCAGCGAAGGACAGGCCGCCGAGGCGCAGCGCCTGAAGGGCGGCGACCGCCGACAAGCCGAGCGCGGCGATCAGCGGCAGCGGCACGTCGGCCGGCAGCCGGACCACGTCGCCGGGCCGGACCGTGACCTGGGCCGCCATGCTGCCGTCGCCCGGGCGCATGCCGGCCGGCGTGGCGAACCAGACCGGGCTGCCGTCGTCGAGGAGCCGGCCCACGCCCTGGACTCCCGGGACGTACGGTGTCGCCGGCGTACCGAAATAGCTGGCGCCGGACGCGCAGAGCAGGTCCAGCGGGGTGATCGGCGCAGCCGTCACCGCGACCGTGAGGTCGCCCGGTGCCGCAACCGGCGCCGGGCGGTGCTCGACGGCCGGAGGCTCACCGCAGACGCGGAGAACCGCCGCCGGAATCGTCATGTCGCGATGTCCGGGTAGGGCAGGGTGAAGTGCTGCAACCGCAGGCCGAACGCCTTCTGGTATTCGAGCGGTTCCGTGTTGTCGCGTTCGAACAGGGCGATGAACAGCGTCAGCGTGAGGAACGGGTGCGCGCCGAGCTCGAACAGCTTGACGTGGTCGTGCGAAACCAGCGCCTCGCGCTCGGAGGCGTCGAAGGCCAGCCACGTGGAGTCCTCGTCGGCGTGGCTGTTGAGCAGCTTGTTGGCCATGGTCGATTCCCACCAGGAGACCAGCTCGGCCGGGGCGCAGCGATAGCGCTCGACGAGCGAGGGATCCCGGTCCACCGTGTACAGGAACTTGTTCAGCAGGTACCTGCTCATGCCGGCGCTCCGTTCGGGTACCAGGTGAAGTACGCCTCCATCGTGTGGAACAGGTCGAGCGAGTCCACGTAGTCGGCCTTCCGCCCGGCCCCGGCGACGCCCATCATCAGCATGAAGTCCATGAAGCCGTGGGTGGCGTTGCCCGGCGAGTGCAGGCTGTCCAGCGTCACCTCGCGCAGGCAGTTGTCGAGGTCGCCGTTGGCGATCCACTCGACGGCCTTCGCGTCGAACTCGGGGTCGGGACCGTGCGGGCCGAACTGGCGGGGGCCGCCGAGTTCGAGCGACAGGTGCCCGGTGCCGATGATCGCGACCCGCAGGTGGGAGGGCCATGCGGCGACGATCTGCCGGATCGTCTCGCCGAGCTTGACGAAGCGGGACGGCTGGGGGAGCGGCGGCGCGAAGATGTTGGTGTAGATCGGCACGATCGGCAGGTCGGCCTCGGGCCGCAGCGTGATGATCGGGCAGGTGATGCTGTGGTCGATCCGCAGCTCGTTGCTGAACGCGAGGTCGAAACCCTCGTCGAGGCCCGCACGGAGAATGTGCGCCGATAGATCCTCCTGGCCTTTCAGCCGCAGGCGCGGAAGGCCGAACTCGCGTTCCTCGTTGTACCAGTTGGCGTCGTACATCGGTGCCTTGCCGACCAGGAACTGGGGCATGTTGTCGAGCCACAGTTGGTGGAAGTGATCGGAGCCGACCATGACCAGCACGTCCGGATTGGCCCGGGTCAGGGTCTCCCGGAACGCCAGGATCTTGGCGGTCCATTCATCGGCGAAGGGTGGCCGCTCCTCGCCGGTCGACGTGCTCGCCCGATAGTAGAACGGGTGATGCGTCGAGGCGATGACTGCGACGATTTCAGCCATACGGTTCGTCCTTCAGGGTTCGTAGACAGCATTGCGGTCAACGGCCATGTAAATGTCGTTCGCGATGGGCCGGCGGCGTTCCTCGGCCAGTTGCCCGAGCAGTCCCGCCGCGCGGGCCAGCAAAGCAAAGCCGCGCAACAGATCGGTCGGCAGCCCCAGGTCGGCGAGTGCCGCCCCGCAGGCCCCGGCGCCGTTGAGCGGCAGGGTGCGGCCGAGGATCTGGGGGTGCACGCGGCCGATCGCCTCGAACAACCGCAGATGCGGCCCGCGCAGGCCTTCGGCGGTAGCGATCTCGATCAGCACCGGCGTGCGCGGGTCC
>DASWRZ010000140.1:0-42701 GCA_036402935.1 Actinoplanes sp.
GTCGAGCTCGGCCTGGCCAAGGGCAAGAAGAGCTACGACAAGCGGCAGGACCTGGCGGCGCGCGACGCACAGAAGGAGATCAATCGTGCTATGGGCCGCCGTATCAAAGGCATGCAGTGATTAGGTAGCCTGCATTCCCCCCGCTGCTTTGCCTGCCTTCCGGAAGGGTCGGTCCTTGCCCGTCTCGAAGCAACCCCCGGCGCCGGTCAGCCCGGCCCGTCTCGTCTTCCTGGCCGCCCTGACAATCCTGGTCGCCCTGGTGGTCTGGGTGGCCGTACGCGCGGTAGGCCCCTCCACCGCCGACGCCGCCGGCCCGACGGTCGTCCTGCCGTCAGTACCGACCGTCCCGGTCGGCGCCGCCGAGCCGGAGTCGCCGTCGCCCACCATCTCGCTCCTGCCGCGGCCCTCGTCGTCGCCCACACCGTCGGCGACCCCGTCGCGGTCGCGGTCCGCGTCGCCCTCGACGTCGGCCCGGCACTCGGCGTCCTCACCGTCGCCGCACGTCAGCGACACCTCCTCGAAGCCGGTCCCCCGGGCGACTTTCTCGGCCACCGTGTCGACCTCCTCGTCGTGGGGCGGCGGCTACGTGGCGATGGCAAAAGTGACCAACACCGGCAACAAAGCGGCCGGCTGGTCGATGAGCGTGTCCCACGGCGCCGTCTCGGGCCTCCGGCTCTACACCACGTGGAACGCCAAGGGCAGTCAGCAGGGCAGCACGTTCGTCTTCACCGGCGGCTCACTGGCCCCCGGCCAGTCCGCCTCCTTCGGCTACCAGGCCGGCGCCCGCACCGCCGACCGGCTCCGGCCCGCGGGGTGCTCCGTCGGCGGCGGTTCCTGTCACGTGAGCTAGACTTATAGGGTTGTTCCGACTGGGGGGTGACTGGTTTCGACTTCGTACGTGGAGACAGGGGAAGCGAGCCGAGGAAGCCAACGTCGACTCGATAATCGGTCGTTGGAAACTAATAAGCGCCGATAACAATCGCGCTGCGTTCGCACTCGCCGCCTGAGGCAAGTAGCGACGCTGTCGGGCTGGAAGCACCTCCGTTCCAGATTTCCGGCATCAGCTAGGAGGTTGGCCAACCGGCCCCGGTCGCGGGGGCCGCACGGCGAGATTAATCTGCGACTGGACCCGTCATCCGGACTCGCTCACATGATCCGGAGGGCCGAGTAGAGGCAAAGTGAGCTGCGCTCGGAGAAGCCCTGACGAAGCAACGAAGGACCCGGGTTCGATTCCCGGCACCTCCACGAGTCGATGGCGGCCTGTGTTCGCGGAAAGCGCGAACCAGGTCGCCTCGTCATTTCGCTCCGGGGCCGAGCCCCGGACGCCTCGCGTTGCGGTGGTTGCGCTTGGTGGTGGTTGCGCTTGGTGGTGGGTTGCGCTTGGTGGTGGTTGCGCTTGGTGGTGATTGCGCTTGATCCGTGGTTGCGGTTGGCGTTTGGCCGGCTCGTGCGGGCCGTCGCCGTGGTCGCCGAGGTACTGCTTCGCGAAGGACGGTGGATCGAGCACACGGCTGGCGCGCGAGTCGACGGTGACCGTCGTCCCTCGAAGGTTCCGCGGACGTTGAGGTAGCTGATCGGCGCTCGCGCCGCTCGTCGTGGTCGTGGCGCGTTGACCTTCAGTGGCGTTCCGCCCCATCGTTTTCCGACTGCCTCGTCGTGATCGTGGCGCTTTCGCCAGGTCGCGAACAGACCCGTCAGCGTCGCCCCGATCGCCGCGGTGGCCTCGGGCTCACGCCCTTCAGCAGCACGATCGTGACGGTCGTCAGGATGAGGGCCAGACCTGCGTGACGCGGACCTGCTAGGCACGGGTTTGTTCCAGGCGGATCTGACCGGCGCGGACCTGTACGCCGCAGACCTGACCAGCGCTGACGCTAGCAGTGCCACCTTGGCCGATGTAAAAGTTGAATGTGTCGAGATGGATAGCTCGACGAATTTGCCGCCTGAGATAGTGCGCCCACCATTGGATGCTCTTGAGAGTCGGAGGTGTCATGAGGGTTTGCTTGGGTGAGGTTCAAGTGGGCGGCGTGTATCTCTACGGCTGGCGGCCCTATTCGCGGTGAGCGCGAGTCGGGGCCGTTCCGATTCTTCTCCGTGGGGCGTAGTGCCCCGGCGGGCCACGGTGCGAGCCTTGCGGTCGCGGGATTGCTCGCGCTGCGTCTGCTGTCTCGTGCTCCGCCCTCGATCGCGTTCGCCCTTCGGGCGCAAGCGTTACGGAAGATTCGCGTCTGGATAGCTCGGCGTCGGACTGGTACCGTAGTGTGGTACGAGTCGAGGAGGTGTGCTGTGGCGTTGTCCGCGAGTGAGGCACGCAAGCGGCTGTTTCCGTTGATTGAGCAGGTCAACGACGACGAGGAGGCGGTGGAGATCGTCTCGAAGTCCGGTACGGCCTTCCTTGTTCCTGAGCACCTATGGCGATCAATGGTGGAGACTCGATACCTGCTCAGGTCACCGGAGAACGCGCGGCGACTGATGGAAAGCGTGGCTCGGGTCGAGGCTGGTGAGTTCGAGCGGCAGGAATTGATCTCTGACGTGGGGGAGCAGGAGCGTCGGGCGTCGTGAACGTCGCTTTCGACAAGGCTGGCTGGGAGGACTACACCTTCTGGGTGAGCGAGCCCAAGACGCTTCGCCGGATTAACCGGATGATCGATGAAGCTTTGCGTGACCCCGGGCACGGGATCGGGAAGCCGGAGCGACTGACCGAGAATCTTAGCGGCTACTGGTCCCGGCGGATCACCGACGAGCATCGGCTCGTCTACACGGTGCGTGGCGAAAACCTGATCATCGTTCAGGCTCGCTACCACTATTGAGCAAGGCTTGCGCGGAGCTTCCGAGCGGACCGTATAGCCGCCGTAGGCCGATCACCTCGGCGCGAACGATCCGGATGGGTTCGGCGGCGAGGACCAGCGGTTCGATCTGCGCGGGACTGACCAGCAGGCGGGCGAACGGCCAAGTGACACTGAGCCCGTTTACCCAAGCTCCGTCGCGGACGACGACGGGCCCGGCGGCGCGGCTGGCCGAAACCGGCCAGCCGCTCGCTCATAGAGCCTCGTGGTTTGCGGTATGCAGACCACGAGGGTTCCGACGCTTGACGGGCCCCGCCAATCCGCGCCAGTCGCGAGACATGAGTACCAACGCCGATTCCCGTCGATAACGCTCCGCATAGCTTCCTGCCTCGTGCTCCGGATACCACCCCAGTTCGCCGGACCTCGCCGACGAAGTGGGCCCCCGATAATTCCAGCTCCGGCGCGCGTCGCAGGTTATGCCGGACATGGCGTGGACCTCGCTCGCGCGTCCTATCGTGACCAACGCCGTCATCGTTTCGTCCTCGATCGATCCCCTCACGGCCGAGCTGCTCCTCGTACACTGCTCAGGAGGTTGATGAGGGTAGGTGGGGGTGCGGCATGGAGTTCGGGATCCTGGGGCCGCTCGAAGTCCGGCATGACGACACGCAGATGACGATTGGCGGGACGAAGCAGCGTCGTGTTGTCGCGACTCTGGCACTCAATGCTGGCCGGGTAGTTTCGTTAGGCCAATTGGTGGACGCCGTCTGGGATGGCGAGCCTCCGGTTACGGCCCGTAAGCAGGTCCAAAATGCGGTATCCGCGCTGCGGTCTACCCCTGTGGGCGCAGCGCTGGCGGCGGTGGGCCCCGGATACGTGCTACGAGTCCCAGCCGAACAGGTGGACGCCGGGAGATTTGAACAATGCCTAGCCGAGGCGCATGCGGCCCGGACCCGCCACGATTTGACGCACGCAGCCGCGACATTGCGGGCCGGGTTGGCGATCTGGCGTGGACCCGCTCTTGCGGGCGTCGGGGGCAGAACCGCATTGACTGCCGCAGGACAGCTCGAGGAGAGGCGGTTGTCGGCAGTCATCGCGTGGGCCGAGATCTCTCTCGTGCTGGGATCGCATGGTGCCGTCGCTGATGAGCTGAGCGCCGAACTCGATCGGTATCCGCTGTGTGAACCGCTGGCTGGTCTGCTGATGCTGGCGCTATACCGTGCTGGGCGGGCCGCCGAGTCGCTGGTGTGCTACCAGCGGATTCGCCACACGATAGCGGAGGACTTGGGGGTAGACCCAGGTCCTGAGCTGCAAAGCCAGTATCGTCGGATTCTGGCCGCTGACCCGGCGCTGAATTATCGGCCTGAGGCTTCACCGCCACTCAATTATCTGCCCCGAGACGTTGGGCATTTTACCGGCCGCCTGGCCGAACTGGACCGGCTCATGTCCATTGCGGACCGTGGCGGCGTGACAGTGATCCAGGCTATTGACGGAATGTCAGGGGTCGGCAAGACGGCCATGGTGGTGCATGCGGCACACCGGCTCGCCGGGCGGTTCGGTGATGGCCAGCTATTTATAGACCTCCATGGCCACACCGCCGGCCGCGATCCATTGACAGCCGACGAGGCCCTCGATGTGCTGCTGCGCGCCGTTGGAGTTTCCGACGCTCGAATCCCGAAAAGCCTGGATGAGAAGGCCGCGTTGTGGCGGGGGGAGGTCGCCGAACGGCGCGTCTTGGTGGTCCTCGACAATGCGCTGAATTCCGCCCAGATCACGCCACTCCTGCCGGGGTCAGCCAGTTGTGCCGTCATGATCACCAGTAGACGCCGATTGACCGGGCTGAATAGTGCCGAGGTGTTGTCGCTGGACACTCTGCCGCCGGACGACGCCGTTGCCTTGTTCCGTGCGGTCGCCGGGCCGGACCGTTGCGAGGCCGAACCAGTGGCAGTCATCAAGGTGGTCCAGCTTTGCGGCCATTTGCCCCTTGCAATAAGCATCGCTGCCGCCCGGTTACGTGCACGTCCGCAATGGAGGGTGCTTGACCTGGTCGAGCGGCTGACCGATGACCATGGCCGGACGAAGTTTCTGCAGTCGGACGACTGGGGCATCACCGCCGCCTTCGCCCTGTCGTATCAGCACCTTGTCGATGCTGAGCAGCGCATGTTCCGTCTGCTCGGCTTACATCCTGGTGCGGACGTCGATGTCTTCGCCGCGGCGGCGCTGGCCGGCATCCCTGCAGACGAGGCCGAGCACCTGCTCGACGCCCTGTGCGATATGCACCTGCTGATAGCGCATCTCCCCGGCCGGTACCGTCTGCATGACCTGGTGCGCGACTTCGCCCGGGCCAGCGTCGAAGCTGATGAGCCCGCATCGCAACGGTCGGAAGCATGCGACCGCCTCCTCGACTATTACGTGCATGTCACTCAAATTGCCACTGAAGTGGATAACCCCAGACGGCCCCGCCTCGGCGCAAGCCCTCGATACCGGCCGGCCGTCGTTCCTCAACTCTCCAAGACTTCAGAAATCCGGTCGTGGGTCAACGCCGAACACGCGAACCTCCTGGCCGTCGCCCGGCTCGCGGCGCATCACAGGGCCAGCGATGACGGCTGGCAGCTCCCCCGCAACGTGGGGTCGCTCCTGTACGAAAACGGCCAGCACTCAGCGAGCCTGGAGGTATTCAAGATCGCGCTGGCGGCATGCCTGCCTGACACCCCGCCCGCGGTGAAGTCCGCCTGCCTGTTGGACGTCTCCTTGATGCACAAGGTGCTGGGCCAGTACCGGCTTGCACTCGACTTCCTCAACCAAGGCACGGCCAATGCCGCTCATTCGGGCGATCGCGACGGCATCGCCCGCTCGCTGATTCACAAGGCCGACCTGAGCAACCTCATCGGGTCGTTTGCCGATGCCATCGCATACGCCACCCGCAGCATCGAGCTTTACCATGAGCAGGGCGACCTGTGGCGTGAAGCGGTGGCCTTGACGGTGCTCATGGATGCCCTGAGCCGGCTGGGACGCGATCGTGAGGCGATCGAGGCCGCGGATCAGGCGGCGCTCCCCCTCGACGGATTCGCGAACCTGCGACAGGCGAGCGCTGTTCTGAGCCGGCGGGGCACCGCCCACAGCCAACTGGGCGAACACGACAGCGCGATCCGGCTGCTTTGCCAGAGCGTGGACCTTGCCCGACAGGGTGAGGACCGGCGCTTCGAAGCTGACTATTTGCACCGGCTCGCAGAGGCGACTCGAAGATCCGGCCGGCCTCACGCGGCACTGGAACACGCGCATGAGGCACTCGCCATTCTCCACGACATCGCCGACCCGGTGGACCTGGCCGAGACACACAATGTGCTGGGTGCGATCCACAGCGACCTCCATGATTACGAGGTTGCACTCATGCATTACCGCCAAACGCTTGAGATCACGACAAATGTTGAATACCGCGTGGCGAGGGCGCACGCTCACGACGGGACCAGCCGGTGCCTGACCGCGCTTGGGCACCCCGACGCACAAATGCACCGGCAACAAGCTCTAGCGATCTACGCCGAACTCGGCGTCCCGGACGCCGATTCTGCACACTCCCGCTTGCCCGGGACCCGCCCGCGGGCCGGTACGGACGGGTGAGGCACCTATTCGCTGTGGGCATCCGGTCGAGGATGGCCGCCAGGCCATCCCGGCCACCTCGCAGGCGGACTCGGTCACGAACGCCCGGTGCGGGGGGTGGCCCCGCCCTCGACAAGTGGGAACCTATGCATCTCCCTGCTCGTCGAACAGGGTTGAACTGATCTCACCGACAACCTTGAACAGCGGCGGTCCATTATGGATCTTGTGGGTACGAGAACAGCCCGGGGCGTCGTCGTGGTGTTGTTGGCCCTGCTGGTGTCGGGCGGCTGCAAGAACGACGGCGCGCAACGGAGGGACACGCCGGCGGGCAGCAACATGTGCACCGAGGGCACAGTCACATGCAACGATGCGCCGGCCGCAACCGTCGGCCCCTGACAATCGGGCTCATCACGGCCGATCACTTCATGGGCGGGTCAGGAGGGCGGGGGCGGTGATTCGGGCGATGGCGTCGGCGAGTTGGGACTGCTCGTCGGCGGTGAGGGTGGAGGCGATGTCGGGCATGCGTTCGGCGACGTCGGCGTAGAGGGCGCCGACGATTTCCTTCCCCAGTGCGGTCGTGCTGAGGGCGACCGCCCGCCGATCGTGCTGGAGCGTTTCTCTCTGCACGAGGCCGCGGCGCTCCATGCGGTCGACCAGGCCGCTGAGGGCGTTCTTGGCCACGCCGAGCAGTTGCGCGAGTTCGCCCATGCCCTGCGGCTGGTCCTTGATCACGCATAGGAGGGTCGCCTGGGTCGAGGTGAGGTCGTGGTCGGCGCAGATCTGCGCGTATCGGCGCTGTACCAGCACGGACAGCCAGACGAGGTTGTTTCCGAAGCTGTCGTTCCCAGTCACCGGCGCACCCTTCCTTCGCTGTGGCACAGCCTACCTTGCGAAAGTTCTCGACAGGAACTAACTTAGTTCTCGGCAGGAACTACCTCTGGGGTCGAGAGAAGGAATCATGGACACGCAGTCGTCCGGCAAGATCGCTGTCTTCGGTGGGACCGGAAAACAGGGCGGATCGGTCGTCGACTCGCTCCTGTCCCGTGGTGCCGGCGTACGCGCCCTGGTCCGCAGCCCCGAGTCGGACAAAGCGCGGGCGCTCGCCGACCGCGGAGTCGAGCTCGCACGAATCGAGATCGGCGATGCCGCCTCGCTGTCGGCCGCGCTGCAGGGGGTGGACGCCTTCTTCTTCATGACCACCCCCGCGGGCGTCACGCTCGCCGAGATCGAGGGCGAGACGCGACAGGGCATCGCCCTCGTCGACGCGGCAGTCGCGGCGGCCGTGCCGCACGTCGTGTTCAGCTCGGTCGGCGGGGCGGAGCGCGACTCGGGGGTACCGCACTTCGAATCCAAGCGCCGCGTGGAGGAGCACCTGCAGAAGTCCGGTCTGCGGGCGACGCTGATCCGGCCGGTCGCCTTCATGGACAACTTCACGTTCATGGGGCCGAGGGTCGAGAACGGCGAGATCGTGCTGCGCTGGCCGCTGCCCGACG
Source organism: Actinoplanes sp. (assembly GCA_036402935.1). Taxonomy (GTDB): domain Bacteria; phylum Actinomycetota; class Actinomycetes; order Mycobacteriales; family Micromonosporaceae; genus Actinoplanes. The sequence continues at coordinate 7,871 of DASWRZ010000140.1, forward strand.
GCATCCCGTTGCAGTTGGTCGCCGTCCGGGACATCGGGCAGATCGGCGCCTCGTTCCTGCTCGGGACCGCGGAGGCGCCTGGCGGCGCGATCGAGATCGCCGGCGACGAGCGCACCGGCAGCCAGATCGCGGCCGCGCTCGGGGCGTACGCCGGGATGCCGGCACGATACGAAGCCCTGCCCTTCAATGTTCTCGGGGACAACGAGGATGCGCAGGCGATGTTCCGCTGGTTCGCCGAGACGCCCGCCTACCAGGCCGACATCCGGGCGGTGCGGGCGATCGAGCCGGGCGTATGGGACCTGCCCACGTGGCTGCGCTCGAGCGGATGGACGCTCCCGAGCTCGGCTCGGCCGGAGCGCTAGCCGCAGCCCGCGGAATTTTTCGGTGGCGGATGTAACCGGATGATCGGCTGCGGTGTGTCTTGAGGTGTGCGGGCACCGAGGGGAAGCCGGGGATGATGGCGGGCAGTGACAGCGCCGACTTCGACGCGTTCTACATCGCGACGGTTCGGCGCGTCGTGCTCTACCTCTATGCCGCCTGTGGCGACCGGTCCGAGGCTCAGGACCTCGCCCAGGAGGCCTTCGCCCGAGCCTGGCAGCACTGGTCCCGGGTCGCCGGATACGAGGACCCCGAGGCGTGGGTGCGTACGGTCGCCTGGCGGTTGATGATCAACCGGTGGCGCGGTCTGCGGCGCCGTCTCGCCGCCCGGTCCCGGATGGGGCCACCGGACGAGGTGACCGGCAGCCCGTCGCCGGACCGGGTGGCCGTCGTCGATGCGCTGCAGCGGCTACCGAAGCCGCAGCGGCAGGCCATCGCCCTGCACTACCTGCTGGACATGCCGGTGCACGAGATCGCCGCGACCACGGGCGTCCCGGTGGGGACGGTCAAGGCGCGGCTTTCGAGGGCCCGAACCGCTCTTGCCCGGCTGCTCGACGACCACGATGAGGAGATCAGCGGTGTCACGTACCGTTCATGACCGCCTGCGGGAGCTTCAGACCGAGGTCCGGAACCTCCAGGTCCTGCCGGCCGCCGCCGTCCGTGCCCGCGGCCGTCGCCGGGCCCGCCGGCAGTTGGCCGCCCTCACGGCCGCGGGCGTCGCCGTGGCAGCCACGGCGAGCGTTGCGTTCACCTGGCCGCACCAGCGCACCGTGCCGGTCAGCGACCAGCCGCCGATCAACTGTGTTCTCGCCCGGCCGGACAGCCCGGCCGAGGTTCAGGTCCGGGTGCTCGACGGCGGGGCGCCGGTCGGGCTGCCGGCCGCGACGGTCTCCCAGCTGCGGGCCCGCGGCTTCACCGTGCTGGACGGTACGACGGACACCAACCCCGTGGGCGCGGCGGCCCTGCGCTACGGCCCCGCGGCGATCGGTGCGGCGGCCCTGTTGCGGGCGGAGGTGTACGGCGAGACCACCATGCGGTTCGATCCCGACCGTCGCGACAGGACCGTCGACCTGACCGTCGGGCCGGCCTTCACTCGTCTCGCCACCGCCACCGAGCTCAACCAGAGCCTGGTAGCCGCGGACCAGCCGTCCGCGCCAACGCAATGCTCGCGCGCTCCGGGGCGCTGAGCGCGTACCTCGTCTGTCAGGTGGTGAGCTTGGCGACCTCGGTGGCGGCCAGCAGGAAGCCGCCGACGCCGAAGTCGGCGGTCGAGTCCGTGGTGACCGGCTGGCTGGGCTCCGGCGCGAGGCCGACACCCTGGACGTAGCCCAGGAAACCGTCCAAACATGAATACCTTGGAGCCGGAAGAGGGGCCTAGGAGCCTTCGCTGCGCTTGGCTTTTTTCGGTACGGCGGGAGCGTCGGTCAGAGCGTCGGCCAGCTGGGTGACCAGTTGCGTGACCTCCTGGGCGCCGAGGCCGCGGATGCGCTGAGCCTGAAGTTCCAGGCGGGTGCCGTCGGGCCGGCGGACGGTGATGCGGGTGTTCGAGGTGCGGTGGCGCAGCCAGGTGACCAGGGCCGTGCCAAGGGCGGTGGCGGCCGCCGGGCCCACCTCGGCCAGGACGGTGGCGACCGACTGGGTTATGCCGCCCGGCCGCTGCCGGTCGGTCGTCAGCTGGATGCGCCCGCGCAGGGCGGGCTGGACCTGGAGGAAGTCGGCGAGGGACTTTTCCTGGGTGCCGTCGACTCGCATGGTCACTCTCAAGCCGGAACCTCCAAAGTGGCCGGTTGGCGGGCAGCGCCCGGGGTGTGGTTTGCGCCATACTCATGCGGCTCAATTTGTATCAGGTTGACCGCGGACGGTGAGAAGTGACCATGGAACCACTGGAACCCGTTGACCTCGGCTCGGTGCGCAGCGCTGTGCCGGAGGTGGCCGTGACGACGAGTGAGCCGCTGGCCGAGCGGCTGACCGTCGGGCGGCCGACCAACTTTCCGAGCGCGGCCACCTGGCTGCGTGCCGGCATCCTGCGCAATCTGCGCGGCGCCGTCGCGGCGCTGATCGCGGCCTGGTTCTATGTGCCGGCCGCGCTGGCCTCGGCCGCGCTGCTGGCCATCACGGCCGGGGTCGTCGCGTACTTCTACAGCGGGTTCGCCGGCGAGCGGGCGGTGCCGCAGCAGATCCGCGACATTCCGCTCCTCGGCGATGCGATGCAGAACCTGCTGCTTCGGTCCGGGGGCGTCGAGGCGGCCGTCCTCGGTGTACTCATCGGCGGGCTGCTCGGATTCCTCGTCGGGATCATCTGGGTGTTTCTCGGCCCGTTCCAGAACGGGGTGCTCGACGGGCTGGCCACGGTTCTCGGCGCGATGGTCGTCGGCATTGTCGTCGGGCTGCTCTACACCGTCTATCGCGTGGTGTTCGAGCGGCGGATTCTCGCCATCACCGGGGCCCGCCGGCTCAGCCGGCGAGAGTCCGAACTCCTCGTGCCGATGGTCGCCGAGGCCGCGGCCCGGCTCGGGCTCGACAACTATCCGGTCGTACTGATCGACGACATCCGCGAGCCGAACGCCTTCGCGCACACGCGGCACATCGTGGTCAATCAAGGGCTTCTCGAGGAATTCGGCTACGAGCGGGAGCCGATCGCGGCGGTGCTCGCCCACGAACTCGTGCACTGGCGTAACGGTGACGCCATCTCGGCCGCATTCGTTCGCGGGGTGGCGCTTCCGCTCTATCTCGTACAGGCCGGCGGCGGATGGCTCGCGGCCCGGGCCCGCAATTCCGTGCTGCGGTTCCTGGTCTGGCTGGCGTTCTGGCCGGTGTTCGTGACCGTTCGATACTTCGTGGCGCCGATGCAGGCGGCCGATTCCCGCAACGCCGAATACCGGGCCGACGAGGGTAGCGTTCTCGCCGGGCATCGGGCCGGCATGCGGCAGGTGCTGGCGCATTTCCGCCGGTCGTTCGAGGGCGGCCGGAACGGCTGGGTCGCCGCCATGTGTGCCTCGCATCCGCCGAACGAATTGCGCCTCGAGTCGCTCGAGGAGCCGGGCCGCGACTATTGCCTGCCCGACGAGGATGCTCCCGCGCTGCCGCTTCCGGTGCTGCTCACCGGCGCGTCGAGCGTGGACTGACGCGATGGCCACGCTGACCGCCTGCCCGAAGTGCCGCACCGTTGTCCCGCCCGGCCACGCGGCGTGCCTGCGGTGCGGGCATGCCGTCGACGCGCCCGTGCGAATCTGCGCCGCCTGCGGAAACCGCAACGACGCCGACTCCCGATTCTGCGCGCGGTGCGGGCACGGCGTTGCCGATCCGGTTGCCCTTCCGCCGCCGGAAAATCCGGACGTCGACGCGACAAAGGTTCTCCTCGATGCGGGGCCGCGCCCGCGGGCGTTCCTCGTGACGCTCGCGGTCCTGGCCGCGCTGTGCGTCGCGGTCGCCGGACTGAAGGTCGTCGAGCATCAGTTCTACTCGCCGACGCGTACGGTAAACGCGTTTTTCGACGCGTTAGCGTCGCGGAATGCGATCGCGGCTCGGCGCCTGCTGATTTCCGGCAACCCCGAGGGACCACTCCTGCAGAACTCGGCGCTGAAAAACGGCGGCTATTCGCCGCCGACGCAAGTGCGGGTCGAGCACACCGACATCGCCGACGGCCAGGCTTCCGTACGCGTGAGCTTCGCCCTGTCCGGCGCGCGGCAAACGGCCGAAATCGTCCTGCGGCGCGATGACCACGCGACCGCGGGTCTTTTTCACCGCTGGCACATCGACGGTGGCGTCAGCGAACTCGACGTCGCCACCTCGGATGTCTCGGCCGTCGAAGTGGCCGGTGCACTGATTCCTCTCGGCGAGGCCGCCGAATCGGCGGCCCTGGCCGCGTTTCCCGGTCGCTATCAGGTGAGCCTGCCCGAGCAGCCGCTGTGGACCGCGGAGCCCGTGATGGCATTCGTCGGCCTCGGCGATCCGGGAACGCCGGTCACGCTCGAACCGGCAATCAAAGACTCCGCGCGGGCGGCGGTCGAACAGCAGGTGCGGGCGTACGTCGACGAATGCGCGAAGAGCACCGAACTGAGCCCGCCGAACTGCCCCTTCTCGGCCGGCACGTACGACCAGGTGAACAAGGTGCACTGGAAGGTCGGGAACTACCCGCAGTTCGAGCTGGCCCGTGACTATGACGGCCGCCTGGTTGTTTCCACGACGACCGAGGGGGATGCCGACGCCACCGGAACGGCCGTGCCGTACTACGGCGGAAGCAGCTATCCCTACAGCGAGAACGTCCCGTTCAGCGTGTCCGGAACGGTGATGCTTTCGGGGACGGAGGTCGCCTTCCAGCCCGACCAGCAGTGACGACGGCCGTCCCGGGACGTCGACGCAGCGGAACGGCGTCGGGGGTCAGCGCCCGGCGTGGGTGCTGGTCGCCGCGACACGGCCGCGGCCGTTGTTCTTGGCGTGGTAGAGGTTGCGGTCGGCGTCCGTCAGCAGGGTCGGCAGCTCTCGGACGCCGCCGCGGTGCACACCGATGCTGATCGACACGGCGAGGCCCGGGGCCACCTCGTCCCACGCCTGCTTGCGGACCGCGTCGATGATCTCCTGCGCCCGCTTCTCCGGATGGTTCGGGCCGACACCGGTGAGGACCACGACGAACTCGTCGCCGCCGAGCCGCGCGGCGAGATCCATCGGCCGTACGTGCGCGGCCAGGACCTGGGAGATCCGCGCCAGGACGAGGTCGCCGACGTCGTGGCCGAACCTGTCGTTCACCTGCTTGAAGTGATCGACGTCGACCATCATGACGGCGTACTCTTCCGGCTCGTCCGGGGTGGGGCCGGGCACCAGCAGCGCGTTGAGATAGGCGCGGAAGCCCCGCCGGTTCGCCAGCCCGGTCAGCTCGTCGACCAGGACCTGCCGGCGGAGTTGCTCGTGGTCGCGGCGCTGACGCTCGACATCGATCGCGTCCCGCACGCCGGCCACCTGGTCGAGCCGGGCGTTCCAGCGCAGGAGGGCCAGCTCGTCGGCGTACGCGGCCACCGCGGCCGGTGTTCCCGGCTGCCGGGCGGCGATGCTCATGCACAGCAGCCGGGTGCCCTGTGGTGTGGCCCAGCCGAGACGGTCGGCCAGATCCACGGCGAGCCGGGCCGCGCCGGCGGTGTCGGCGGAGCGGGCGGCGCCGATGGACTTGCCGAGCGCGAGGACCGCGGCGGACGAGACACCCGTGCTGGGCTCGTCCGGAAGCAGGGCGAACTCGGCCTCGTCGGCCGGGGACTTTCCGGCGAGGGCGGCGAGCAGGTGCAGGTGGGCGCGGTGCTCCATCTCCCAGCTCGGCGGCCAGTCCCCGTCGATGGCGGCGAGGCCGCCGGACAGCGCCGCGGCGGCGTTCTGCGCAGCCGCGTCCCAGCTGCCGATCATGGCCTGGGCGCTCGACCAGTCGAGCACCACCTCGGTCCGGTTGTAGCTCAGGACCCGGCGCTGCAGAAGGACCGTGTCGGCCAGGCGCGGATCTTCGGCACCGTCCAGATCCCGCTCGGCCCGGTCGTAGTACTCGACGGCCAGCTCCCAGAAGCCCAGCTCCTGCGCGGCGACCCCGACCTCGATCAGGGCGGCCGCGCGGTGGACGACCGGGCCGCTCTCCTCGTCCAGAAGTGCCACGGCGCGCACCAACGGGGTGGCCGTGGACTCGGCCACGTCCAGGGCCCGCTCGAGGCTGCTGCGCCGGGCGGCTGCCGTGGCCAGCGCGAGGGCCAGCAACGACGTCTCGCCGGTGGTCTCGGCCAGGTCGAGCATGGCCCGCAGATATTCGGCGTTGTCGAGCCCGGTGTCGCGCGCGGCCATCGTGCGGGCCCACTTCAGGAGCAGCCGGACGTCGGTCCAACCCTGCGCGGCCGCTTCCTCCTCGGCCACGCCGATCTCGGTGTTCACGTTCTGCCCTTGGGCCAGGCCGACCAGGTCGTAGGCGCGCCCGATCGCCGCCGCATGGGCGTCGTCCAGGTAGCCGGCACTCGGCACGGGCCCGCCTCCCTCGTGATCAGCGTCGCCGTGTGTCCCACGTTCGCTGTCTCCCCATCGGCAGCCTGGGCATCCCCATGAGCTTGTCACCCCCCGAGACCGTTTGGGAACCGTAGGTGGCCGGTGTGATCGGCGGAGGTCGTACCTCCTTGTCGCCCTTGGTGCCCGGGGGCCCGTGCGAGAGGGGATCGGTGTCGGCACGTTGCGGGCCACCGATGCGATGGCAGCCGAGGTGGCGGGCAAGTTCGATGCGCTCGTGCGGTTCGCCGGCGTCAAACTGGGCCGGCGGCTCGGTACGGAGATCGTGCCGCCGCTGAACCGGCGAGAACTGGCCGAACCGGCCATCCGCTAGCCGGGCTAGCGAGTGGTGCGGGCGTTGGCCCGGGGGCGGGTGAAGTGGGAGGCGCCGCTGTTGCGGTGGCGGCGGGCGGCGGCCGACGTGATCGGGAAGTGTGCCGCCGGGGCGGGCGCTCCCACCGCCATGGGTGCGCCCGCCGCCGTCGGCGCGCCCGCCGCCACGGGCGCGCCTGGGGGCGCCGGCTCGGGTCCGGCGAGAGGTCCGGCGAGCGGGCCGGCGAGCGGGCCTGGCCACGCGGCCGGGCCGGGGCCGGTGGGGCGGGACGGGCGCCGGTGTGCGCCGACCAGCAGCAGCAAGGCGCCCGCCGCGACTATCAGAAGGATCATCACCGGTTTCACGACCCCTCCCGAAGCATTGGTTATCGAGACAATGACGTTAGCAGCGCGCAGCGCCGTAGCCAATCGGTCGTCCCGCGCCCGAGTCGGTCCGATTCGGGGACAGGATCTCGCTGTGTCCGTCCTAAACTGACTCGATGGCGGTCACCGGCTTCGGCGTTTATCTCAAGGAAGCGATCCTGGCGGCTCGTTTCGAGACGCCGACGCACTTCGCGCGGGCGGTGGGCACCGACCCGTCGGTCGTGCTGCGCTGGCTGAGCGAGGAGCAGCGGCCGACGATCCGGTCGATCGAGCGGATCGCTCCGGTGCTCGGCCGCAGCATCAATGATCTGGTGCGGGCGGCCTATCCCGACCGGCTCAGCGGGCCGGCGCCCGAGCCGCCGGCGGCGCACCCGCTGATTCACGAGCTGGCCCGTATGCTCGCCGACGACTCGCCGATCCCGCGGGCCGACCGCGAAGCCCTCGCAACCGTGCTCGACCGCCTGGTCGACCCCTATCGCAAGGTCCTGCGGAGGCGCCGGACGGGCTGAACGGGTGACAGATATGGGTCGAATCGCACGTCCGCGCTGGTCGATGTCGCATATGGCGCGCCGGCTACGTAGTCTCGGGGCCATGACCGAGCGGCCGCTGAGTGGATCGCACCTGCAGATCAGCAAGCTGCTCATGGTCTCGATCGTGGTGGCCGTCGCGGCCACCGGCGCCCTGATCGTCTCTCTGATCGTCGGCAATGGGCCCCCCGGTGGCGGCGGCGCCAACGGTGGTGGTCAGGTGTCCAACGGCATGCCTCCGCCGCCTCCGGACAGCGCGTCGGTCGAGCTTGTCGTGATCACCGGTCTCTTCGTGCTGGCCTGGCTGGCCGTGCTGGTGGTCTTCTCGCGCGACCAGATCCTGCTCCGACTGCGGCAGCAGCAGCCGGCCACCGGCCCGGGCGGGGTCAGCCGCGAGGAGCTGATCGGCCTGCTCGCCGGCTTCCGCACCGAGCTGGCCGGTGACCGCGAGCGTGACAACGAGGCGCTGAGCGCCCGGCTCGCCGAGTACGGCGAGCAGCGGGAGACCGACGGCTACCTCAGCGGCATGCGCATGGCGACCAACGGCGACCCGTCACCCGGCAACGTCCGTTCGCTGCGGCGGCCGCCACCTCAGCGCTGACCGCGGCCGGTCGTGGAGGGTCACGGTGATCATCAGACCGGCCGCGATCCACACGTAGAGGTTGCTGCCCCCGAAGGCCGTCCAGCCGAACGGGTGCGCCCACCACAGCCAGACGAAACTGCTGCACAGCACCACGTAGGCGACGCCGACGACGACCGTGCGGCCGCGGTCGAGCAGCCAGAACATCGCCGGCAGCACCCACACCAGGTGATGCACCCAGGTCACCGGGCTGATCAGGCAGGCGATGATCGCGGTCACGGCGAAACCCGCCGCATGGTCACCCGGGGTGCGCCGGGAGCGCACCCACCAACCCCAGTACGCGAGGACCAGCGCCACCGCCGCGACCCACCAGATCGCCGGGGCTTCGAGCCGGGCCAGTACGCCGCGCAGCGACTGGTTGGAGACGTACTCCAGTTTGCCGACACGATCGGTGTCCCACAGCGCGCCGGTCCAGAAGGCGCGGGACGGTCCGGGCGCGACGATCGCGGTGAGGACGGTCGCTCCGGCGGCGGTGCCGGCCGCGGTCGCCGCGGCCCGATATTGCCGGGACAGCAGCAGGTAGCCGATGAACACGGCCGGGGTCAGCTTGATCGCGGCGGCCAGCCCGATGCCCACCCCGGCCGGCCGGCGCCCGGTCATCAGCGCGCGCAGATCGGCGCAGACCAGCACCAGCAGTACCAGGTTGACCTGGCCGAAGCTGAACGTGTCGCGGGCCGGCTCGAACATGAGGACGGCGAGGAAGGCGAGCGCGCACGGCGTCCAGGTCGACCACGACCGCCGCCGCAGGAACGGCACCAGGAACCAGCGGAGCAGCAGCACCACCATCGCGGCGTTGACGACCAGGCTGATCGCGACCGCCACCGGCCACGACGTGAGCACCAGCGGAGCCATGGCCAGGGCGGCGAACGGCGGATAGGTGAAGCCGTAGGCCGAATCCTGGTAGCGGTAGTCGTACAACTCGCCGCCGTCGACCAGCCAGTAGCGCACCGCGCCGCGGTAGACGCCGAGGTCGAAGAAGTGCCGGAAGGTCGGCACGGTGACCACGAAGACGCCGACGGCGATCGCGGTGACGGTCACGAGCGCGACCTGCGCGGGGCGGCTTCGCAGCCGCTCGGGGACGATCATCGGGGGGCCCGGCGGCCGGGCACGGTCCAGGCCGGGCGCGGGGTCGCGGGGGCGACAAAGAGGCGTACGAGGAGGAACGCCGCGATGCCGATCAACGCGCCGAGGACCGCGAGCAGAACTCGTTCGGTGTCGGCCGCGAAGCCGTCCGGCAGCACCACCAGCACCAGGCCGGCGCAGAGCACGGCGAGCAGGCCGCGCACCCGGCGATGTTCGGCCACCGCGGCGAGCGGAACCAGGCCCCACAGCACGTACCAGGGGCGGATCGCCGGTCCGAACGCGACCACCGCGACCAGCACGATGCCGAGGCCGTAGACCGGGCCGAGGCGAGCGCGGCCGGTCCACACCACCGCCGCCACGGCCAGGGTGGCCAGCACGCCGGCCCAGCGCCACAGCCCCTCGGCGATCGCCGCCCCGACCTCGTCGTGCGCCAGCAGGTGGGCGGTCCAGCGGCCGAGTGTGCTGGTCAGCGACCAGTTCTGAGCCGAGATCGGGGTGTCCAGGGCACTGACCCAGCCGTACCCGGTGCCGGCCAGCGTCGTGATCAGCACGGTGGCGGCGCCCGCGGTGGCGATCACCGCGCCGGCCGCCCGGGCCCACGGCCAGCGGCCCGGTAGCCGTCCGGTCCAGATCGCGGCCACCGCGAAGAGCCCGAGCGCGGCCGGCCACTTGACCAGGGCGGCGGCCGCGATCAGCAGGGTCGCCGCAATCGGCCGGTGTTTCACCGCGGCGGCCAGGCCGGCCGCCAGCAGGCCGACCATCAGGGCGTCGTTGTGCGCGCCGCCGACCAGATGGATCAGAACCAGGGGGTTCAGCACGGCGAGCCAGGTCGCGCTCGAGGGCCGTACGCCGGCGGACCGCGCCAGAACCGGCACGGAACCGGCCAGCAGTGCCAGTCCCGCGATCGCGACCAGGCGCATCGCGATGACGCCGAGGAACAGGTGTGAGCTGAGCAGGCCGGCCACGACCTCGGCGACGATCAGGAAGACCGGGCCGTACGGGCTGGGGGTGTGCTGCCAGATCGCCGGAACCTGGGCCGCGGCCACCCCGCCGAGCACCGACGGCCCGTGGCGGTAGACGTCCATACCCGAGTCGATCATCAAACCCTGGGCCAGGTAGCTGTAGACGTCGCGGCTGAACAGCGGCGGCGCGAGCAGCAGGGGCGCGACCCAGAGCGCGAGCGTGCGCCAGGCCGTGCGACACGACTCGTCGGCGTCATCGCCCCGGGTGACTCGGCCGTACCACCACCAGGCGAGCAGGAGGAGGGCCAGTCCGGTGTAGACACAGACCAGCCCGAGGCGGGCGTGATGACCGCCCGTGCGGTACGGGATGCCGACCGGTAACGCGCCGGCGCCGAGGCCACCGACGGCGACCAGGGCGGAGCCGGCGAAGCCGACGGCGCGCGACGAGGACAGCCCGTGATCTTTGGACACGGCTGAACACTCTCAATAGCCGGTGTCGAGCCGTGGGCCAGCTGTGGACGCCCGCATAACGGATGCGCAACGTCCGGGACGAAGCCCGTGGGCCGGGCGCCCGAACCGGCCGGCCGTGATGGGCGACTCGATGGGCGGCGACGGCACACTCGAGACGGCCAAGAGCCGGCCGTCGCCGCGGGTCGCGGTGCCGGCTAGGGGAGGAGGGGTAGCGGCGGGAAGGCGTGGTCCTGCCAGATCGAGCGGGACCGTTCCTCCGGGTACGCCGTGACGGCTGGCGGGGTGTCGTAGACCATGGTCAGGCGCTGGGCGAGGTCGTACGCGGGCCAGCCCGGGTCGCCGGTGGTGGCGAAAGCGGTCCAGGCGGCCCGGATCTCGGACGAGAGTGGCTCGGCCTCCGGGCTGTCGCCGATCAGCATGGCCGGCCGGCCGGTGGTGAGGTTGCCGAAGACGAGCGGTACGTCGAGGCCGTGGCAGGCGCCGAGGATGCCGCCCATGCCCGGAGCCGGCCAGGTGAGTTCGTAGACGTGGGCGCGGCCGCCGCCCGCGACCTGGGCCTCGGCCAGGTGCAGGCTGGGCATGCGGAACAGCCAGTCGGAGTGGACGAGCTCGAACAGCTGGTCGGGACTCGCCTCCGGGTAGGCCCGGGGGTAGCGGTCGGCTCCCGGCGCGAAGATGTCCAACGCCTCGGCCGCCCGCTCCGGGGTCACGTGGCCGAGCATGCCGGTGAGGGCGGTCAGCAACCGCTGCTCGTCGCGGGTGTGCCCGGCGATCAGGTCGATGTCGCGGCCCGCGCCGGCGGCCAGGGCCTGCCACGGCGTGGCCGGCAGGACGTCGCCGTCGACGACCGGAGCGAACGGGATCGACCCGTGCGCGGCCCGGCCCCACCGGGACGCCCGCTCGCCGATCTTCGCCGCTACCGCGTCGCCCGCCGCGGCGAGCAGCTCCGGTTCGGCCTCGGTGAGGTCGGCGACCGTTGCCCGCAGCCCCAGCTCGTCGGCGATGGCCGTGCCGATGTCCTCGGCGAGGGCCGGCGTGAAGTAGGTGCCCGGCACGCTCTGCGCGATGGCCCGCCGGAACAGCCCGGCGGCCCGGGGCATGGCCAGCAGGGCGGCGACCGAGCCGGCGCCGGCCGACTCGCCGAAGACGGTGACCTGGCCGGGGTCGCCGCCGAACGAGGCGATGTTGTCGCGCACCCACTCGAGCGCGGCGACCTGGTCGAGCAGGCCGCGGTTGGCCGGTGCCCCGGCGATCTGGGTGAAGCCCTCCACGCCGAGCCGGTAGTTGAACGTCACGACGACCACCGGCCCGTCGCGGGCCAATCGTCCGCCGTCGTATTCCGGCCGGTCGGCGGACCCGAATGCGTAGCCGCCGCCGTAGACCCAGACCATCACCGGCAGCTTCGCGGCGCGGTCGGGGCCCGGCGACCAGACGTTGACCGTCAGCCAGTTGTCGCCGGCCGCGGGAGCCGACGCATCCGGCCCGAGCATCTCGGACTGGGGAGGCGGGGGACCGAACGCGACGGCGGGTCTCGTGCCCTGCCACCCGGGAGCCGGACGTGGAGGGCCGAAGCGGTGCGCCTCGGCGTAGGGGACACCCCGGAAGACCGACAGGCCGCCCTCTCGGCGACCCCGCAATCCTCCGCCGCTCACTCGAACCTCAGGCGCGCCGGTCATGGGCGGCATCATCACGTGCCCCGCCCGGTCGCCGCCAACGATTTTCGCGAGCGGCTCCGCGCGTACGGAAAGCAAGCGTGACCGAAACGTCCGGGTAGAGCCGGGCGGCCGGCAGCCCGCTCTCGCGACCGGCGGCGCGCCGGCCACGGGGCTGGCGGTGCTCTCGCTGGTGACCGTCATGGCCAACATCCACGGCATGGCGGCGGGCTTCGCCTACACGTTCGACGCGCTCACCGACCTGACCACCGGACTGCTCACCCACCTCGGCATCGACCGGTACGCGGTCTACGTGCAGGACTACGGCGCCCCGATCGGCTGGCGCCTGGCGCTGCGTGACCCGGCCGCGATCACCGCGATCGTCACGCAGAACGGCAACGCGTACGAGGCCGGCTTCGTCGAGAGCTTCTGGTCGGGTGTCTTCGCCTATCAGCAGGACCCGAACGAGACCACCGAGGCCGGGGCCCGCCAGGCTCTGACCCTGGACGCGATCCGCTGGCAGTACCTGACCGGCACCTCGGACGAGACCCTGGTCAACCCGAGCGCCTGGGAGCACGACCACGCGCTGGTCTCACGCCCGGGCAACGACCGGGTCCAGTTGGCGCTGTTCTCCGACTACGCCACCAACCGGCCGCTCTACCCGGTGGTGCACGAGTACTTCCGTACGTCGCAGGTGCCGCTGCTGGCGGTCTGGGGCCGCGGTGACGAGATCTTCGGCCCGGACGGTGCCCGGGCCTTCGCCGACGATCTGCCCAAGGCGGAGATCCACCTGCTCGACGGCGGCCACTTCCTGCTCGAGTCCGCGGTCGGCGAGGTGGCCGCGCTGATCCGGCCGTTCCTCGCCGAGGTCACCCGCGGCTGAGGTCACGGCCGGGTGCTTTCAGGCGTCGAATTCGGCGAAGAGGCTGTTGAGGCCTTCGGCGAGCAGGGGATGGGTGAAGATCGCGTTCGCCATCGCGGTGTAGGTGAGTTGGCCCAGCATGGCCACCTGGATGATGCTCATGATCTCGCCGCCTTCGCTACCGAGGACGGCGGCGCCGAGGATCTGCCCGCTGTCGGCGTCGACGACGGCCTTCATGAAGCCGCGCGTCTCCCCGGTCTCGATGGCCCGGACCACGGCGCCCATCGGGAGTTTCGCGATCCGGACCGACCGGCCGTGCGCCCGGGCCTCCCGCTCGCTGAGGCCGACCCGGCCGAGCTGGGGGTCGATGAAGACCGTGTACGGCACCACCCGGTCGCGGGTGCTCGCCTTCTCGTGGCCGATGAGGTTGGCGTGCAGGACGAGGTAGTCGTCGTAGGAGGCGTGGGTGAAGGCCGGCCCACCTCGGACGTCGCCCATCGCGTACACGCCGGGGGAGCTGGTCTGCAGGTGCTCGTCGACCTCGATGAAACCCTTGTCGTCGAGGCGGATGCCGGCCGATTCGGGGGCGAGCGCCTCGGTGTTCGGGATGCGGCCGATCGCCGACAGCAGGTGCGAGCCGTCGAGCTGCCGCACGCCGTCCTCGGTGTGCACGGTCAGCCGGACGCGGCCGTCGTCGAGCTGCTCGACGGCGGCCGGCGTCGCCGAGGTCAGCACGGTGATGCCCTCGTCGCGCAGGATGGTGGCGACCTCGTCGACGACGTCGTCGTCCTCCATCGTCAGCAGCCGCGCGGCGCTCTGCACGATGGTGACCCGGCTGCCGAAGCGGCGGAACATCTGCCCGAACTCGAGCCCGATGTAGCCGCCGCCCAGGATGATCAGGTGTTCCGGGAGCTCGTCCAGCTCCATGATCGACGTGGAATAGAGGACGGGGACCTCGTCCGCGCCGTCGACGGCCAGCGGCTTCGGCCGGGCGCCGGCGTCGACGACGATCACCGGAGCGGTGAGCTGCCGTGCCCCGCCGGCGTTCAGCGCGATCTCGACCGTCCTCGGGCTGACGAAGCGAGCCTCGCCTTCGATCAGGTCGAGCCCGTCCTGCGCCAGGCGGCCCGCGTAGTTCTCCCGCGCCCCGGCGACCATGGCCCGCTTCCGCTCGCGCACCGCGGCCAGATCCACCGACACCGGACCGGTGCCCACGCCGTACTCGGCGGCGCGCCGCGCCTGGTAGGCCACCCGCGCGCTGGCGACCATCGTCTTGGTCGGCGTGCATCCCGTGTTCACACACGCGCCGCCGAGCTGGTCGCGCTCGACCAGCGCCACCCGCCGGCCCGCCTTCGCCAGCTCGAGCGGCAACAACCGGCCGCCCTGGCTGGTCCCGATCACGATCGCGTCGTACTGCTCAGCCGTGGTTTCCGTCATGGCGGTCGCCTCTCTTGGATCGGTCTAGCTAATGGATAACTATAGTTTTTCCATTAGGCACTATGTCCGCCTCCCGCCCGCCTGTCAAATGGATCCTTTGGTGTCATCCATTAGCCTCGTTATCGTGGGAGACATGCTGGGGGAGCCCTTGCCGGTGGAGCTCATGAACACCGTCACGGTTGCGGACGGCCGGATCCGCGACGAGCTGGCCGGCGACGAGCAGGCCGCGGTGTGGCTGGGCGCGGTCGCCGACCGGATCAGGACGGAACTCGGGCCGGCCGGCGATCCGGTCCGGCGGTTTGCCGCCGAGCCGCTGCGCGAGCTACGTGACGCGCTGCGTCGGCTGGCCGCCGAGACGACCGCGGATCCGCGCCCCCCGGCCACCGCCCCGGAGCTGACCCGTCCGCAGGCGGTCGCCACGCTCAATGCGCTCGCGCGGGCTCAGCCCCAGCTCGTCTGGCCCACCGGCGGCGACCCGGCACGCTCGTACCGCATGGACAGCACGAGCGGCCCCGCCGTGGAGCTGATCGCGCTGCAGGGCGTCGAGTTGTTCACCGGCCCGGGACGAGAGCTGCTCCGTCCCTGCCTGGCGCCGAATTGCCTGCTCTTCTTCGCCAAGGATCACGGGCGCCGCGAGTGGTGCTCACCCGCGTGCGGCAACCGGGCGCGAGTGGCGCGGCACTACCAGCGCCGCCAGCGCGCTCGCCAGGGGTGACCGGTGACGCTCGCGTGACTCATTGGCCGAGGCTGCCGACGCCCTTCGCGATGACCAGCACGGAAATCACCAACGCGGAAGTGGATTCGATACCCATGAGGATCTTCGCTCGGGTCGACAACGGCATGGTGTCGGTGGGGCTGAACGCCGAGGAATTGCTCAACGACACGTACAGGTAGTCGACGATGGCGGGGACCCAGTCGCTGAGCTTGCTCGACCCGGCCCGAACCTCGTCGACCGTGTCGTGGTCCTCGTCCTGCGGGAACCGGAAGTCCGCGCGGGCCAGCCGGTGCCGGGGGAGGTGGGTGCGGGCGACCGGTCCGCCGCGGTCGAGCTCCCAGAACGCCAGCCCGTAGACGATCACGTTGGTCAGCCACACCTGCCCCGCGGCGATGAGCAGCTCGACGGCGCGCGAGTTGCCGGTGGTGACCAGCTGCCGCAGCAGCAGCACCAACGCGATCGCGTTGGCGACGGCGATAAGGCCGACCAACGTCAGCGCGGCCGCACGTTCCCAGGGATTGTCCCGTGTCATCCGGCGCGGATTGACGATGACCAGCGCGGCCAGCAGTACGACTTCGAGTGCCGGGATGACCAGGCGCGGCCCGAGGATCAGCTGCTCGGGCAGCAGCACGTAGAGCGCGATCGCGACGACGACCACCAGCGCGGAGGGTAGCCGCGCCTCGCCGCGCCGGGCTTCACCTGTCGTTGCCATCGGCACAGAATGCTCCATGGCCGATCAATCTGCGCTCTGAGCAATCTGATCAACCTGACAAATAGCTCACACGAGGCCGCCAAGCTGGCCGGCATGCGAAACACGAATGTGAAGACGATCGGTCTCGCGGCCCTGTTGCTGTCGCTCGCGGCCTGCGGCGGCCACTCGGCCACGCCGGGCCCGCAGGTGGCCGCGATCCCCGGCGCAACCGTGTCGGCGAGTGCCGCCCCGGCCGGTTCGAGCGGCCACCCCGATCGTCAGCTTCCCCTCGGCGCGACCAAGGAGGAGATCGACCGCGCCTACGCCGCCTACTACGCCTGCTGGACGAAGCACGGCGTGCCGTCGACGCCGGGGCCGGGGGGAAACGGCGGTCCCCTCCTCAGCTACAAGCAAAATCAGAAGAAGTACCAGCCGGCCGTGGACGCCTGCGCCGACCAGGAGCCGCTGGACGCGCCGGAGCTCGACCCCCACCAGAACCCGGGCTTCGCCGACGACCTCCGCAAGGAACTGCAGTGCGACAAGAGCCACGGCCTGTCGATGGAGATCCGGCAGGCGGGAACCGACGGCGCGAGCATCTGGGTCGCGCCCGAGACCAAGGCCAACCTGGACAAGGCGAACAGTGACGCGGGGATGGAGATCCAGCGCCAGTGCGAGATCTCGGCCTTCACGGAGAAATAGCGGCCGTGCGGACGAGAACCCTCATCGCGGTCATTGCCGGCGCCCTGGCGCTGGGCGGCGTGGTCTACGCCGTCCACGCCCGCGCCGGCCATGACTCCCGGGCCGCCGAGCCGACCGCGGCCACGGTAGCCACGGTCCCGGTGGTCCGGACCGACCTTTCCGACTACTGGACCGAGAGCGGCACCGTGGGCTATCGCAAGCAGCGCGCCCTGCGCGGCGTCGAGGCCGGGGTGCTCACCTGGCTGCCCCGGTCGGGCAGCATGATCGCCCGCGGCGACACCCTGTACCGGGTCGGCGACCGGCCGGTGGCGCTGTTCTACGGGGCGTCGCCGATGTTCCGCGACATCGACACGGTGGGCACGGTCGGCCGCGACGTCAAAGTGCTGGCCGACAACCTGCGGGCGCTCGGCTATCGGATCGGGGACCAGCCGGCTGCGGGGACCCGGGTCGTCGTCCAAGAGGGGCGGAAGACCGAAACCACCGGCAAGGCCGCGCCGGGCGCGGCTCCGGCTTCTTCCGGTACGGCGTCCTACCCGACCGTCGTGACCGGCCAGGACGCCGTCTTCACCGCATCGCTCAAGGACGCCGTGAAACGCTGGCAGACGGCCGAGGGCGTACGACCGGCCACCGGCGCGGTCACACTCGGCGACATCCTGGTGCTCCCCGGCGCGGTGCGGGTGGGCGTGGCTTCGGCGCAACTCGGCGACGACGCCACCGGCAACCTGATGGCCATCAGCGACCGGTCCAAAGCGGTCTCGGTCCAGATCGACGCGAGCCGGGCCGACGACCTCCGGGCCGGGCAGAAGGTGCGGATCACGCTGCCGGACAGCTCGACCACCAGCGGCACCGTCAGCTCGGTGAGCAGCAACGTCCAGGCCGACCGGTCGGACGGCGGCGACCCGAGCTCGGACGGCCCGAAGGTGCAGGTCGTCGTCGCGGTCGACAAGGCGTCGACGATCCGGAACATCACCTCGGCCGAGGTCGACGTCCGGTTCACCGGCACCACCGTGCACAACGTGCTCGCCGTCCCGGTCGGCGCCCTGCTCGCGCTCAGCGGCGGCGGCTACGGCGTACAGATCTCCGGCGGAGCCCTTACCGCGGTGAAGGTGGGTCTTTTCGCCGACGGCATGGTTCAGGTCACCGGTACGGGCATCACCGCCGGCACCCGAGTGGTGACGACGTCGTGACCGCGGTGCTGGAGATCTGGAACGCCGGCCGGCGTTACGGCGAGGACGTGACGGCGCTGCGGAACGTCTCGCTGCGGATCGACGAGGGCGAGTTCGTCGCCATCCTCGGACCGTCCGGGTCGGGAAAGTCCACCCTGCTCAACATCATGGGCACGCTGGACCGGCCGACCGAGGGCCTGGTGCTGCTCGGTGGGCGCGACGTCACCACGATGTCCGACCGGCACCTGTCGAGCCTGCGTGGGCGCTGGCTGGGCTTCGTGTTCCAGCAGTTCCACCTCACCGACGGGCTGACCGCGACCGAGAACGTCGCGACCGGCCTGCTCTACGCCGGCGTGCACCGCCGTCATCGCCGGGACCTGGCGCTGGCCGCCCTGGACCGGGTCGGCCTGGCCCACCGTGCCGGCCACCATCCGCAGCAGCTCTCCGGCGGCGAACGCCAGCGGGTGGCGATCGCCCGGGCGCTGGTCAACCAGCCCGCGCTGGTGCTGGCCGACGAGCCGACCGGGGCGCTCGACGTGGCCACCGGCGCGGCCGTGCTCGACCTGCTGACCGAGCTGAACCGGGGCGGGACCACGATCGCGCTGATCACCCACGATCACGACGTGGCCGCCCGGGCACCCCGGCAGATCCGCATCCTGGACGGCCGGCTGGTGTCCGACTCCGCGTCGGCGACGGCGGGCGGTGAGCCGGCATGAGGCGTACGCGTCAAGCAGCGCGAGTGGACCGCGATGCCGCGCCGGTCCGCCTGGCCCTGGCCGACCTGGTCGGCCTGGGCCTGCTCGGCATCCGCACCCGCAAGGTACGGGCTGCCCTGTCCGCGCTCGGCATCGCGATCGGCATCGCCACGCTGGTGCTGGTCACCGGGATTCCCGCGTCGAGCCGGCGGGCACTGGAGGAGAAACTGGCCGTCCTGGGCACCAACCGGTTGCAGGTCACCCCGGCGCCCAACCACGATCCACCGATCAAGCTGCCCGCCGAGTCGGTGGACATGGTGGCCCGGATCGCGCCGGTGACGGTGGCCAGCGCGACCGGTGACTTCGGGCTGAACGTCGCCCGCTCCGACAAGACCGGCGCCGGCGACTACAACGCGATCGCGGTGGTCGCCACCAAGGCCAACCTGCTCGCGGCGATCGACGGCCGGGTACGCGCCGGCCGCTTCCTGGATCCCGCGATGGAACGCCTGCCGACCGTGGTCCTCGGCTCGATCGCCGCCCAGCGGCTCGGCTTCACCGGCGTCGACCTCTCCCGGCCGGCCCAGGTCAGCCTCGGGCGGCACCGGTTCACCGTGATCGGCATCCTCGACCCGGTGCCGCTCGCGCCCGAGATCGACCGCTCGGCGATGATCGGCTGGGACGCGGCCGCGCGGTGGCTGCGCTTCGACGGGCACCCGACCCGGATCTATGTGCAGACGACCGACGCCCAGGTGGTGGCGGTGCGTTCGGTCCTGGCCGCCACGGTCGACCCGCAGCATCCGGGCGACGTGCTGGTCAGCCGGCCCTCGGACGCGCTCGCCGCCAAACAGGCCGTGCAGCGGACCTTCAGCGCGTTGCTGCTCGCTCTGGCCGGGATCGCGTTGCTGGTCGGCGGCATCGGGGTGGCCAACACGATGTACATCTCGGTGCTGGAGCGGCGCCGGGAGATCGGCCTGCGCCGGGCCCTGGGCGCCAACCGGGGCCAGGTACGGATCCAGTTCGTGACCGAGTCGATCGTGCTGTCGGCGCTCGGCGGGGGAGCCGGGTTGCTGACCGGCGCGCTGGCCGTCGCCGGCTACGCCACCTTGCAGCATTGGCCGGTGACCATCCCGTCGGCCGCGGCCGGGGCCGGGCTGGGCGGTGCCCTGGTGATCGGTGTGCTGGCCGGGGCCTATCCGGCGGTGCGGGCGGCCCGCCTGGACCCCACCGAGTCCCTGTCGAGCGTCTGAGCGGTCGTCAGGAATGTGTCAGGTCGGTCCGAAAATCCGCTGGGTGCCGGGTCGGCGACCTATCATCGCCGCCATGTGTGCGATGGTCCTGGTCGCCGACGACGATCCCCGGCACGCGGAGGGCATCCGCCGATACCTCGTGGCCGCCGGCCACGAGACGATCGTGGTGCACGACGGGCGGGCGGCGCTCGACGCGGCCCGCCGGAACCGGCCCGACCTGCTCGTCCTGGACGTGATGATGCCGGGGCCGGACGGCTTGCAGGTGTGCCGCACGCTGCGGCAGGAGTCGGACGTACTGGTGCTGATGCTCACGGCCCGCAGCACCGAGAGTGACCTGCTGCTCGGACTGGAACTCGGCGCCGACGACTACCTGACCAAGCCGTTCAGCCCGCGCGAACTGGTGGCCCGCATCCGTACCCTGCTGCGCCGCGCGTCCCGCGGCGCGCCCGGGCCCGCCGCCCGGGGCCTGCGGCGGATCGGGCGGATCGGCATCGATCCGGCCGGGCACCACGTAACACTCGACGGCGAGCGGATCGAATGCACCCGGGGCGAGTTCGCGATCCTGGCCGCCATGTCCGAGCAGCCGGGGCGGGTCTTCACCCGGGCACAGTTGCTGCACCACACCCGGGGCATCGACCGCAGCTCGACCGAGCGCACGATCGACGTGCACGTGATGAACCTCCGCCGCAAGATCGGAGCCGAGCAGCTCCTCACCGTGCACGGCGTGGGCTACAAACTGGCGTCCGGCCCGACGCCGTGAGCCCGACGCCGTGAACAAGGACCGGGTGCCGGTGCGGCACAGCCTGGTCACCCGGCTGCTGGTCACCTCGGTGGTGATCGCGCTGGCCGCGATCTCGGCCACCGCCTGGCTGGCCGCGACCACCACCACCCGGGCGATCAACTACGAGCAGGGCGGCGCGGTCGCCGACGAACGGGCCGTCTACGAGGCGCTGGTCGGCTACGCCGCCACCCACCACGACTGGTCGGGGGCCGCCACCCTGGTGCGCTCGCGCGCCGCCGAACTCGGTCGCCGCATCGTCCTGACCACCGACGACCACAAGGTCATCCTCGACTCGCAGGCCGGCCCGGCGCTGCAGAACACCCGTCCGTCGGCGGTGGTCGATCCACTCGACGTCGACCTGGGCCTGACCGGTGGCACCGGACACATCGACGAGCGGGCGGTCGGGCCCTACGTCGTGCCGACCGAGGACCGGTACGTGCTGAACGAGGTGGCCAAGTACACCCTGACCTGTTTCAACAAGCTGGGCTACGACGGCGTCATCAAGGTCGCGGAGACCGGTCGCCCGAGCGTCGTCCTCACCACCGTCCGCCCCCGGGCCGAGAGGCCACTGACCCGGTCGGTGACCGACGGCTGCCAGTTCGAGCTCGACAGCCTGGTCAGCGCGGCCGAGCAGAAGGCCCTCCGGACGCTGAGCGACCTGACCGCCCGCTGCCTCAACCTCGGCGACCGCTCCTCCCAGCTGCGCATCACGCCGACTTTCGACGCCTATCTGGGACCGCGGCCGGTGGTCCGCAGCGTGCACGAGAGCGTCAAGGTCGAGCCGCCGTCGCTGCTCAAGCCGGCCGGGCCGGCCGACGTCGTGCAGGGTTGCGTCGAATCGGGGCGCAGGACCCAACTTCGACCGTACGTGGCGCCTCGCGCGCTGCTGTTCGTCACCGCACCCGGCACCGGCCGCACCACGCTGAGCCTCTCCGACGGCAGCATCGTACGGATCGTGGCGGTCACCGGCGCGGTCCTGCTCGCCACCATCGCGGTGACCGTGCTGGTCGGCCGGCGCCTGGTGCAGCCGCTGCGCAACCTCGCCGACGCGGCCGAGCTGCGCACGCCCGTCCCGGTGTCGACCTACGACGAGATCGGCCGGCTGGCCCGGGCCATGAACGACTCCGCGGAACGCCGGGAACGGGTCGAGGTGCAGCGCCGCACCATGGTCAACGACGTGGCGCACGAGCTGCGTACGCCGCTCAGCAACATCCGCACCTGGCTGGAGGCGGCCCAGGACGACCTCGCCCCGACCGACGCCCAGCTGCTGGCGCTGCTGCACGAGGAGGCGCTGCTGCTCCAGCACATCATCGACGACCTCGGCGACCTGGCCGCCGCCGACGCGGGCACGTTGCGGATCAACTTGGAGCCGACCTACCTGCGGGACGTGCTCACGCACGTGGTCGACAGCCACCGGGGCGGCGCGTTCGCGGCCGGGGTCCGGCTGGAGCTGGACATCGTGGGTGATCCGGTGGCGCCGGTCGATCAGGTGCGGCTGCGGCAGGTGGTCGGCAACCTGATCTCCAACGCCATCCGCTACACCCCGCGCGGCGGGTCGGTCACGGTCGGTGCGAACGGCACGACCATCACCGTACGCGACACCGGCAGCGGCATCGCCCCGGCCGACCGGCCGAAGGTCTTCGACCGGTTCTGGCGGGCCGACGAGTCGCGCAGCCGGGCGACCGGCGGCAGTGGATTGGGCCTGGCGATCGCACGCCAGCTGACCGAGGCGCACGGCGGCACGATCGAGGTGGAGAGCGAGCCCGGCCGGGGCACGCTCTTCACCGTCCGGCTTCCGGGCCTCGACCGGCTTCCGGGCCTCGACGTTGAAGGCAAAGGGTAGGCGTCCTCGGTGCGTGGTTGAGACCCGTCCCGTCTGGGCATGATCGGCAGCTATGAGACGGATATCAGTGGCGGTGTTACCGCTGGTGGCCGTGGGCGCGCTGACGGGATGCGGATCCGTCGCCGGTCGCGAGCAGGCGGCGTCGGCGGCCGCGGTGCGGCTGCTGACCGCGGTCGACGGGAAGGACGGCGCCGCAGCGTGCGCCGTTCTGGCCCCCGGCACCGCCTCCGAGGTCGAGCAGTCCGGCGGCAAGCCGTGCGCCGAGGCGATCCTCGACGAGGACCTGCCCAAGCCCGGCACGGTGACCGGAACCCGCGTCTACGGGCAGTGGGCGCAGGTCCGCCTGTCGGACGACACCGTGTTCGTGGCCGTCTTCCCCGGCGGGTGGCGGGTCGTGGCGGCCGGCTGTAATCCGCAGGGCGACCGGCCGTACGACTGCACGGTGCAGGGAGGCTGAGAGAAATGCGATTCCAGTTCGTCTTTCTGCTGCTGGTCATCGCGGCCGGCCTGATCTACTTCTCCGCGCTGGGGGTGCTGCACCGATGAAGCGTTTCCTGCGGCAGAACTCACTGGGTCTGGTCTTCGGTGTGTTGTTCCTGGTTGTGCTGGTCGCGGAGGCGTTCGCCGGGCACGCCGATTTCAACCAGCAGCAGCTGACCGAAGGTCTGGCCCCGGTCTCCTTCGCCCGCTACGTCACGTCGGCCAGCTTCGGTGCGGACGTGCTGGAGAACTGGCAGTCGGAGTACCTGCAGTTCTCGCTCTACATCTTCTTGACCGTGTGGCTGCTGCAGAAGGGCTCACCGGAATCCAAGGAGCTCGACAAAGCCGGCCGCGAATCAGAACAGGAACAGAAGATCGGCCCGCATGCCGACGAGACCTCGCCCCGGTGGGCCCGCGCCCGCGGGATCAAGCTGTGGCTTTTCTCCAATTCCCTCGGACTGGTGATGGGTCTGATCTTCGTGTTGTCCTGGCTGGGGCAGTCGATTGCCGGGGTCGCCGCCTACAACGAACAGCAACTGGGCAACCTCGAGGATCCGGTGTCCTGGCCGCAATACCTGACCCAACCCGACTTCTGGAACCGCACCCTGCAGAACTGGCAGTCCGAGCTGCTCGCAGTCGCCTCGATGGCAATCCTGGCGATCTATCTGCGCCAACGAGGCTCGTCGCAGTCCAAGCCGGTGGGCAGCGCCCACACGACCACCAGCGTCGAGGGATAGGACCCCTTGAGCCTTCACGACGCGATGCCCGCGCCGAAACGGTGGCCGGGCAGGGCGAAGGTGTAGTTACCCTCGGCGCGGTACTGCTCGATCGCGTCCAGGATCGGCGTCCGGTTTTGATCCATAGCGTGCCGGATACCCGGCCTCTGAGCTGCTGAACTTCATGATCTATCGAATTTGTCATTTCCACGACTTCGCTACGCCCGGACAACCAGCGAGCCGCCCGGTTTGGCTCATGCTCACCCTGGGGAAAGGTTCTGTTCACTCACTGAGATCGGGGTGAGCAATGGGTGAGGCCGTGGCCGAGGTGGCCCTCAAGGCGCTGGCCGGTGGGCTGCTCGTCCTCGCGTTCGCCGCGGTGTCGAAAGTCCTCAAGCCGGAGCGGTTCGCCGGCGTGTTCTCGGCGGCGCCGTCCGTGGCCCTCGGCAGCCTCGCCGTGACACTGGTGTTCACCGGCCCGAAAGACCTTGCCGCGATCGGCTCCGGGATGGCCGTCGGCGCGGCCGCGTTCGTCGCGTACTGCCTCGCGACAACGCCGATGGTCCGCCGTTTCGGCGCGTGGAAGGGTTCCGCCGGCGCGCTGCTGATCTGGGCGGCGGTCGCCGTCGTGGGTTACTCGGTGGTGTTGTCATGACCCATACCGAAGCCGCGCAGTCGCCGGAGGCGCGCCCTGACGACGCCGCCAGGACCCCGGCCCGGGAATGGTTCGTCCGGTTCGCCTTCGGCGCCGGAGTCTCGGCGCTGGCGGGCATCGTCTCGGAGCTCTGGGGGCCCAAGGTCGGCGGTCTCTTCCTCGCCTTTCCCGCCATCCTGCTGGCCAGCCTCACCCTGGTCGCCAAGGACGAAGGCGCCCACCAGGCCCGGGAAGACGCCCGCGGCGCCGCCCTCGGCGCGACCGGTCTGGTCGGTTTCGCCGTGGTCGTGGCCACTACCGCCCGCCAATGGCCGGTATGGGCCACGCTGATCATCGCAACCCTGACGTGGGCAGCGATCTCCGGCCTGGCCTATCTGCTCACCGCGTTCCTGCACCGGAGCCGCCGGGGCTGACCGGGTACGTCTGCCCTGCCTCAGGCCGTGCATAGGCAGAACGGGTGGCCGACCGGGTCCGCGTACACCCGGAAGTCCGGCCCTTCGTGCGGCAGGCGGGTAGCGCCGATCGCCAGCGCCGCCTTCTCCGCCTCCTCGATGTCGTCGACCATGACGTCGATGTGGAACTGCTGCGGGCGCTCCGGATCAGGCCACCGTGGTTCCCGCAGATCCGGCACCCGCTGGAAGGCCAGCCGATGACGGTCGGCGTCGTCCCTGATCACGACCCACCCGTCCGCGTCGCGCTCCACCCGCATGCCCAGCAGTCGCATGTAGAAGTCCGCCAGCGCCCGCGGGTCCGGGCAGTCAATGACGGCATGCTCATAGCGTCCAATCATGAATGTCCGGATACCCCGGCGGCCCAGGGACAAAGCCACTGTTTTACCGCGGCTTTACCGCGGCGGAAACGGTCGCGGACGGGCTTGGGGACCGACGATCGGGGCATAGCCCGGAAATATTGGCCGGTTGCGATGTTGCGCATCGAGTTTGGTTGATGAAGATTCTCCCTGAGCGTGTCCATCACCTGCGGCACGTCTATGGGGAGGATCACGGCATTGTCGCCTCAAACCCGACTTAGCAGGCCACGGCTGATCCTGGCCGCCGGCGCCACCACACTGGCCGTGCTCGGACTCGTCCCGGCCGCCTCGGCTGCCGCGCCGGGCGGGAACGGGCCCCGCCCGGCGCCGTACGAGCGCCTTGTCCAGCTCGCGGCCCAGCGGGCCGCGCACACCAATGCCACCGTCAAGACGTTGAAGGCGACCGCGGCCGACGACTCCGACGGCGGTGAGGACCCCGAGGAGATCGCCGAGCAGGCGGAGCAGTACGCCGAGGCCCGCAGTGCGCCGGGCGTCGTCGCGCCAGGCTCCTACACCGCCGCCTGGCAAGCGCTGCAGAGCATGCCGGTGACCGCCGGTGGCTGGCAGCACGTGACGAACCTGCCGTACAACTCCGACGACCCGCGCTACCGCGACATCAACAGCAACTCCTCCGGCGGCTCCGGCCTGGTGACCGGCCGGGTCACCGGCATGGCCGCCGACGACCGCGGCTACGTCTACGCGGGAGCGGCCAACGGAGGCGTGTGGCGTTCGAGCGCCGGCGGCGGCCATTGGCAGCCGATCTCCGACCGGCTGCCGTCACCGTCCACCGGCGACCTGCGCCTGGACGCCAAGGGCCGTCTCTGGCTGGCCACCGGCGAGGCCAACACCGGCGCCGACACCTTCGCCGGCAGCGGCGTCTACGTGCTGAGCGACCCGCGCCACGGCAGCTTCTCGACCCGCGACCGGGTGGGTGGCACCGAGCTGGAGAACACGATCATCCGGGAGCTGCGGATCTTCGGCAACACGGTGTGGGCGGCCACGAACCACGGCGCCTACAGCCACTCGGTGACCAACCTGTCCGGCCCGTGGAAGCTGCAGTTCGCCCCCAACCCGGACTTCCTGCCGGGCGGGGCGCAGCAGGCCGACCCGAACGCGCCGTACAAGAACATCATCAACGACTTCGCCGCCGACCCGAAGGACCCGTCGAAGGTCATCATCGCCGCCGGGTGGCGTAGCGGCGACACGTACAACGGCTTCTACGTCCGGACCGGTGGGACCTGGCAGCGTACGACGCTGGCCGGCGACATCGCCTCGGACGCCGCCGACGTCGGCGCGGTGACGTTCGCGGCTTCGGCCGACGGCTCCAAGTACTACGCCATCGAGCAGTCGCCGACCCAGCTCATCACCAACCCGGACAGCGCCCTGCAGGGCATCTACGTGTCCAGGTCGGGCTCGCCGTTCGGCCCGTGGACGCTGTCGGCGGACTACCACAAGCTCGCCGCCTCCGGTTCCGCGCTGACCGATCCGGGCTACATGCCGGGCATCCAGTCCTGGTACAACCAGTTCCTGCAGGTCGACCCCAAGAACCCGAACCATGTCTACATGGGCCTCGAGGAGGTCTTCGAGTCGGTCGACGGCGGCCAGAGCTGGCGGGTTCCCGGTCCGTACTGGAACTTCGGCTTCCCGTGCTGGAGCATCGACCCGGCCAAGCAGACGGGTGACTGCCACCAGACCACCCACGCCGACCAGCACGCCGTGGCGATCGGCTCCAACCACGGCAAGTCGTACGTCGTGGTCGGCGACGACGGCGGCGCCTACCGCCGGCCCGTGAACGGCACCGTGGACGCGTCCGGACACGCGACCGACTGGACCTCGCTCAACGACGGCTCCATGGACGTCCTGCAGTACTACTCGGTCGGGGTCGGCCGCGACCGCCACGGTGTCGCCGTCTCCGGCGGCCTGCAGGACAACGGCCAGTCGATCCTGCGGCCCGGCGACCGGGTGATGGGCTCCAACTTCGGCGGTGACGGCGGGGACACCATCGTCGACCCGGCCAACGGCTGCAACATCGCCGAGGAGTACGTCTACCTGGCCGTGGCGGTGACCAACAACTGCGCGGTCAACGACGGCGCGTGGACCACCGACCCCAGCAAGGCGACCACCTACAACGTCTCGCCGCCCGACGCCGAGACCGGCGAGGCCCGCTTCACCTCGCCGATCACCCAGGATCGCCGCAACAGCAACGTGTGGATCGCCGGCGGCCGCCACGTGTGGCTCAACACCGAGGGCTACGCGATCCGCGACGGCGACGACTGGGTGAATCTCTTCGACCTGGGTGTGGGACACGCGGCCACCGCGGTGGCCATCTCCGGCGGTACGGTCTACGCCGGGTGGTGCGGCCCCTGCAACAACCAGGGCTTCACCCGCGGCATCGCCGTCGGCAACGTCGACGGCACCGGCTGGCACCAGCTCACCCTGCCGGTCGACGGGACGCTGCCCAACCGGTACATCTCCAGCTTCGACGTCGACCCCGCCAACCCCAACCACGTCGTCGTCGCCATGAACGGGTTCTCCCGTCGCTGGACCGAGGGACCGGGCGCCGGCATCGGCCACGTCTTCGAGTCCCGAGACGCCGGAGCCCACTGGACCGACATCTCCGCCAACGTGCCCGACGCCCCGGCCGACAGCATCAAGTACGTGGCCGGCGGGGGACTGGTGCTCGGCACCGACCAGGCGGTCTTCTACCGGGCCGCGAACTCGCGCACCTGGTACCGGCTCGGCCGGGGCATCCCGACCACCACGACGCTGGAGGTCCGGACCGACCCGACCGGCCGCTACGTGTACGCGGCGACCCACGGCCGCGGCATCTGGTCCTTCGACCTGAACCAACTGCGCGGACACCACTGATCGACCCGTACCGAAACGGGCCTGGTCCGCACGGACCAGGCCCGTCCTAACTCCCGGGCGATGCGCGCAGCGCGAGACCGGACGCGGCGTCGCAGCCGGCCGGCACCGCGACCGGCCGGCCCCGCACCGTCACCTGCTCGCCGTCGACCAGCCGGGCCGCCGCCCGACCGGTCAGCGCCCAGCGGCGCTCCCCGGTCTCGAGGATCACGCACCCGTGGTCCCGGCGGACGGTTCCCTTCAGCACGATCGGAGGCCCCATGAGATCACGGGGGTTGTCCGGATCACCCCCGCCCGACGGGCCGGGATCCGGCGCTGTGGGATCCGGCGCTGTGGGGTCAGGCCCGGCGAGTCCCGAATTCCCGGGACCAGCCCAGGGCGTCGCGGGGCCGCCGGAACGAGCGGCCGACCCGGAGCCGCATCCGGCAACGGGCAGCATCAGCATCACGAGAGCGAGCAGCACGTAACGGCGCATACCGCTTCGACGACACGACGCAGCCTGGCGTTCCACCCGTCAGGGGCGCAGCAGGGTCTTGATCGCGCGGCGTTCGTCCATCGCGCGGTAGCCGTCGGCCGCCCGGTCCAGCGGCAGGACGAGCTCGAAGACCTTCCCGGGATCGATCGGGCCACGCGGGATCCGGTCGATCGGGTCGGGCAGAAACCGCCGTACGGGCGCCGGTCCGCCGTGCCGGGGTGTACTGCCAGTGCATCCCTTCCGCGCGCGGCTCGTCGTACCGTCGAAGCCGTGGACAACGACCTGGGCGCCGAAACGGACCTCACCCTCACCATCTACGCCGCCGAACCGGACACACCCAGCGCTCAAGCCCTCGCCCTGCTCGCCTCCTGGGCCGCGACCGCCCCGGACACCACCACCGGCACCGAATTGCGGCAGCACGGCCGGTAGTACCCCTCATCGACCCGAAAGGCCGACGTTGCCCATCGCCAGCCCGCCGTCGCCGGTTCCGGACACCGCGGCGTCAGCATCCGACGCTCCACATGCCCGCACCGTCCTGGCGATCGGCTCGCTCGGGTTCTTTCTGATCACGCTCGACATCTCCATCGTCAACGTCGCGCTCCCCGCCATCACCCGCGACCTCGGCGGCGGCACCTCCGGCCAGCAGTGGACGATCGACGGATACACGCTGCTGTTCGCCTCCCTGCTGCTGTTCGCCGGCAACCTGGCCGACCGGATCGGGGCGAAGAAGGCACTCGGCCTGGGCATCGTCACGTTCACCCTCGCCTCGGCCGCGTGCGCGGCAGCACCCGGCATCGAAACGCTCATCGCCGCCCGATGCCTGCAAGGGGCCGCGGCCGCCGTCATGCTGCCGGCGTCGATGGCCCTGATCCGGCAAGCCTTCCCCGACACCCGCCGGCGCGCCCGCGCGCTGGGCGTCTGGGCCGTCGGCGGTGCGGTCGCCGCGCTCGTGGGCCAGCCCCTCGGCGGCCTGCTCACCACGCTCGACTGGCGACTGGTGTTCACCATCAACCTGCCCGTCGGCCTCGGCATTGCCCTGTTCCTGTTGATCGTCGCCCGGTCGCCCACCCGGCCGGTCCGCTTCGACCGGGCCGGCCAGGTCCTCGCCCTCGTTGCCCTGGCCGGGCTCGTCTACGGCCTGATCGAGGGTGGTCACCGGGGTTTCACCTCGCCGCCGGTCATGCTCACCCTGGCCGCGGCCGTCGCCGCGGGCGCGGCGTTCCTGGTCGTCCAGGCCCGCGGGGATCACCCGATGATGCCGCTCGGCCTGTTCCGGGCGAAGGGCTTCCGGATCGCCCTGTCGGTCGGATTCGCGTTCATGGTCGGCAACTACGGCAACGTCTTCACCACCAGCCTTTTCCTGCAGCAGTACCTCGGACTGTCACCCCTGCACGCCGGCCTGGTCTACATCCCCTCGGCGGTCGCCGCCATCGGCGCCAACCTCGCCAGCGGCCCGATCACCAACCGGTTCGGGCCGCGCCTGCCGGTCGTCGCCGGACAGCTGTCCATGGTGATCGGCCTGGCGGCCCTGCTCACGACCGTCGACCTGAAGTCGGTTCCGCTCGTCGCCGGATGCCTGGTGCCCATCGGCGCCGGTGGCGCCCTGGCCATGCCGGCGGTCACCGGCGTGGTCCTCGACGGCGTCACCCCGGACCAGGCCGGCACCGCCAGCGCGGTGTTCAACACCTTCCGTCAGCTCGGCGGCGCGGTCGCCATCGCCGTCTTCGGCTCGCTGATCGCCGCCTCGAAGACCTTCCTGCCCGGCGTACGCGCCAGCCTCGCGATCGCCGCGGTCCTGCTGCTGCTCACCGCACTGATCAGCCGGCAAGTGCGGTCCCGGCCGGCGACGCCCTGAGCAGCGCCTCGACGGTCACGCTGCGCACGCACTGCTCGCACCCGTACTGTCGCTCGCCGAGCTGTCGAAGTTCCGCGGCATTGAGGCGGGTTCGACATAGTCACGAGTCCCCGCAACGACGTCGGTCAACCTGGCCTCGGCGCGCGCGACGGGTGCCGCCGGCCGGGAACGGCGAGCCCGGCGCGGTCAGATCCTCGAGTTGGTCGTCAGGTCTTGACCCGGGTAATGGCAAGTCGTAGCTTTCGTTCGTGACGGCTTTCACAGGGCATCAGGGCTGGGAGGCTTTGGGCGATCCCAGCCGGTTCGCCATCGTGCAGTGCCTGGCCGAGCGCCCACACGCAGTCGGAGAGCTGGCCGAAGTGCTGCCGATAACGCGGCAGGCGGTGTCACAGCATCTGCGGGTGTTGAAAAACGCCGGGCTGGTGGCCGACCGGGCCGAGGGCACTCGCCGGGTCTACCGGCTCGACCCCGCCGGTGTGGCCGCTCTGAAAGACCAGCTCGACACGTTCTGGCGCCGGGCGCTGGAGGGCTATCAGGATGTCATCGAGGACCGGACCGAGGAGAGCTCATGACGCACGCTGACACCACGGTGGTGCGCGAGATCGTCGTCAACGCACCGATCGACAAGGCGTTCGCGGTGTTCACCGACCGGTTCGGCGACTTCAAACCTCCGGAACACAACCTGATGCAGGTGCCGATCGCCGAGACGGTCTTCGAGCCCAGAGTCGGCGGACACATCTACGACCGGGGCACCGACGGCAGCGAATGCCGGTGGGCGCGGATCCTGGCGTACGACCCGCCCAACCGGGTGGTCTTCAGCTGGGACATCGGACCGACCTGGCAGCTCGAGTCCGATCCCGGGCAGACCAGCGAGGTCGAGGTCACCTTCATCGCCGAGACCCCGGACCGTACGCGCGTCGAGCTGCAGCACCGGCATCTCGACCGGCACGGCCCCGGCTGGGAATCCGTCCGCGACGGTGTCGGACACGACCAGGGCTGGCCGCTCTACCTCGACCGGTACGCCGGACTGCTCGGAGCTGACCGCTGATGGGCTCCACCGATCCGCACGCGCAGGACGAGAAGCGCGCCGCCCACCGCGCCTTGGTCGATGGTGTCCTGTACGGATCCGGGACAACCACTGCCGAGCAGCGCGCCGCCGCGTTTCACAACGTCGCGGCCGACCGGGCCTGGCAACCGCTGCTGGGAAAGGTAGTCACCGGCGCAGCCGGGATCACCGACGTCGACTTCGACCTGGCCCGCGCCGCCGGCCTCTCCGACGATCAGCTCTTCGAGCTGGTGATAGCGGCCGCGGTCGGGCAGTCCACCCGCATGTACGAGTCCGGGTTGGCGGCCCTCGACGAGGCGGCCGGCTGATGCGCCCGGAGGTCCTCAACCACGGCTACAAGCCGGCGACCAAGCTGCTGTTCGCAACGATCAGGCTGTTCTCCGGCCGGGCGCTGCCGGACGCCGCGAAGCTGGTCTTCTACCGTCCCGACTTCTACGGCAACGCGGCCAAGCGTTTCACCCACCTGGCGATGCGCGGCCCGTCGGCCTGGTCGGTCGGCGACCGCGAACTCATGGCGGCGGTCGTGTCTCGGGCCAACCAGTCCGCCTTCTGCGTGGGGGCGCACACCGCGACGGCGGAGCAGGCGTACGCCGACCCGGGCCGGGTCCGCGCGGTCCTGGCCGATCTGGACACCGCGCCGATCGAGGACGGCTTGCGGGCCGTGCTGCGCCTGCTGGTCACATTGACGCGCGAGGGCACCGTCACCGCCGAGGAGGTAGGCGGCGTTTTGGCCGTGGGCGTCAGCCGTCAGCAGGTCGAGGACGCCTTGGCCGTCGCGACCGCGTTCAACGTCACGAACCGGCTGGCCGACGCCTTCGGGTTCGAGGTTCTGGACGCCGCCGGGTTCGCGGCCGGCGCCAAGTTCCTGCTTAAACGCGGCTACCAGTAGTCGGAACCACGGGCCGTTAGATCGAATCGACGACACGCTGGATATACCGCATCAAGTACTGTGTCTGATACAGTAGTGGCCGTGATAGAGGATGGGCAGGGGGAGGACGTTCTCGCGGCGGACCTGCTGCGCGGCCATACCGACACGATCGTGTTGGCGGTGCTGCGGAGCGAGGATCGCTACGGGTTCGAGATCTTCAAGCGGATCCGGGACGCCACCGGCGGGCGGCACGAGATCAAAGAGGCGACTCTGTACGCCACGTATCGCCGGCTGCTGAAGGACGGTCTCATCGAGGCCTACTGGGGCGACGAGAGCCAGGGCGGCCGACGCAAGTACTACCGGATCACCGACGCGGGCCGCGCCGTGTACCGGCGGAGCGTCGCGGCCTGGGCGCTCACCCGTGACCTCATCGACACCCTGCTCGAGCTGGACCGGAACCCTGGTCCCCGCGACTCGGCCTTCGGAGGGCGATCATCGTGACGAACCCCAACGACACCGTGGATGTTCACCGCCTGCTCGACGAGGCGTTCACGGGCATCGAGATGACCCCCGAACGGCAGGACCTGAAGGAGGAAATCCGCGCCAACCTGGTCGCCCGGGCCACCGAGCTGCAGGCCGAGGGTCTCTCCGGCGGCGCCGCGGCGCGCCGGGCCGTCGAGGAGTTCGGCGACATCCACACGATCGTCGACGGCACCGAGCCTTCCGCGTACGTGGCGAATGCGCTCCTCCGCGTCCGTCCGCGCCCGACCTTCGTGCTCCGAACCGTGATCCTGTCGGTGGTCGGCGTCACCGGGCTCGCCGTGCTGGCGCTCGCCGCTACGGCCGGAGGCGTTCCGCTCGCCGGTGAGGCCGTGGCGGCGTTCGTCGTCGCGCTGGCCGCCGGTGCCTTCACCGCGGATACGCTGGGCCAGGAGACCACCAGCAACCACCCGATGCCCACCGGCCGTGCCGCCGGATACGGCACGGGGGTAACGCTGACGCTGGCCGGGCTGGCATGCGGCTGGCTTTACCTGCGCGGAGCCGATCTCGCCTGGGTCTTCGCCGGCGCGGCTCCGGCGGTGGCGGGCATCGGGATCCTGAGTTACCTCGGAGCGACCCAGACGAACCGGCACAAACAGTGGGTGATGCGCATGGCCGAGTCGCACGCCGCGGTCGGCAACCGCTTCACCGAAGATCCCTCGGCGGCCGCCCGATTCGGCATCTACACCCTGGTCATCTGGCTGATCGCGATCGCCGCGTTCGTCCTGCTGACGCTGACGGTGGGCTGGTTGTGGTCGTGGCTCGCGATCGTCGGCGGCCTGGTGGCCATGATGATCCTGGTCGCACGCATGTTGTTCGTGGCCGAGTCCTGAAGGTTCCGGAAACCGTGGCCGCGGTGCGCCAACACCGCGGCCACGGAACGACACACCGGAGTCGTCGACCGAGACGGCCGAACCTGCCGTGCGTGCCCGCAGCAACACGGTAGCTCACGGTCCCTCTCGGCCCCGCCGGCTCCTTCACCGAAGGAGAGCACGATGCCCGCAGCGGCACCCGCCATCGAGGCGATGGAGCTGGTCAAGACGTACGGGAAGGGCGCGAAAGCGGTCCACGCCCTGACCGGCCTGAGCTTCACCGTCGAACCCGGCACCGTTTTCGGACTGCTCGGCCCCAACGGCGCCGGCAAGTCGACCACGGT
This sequence comes from Actinoplanes sp., assembly GCA_036402935.1. GTDB lineage: Bacteria > Actinomycetota > Actinomycetes > Mycobacteriales > Micromonosporaceae > Actinoplanes. The sequence continues at coordinate 41,906 of DASWRZ010000140.1, forward strand.
CCGGATCCTCACCACGTTGAGCCGGCCCGACGCCGGCCGGTCCCGAGTCCACGGCATCGACGTGATGCAGCACCCCGAACAGGTCCGGCAGCTCATCGGGTACGTCTCCCAGAAGCCGGGCTTCGACCCGGTCGCCACCGGCCTGGAGAACCTGGTCCTCCAAGGACGCATCCACGGCGCGTCCGCCCGGGAGGCCCGGTCCCGCGCGGCCGACCTGCTCGAGCGGTTCGGCCTGACCGGGCCCGGCCGCCGGCTGGCCGGCACCTGGTCCGGCGGCATGCAGCGCAAGCTCGACGTGGCCATGGGCCTCATGCATCGGCCGCGCGTGCTGTTCCTGGACGAACCCACCACGGGCCTGGACCCGGAGGCGCGCATGGAGCTCTGGGCCGAGGTCGCCCGGCTGGCCCGGCAGGACGGGCTGACCGTGCTGCTCACCACTCACTACCTTCAGGAGGCCGACCACCTGGCCGCGCGGCTGGCGATCGTCGACGCCGGGCGGGTGGTCGCGGCCGGCACCCCCGACCAGCTCAAGACCGCGCTGGGCGGGGACACGATCCGGGCGGCCCTGGCGCGGGCGGCCGACGCCGACCGGGCTCGCGCCGTGATCGGGGCCATCCCCGGCGTCGGCACCGTCGTCGCCGAGGGCGGGGCATTGCAGGCGCGCGTCGCCGACGGAGCAGCCGTGCTACCCGGCGTGCTGGCCGCGCTGGGCGCCGCCGGCATCGAGCTCGTCTCGGTCGGCGTCGCTCGGCCATCGCTGGACGACGTATATCTGCATCACGCCGGTCGCAGCTTC
>DASWRZ010000141.1:0-3081 GCA_036402935.1 Actinoplanes sp.
CGGCAGGCTTCCGCCCCGGCCGCGACCGGTTCGACTTCTGGCGCCGCTGACGTGCCGATCCGCGACGCCACGGAGCACGACGCCCCGGCCTGCGCGGCGATCTACGCGCCGTACGTCACCGGCACGGTGATCACCTTCGAGATCGAGCCGCCGTCGCCGGCCGAGATGGCCCGGCGGATCACCGCCGCCCGGGCGGCACACGCGTGGCTGGTCCTGGAGGAGGGCAGCCGCGTGGTCGGTTACGCCTACGGCGGCCCCTACAAGGAGCGCGCCGCCTACCGCTGGGCCTGTGAGGTCAGCGTGTACCTCGAGACGGGACGACGGCGCAGCGGGGCGGGCCGGGCGCTGTACGAGGCGCTGTTCGAGCGGCTGGCCGCACGGGGATTCCGCACCGCCGTCGCCGGGATGACGCTGCCCAACCCCGCCAGCGAGGGCCTGCACCGGACGATGGGCTTCGAGCCGGTCGGCACCTGGCGGCGGATCGGGTGGAAGGACGGCGGCTGGCACGACGTCGCCTGGGTGCAGCGGGCGCTCGCCGACGGAGGTGACCCGCCCGCCGAACCGCGTTGACCGGCCGGCCCGAGCTCGCCGACGGCGTCCCCGCCGGGGCAACTACTTCACCGCTAAGGAACTCCCGGCTAGGGTTCCGTGGGTGACGTCGTCGCGAGTGGTGATCGCCCTCGGAGGCAACGCGATGACCGGCCCCGACGGCTCGGCCACCCCTGGCGCTCAGCGGGACGCGATCGCCGCGGCCTCCGGGCACATCGCCGACGTGGTGGCCGCCGGCGTCCAGGTGGTGGTGACCCACGGCAACGGCCCCCAGGTCGGCAACCTGCTGGTCAAGAACGAGCTCGCCGCGCACGAGGTCCCGCCGGTACCGCTGGACTGGAACGTCGCCCAGACCCAGGCCACCATCGCGTTCACCCTCGCCGACGAGCTGGACGCCGCGCTCGCCGCCCGCGGGCTGCCGCAGCGCGCGGCCGGGCTGGTCACCCGCACGCTCGTCGACGCGCACGACCCCGGGTTCCGGGAGCCGTCCAAGCCGGTCGGCCGCTACCTCAGGCGCGACCGGGCGGAGCAGTTCATCGCGCTCGGCCAGGTCTGGGAGGACCGCGGCGAGCGCGGCTGGCGGCGGGTGGTCGCCTCACCGGAGCCGCTGTCGGTCGTCGACTACCCCGCGATCGCCGCCCTGGTCGCGGCCGGCTTCGTCGTCGTCTGCGCCGGCGGGGGCGGCATCCCGGTGGCCGACGACGGTGTCGCCGGACACGCGCTGCGCGGCGTCGAGGCGGTCATCGACAAGGACCTGACCGCGGCCATCCTCGCCCGGGATGTCGGCGCGGACACCCTCGTGATCGCCACCGACGTCCCGAACGTCATGGTCGACTTCGGGCAGCCGTCCGCCCGCCCGCTGGGCCGGGTCACGTCTGCCGAGCTGCGCGAGCACGCCGCGGCCGGCCAGTTCGCCCGGGGCAGCATGGGCCCCAAGGTGGCGGCCGTGCTGCGCTTCCTCGACTCCGGCGGCTCGCGCGCCGTCGTCACGTCACTCGAGCACCTCGCCGACGCCGTCACCGGTGACGACATCGGCACCGTCCTGGTCCCTTCGCAGAAACGTTCGTAGAAAGAGGAACCGCCGTGCCCGCACCGATCGAGGTCCGCAAGGTCCCGCTGCACAACGTGAGCGACGCATCCGAGCTGGCCAAGCTCATCGACGAGGGCGTCATGGACGCCGACCGGGTGGTCGCGGTCATCGGCAAGACCGAGGGCAACGGGGGCGTCAACGACTACACCCGGATCATCGCCGACCGGGCGTTCCGCGAGGTGCTCCTGGAGAAGGGCACCCGGTCGGCCGAGCAGGTCAAGCAGATCCCGATCGTGTGGTCCGGCGGAACCGACGGCGTCATCAGCCCGCACGCGACGATCTTCGCCACCGTCCCCGAGGACGCGGTGCAGAAGACCGACGAGCCGCGGCTCACCGTCGGCTACGCGATGAGCGAGCAGATCCTGCCCGAGGACATCGGCCGGCTGACCATGGTCGAGAAGGTCGCAGAGGGCGTACGCCGGGCGATGGCCGAAGCGGGCATCACCGACCCGGCCGACGTCCACTACGTGCAGACCAAGACCCCGCTGCTGACCATCGAGACGATCCGCGAGGCGCACTCCCGCGGCCAGGACACCTACTACGACGAGCCGCACGGCTCGATGGACCTGTCCAACGGGACGACCGCGCTGGGCATCGCGCTGGCGCTCGGGGAGATCGAGATGCCGGAGCAGAAGCAGGTGATGCGCGACTTCTCGCTGTTCAGCGCGGTCGCCTCCTGCTCCTCGGGCGTGGAGCTGGACCGGGCGCAGATCGTCGTCGTGGGCAATGCCCGCGGGCACGGCGGGGCCTATCGGATCGGCCACTCGGTGATGAAGGACGCGCTGGACTCCGACGGCATCTGGAAGGCCATCCGGGACGCCGGGCTGGAGCTGCCCGAGCGGCCACACCCCAGCGACCTGGGCGACCGGCTGGTCAACGTGTTCCTCAAGTGCGAGGCGGATCCGACCGGCTACGTGCGCGGCCGGCGCAACGCGATGCTCGACGACTCCGACGTCTTCTGGCACCGGCAGATCAAGGCGACCGTCGGCGGTGTCGCCGCGTCGGTGACCGGTGACCCGGCCGTGTTCGTGTCGGTGGCCGCGGTGCACCAGGGCCCGTCGGGCGGCGGCCCGGTGGCCGCCATCGTCAAGGCCTGAGTTCCGCGCTACTCCCGACGGGAGATCGGCGGTCTCACGCGCGTCGTTGCTCCGGGCGATGTCCTGGATCGCCGGCACGACGGCGAAGCCCTTGCCGGGCTCGCCTGGCCGGGCGGCTTCCATCGTCGCGTTCAGCGCGAGGGGACGGCTCGGGATGCAGGCAGCTCGGATGCGGGCGGCTCGGATGCAGGCGGCTACTCACAGCGGTGTGCCGGTTGCTTGCTGGTGAGATGCTGGATCATGGTCGGGCTGTCGATGGATCTGCGTCAGCGGGTGGTGGCCGCGGTCGACGCGGGGATGACCCAGCAGCAGGCGGCGGAGCGGTTTGCGGTGTCGGTGAGCTCG
>DASWRZ010000142.1:0-3235 GCA_036402935.1 Actinoplanes sp.
CCGGGATGGTCGGAAGCTGCCGGTGCGCCGGTGGCCGCGGGGATACCTCGGAGAGGGCGGGCGGCGATGAGTGTCGAGATGCGGTTCACGAAGTGGGGCGGAAAGCCGCACTGGCACTACCCGGTCGTGCCGCTCGGCACCGACCGGCACGGGTGGTGGCTCGGTGGACCCGAGGGCACCTATTTCCAGCGGGGCGACGAGGAGCCGATTCCCCGACGGCACGACTACGTCATGCTCGTGCCGGCCGCGGGGGAGTGGGTCGCCACCTGGCATGCGGGGAGTGAGACCGAGATCTACGTGGATGTCACCACTCGTCCGATCCGCAACGGCGACATCATCGAGGCGGTCGACCTGGATCTCGACGTTGTCCGGCACCGGGACGGGCGGGTCCTGCTGGTGGACGAGGACGAGTTCGCGGAGCACCGGATCCGGTACGCCTACCCGGCCGAGGTGGTCTCCCGAGCTCAGGCCACCGCTGCTGACCTGGTCGCCCGCGTCACCGCCGGCGCCGAGCCGTTCGGCCGGGCCGGGAGCGGGTGGCTGGCGGCGTTCGCCGGGCGATAACGAGGCTCAGGACACAGAAGAGCCCGGATCCGTTGACATGCTGACCCCCGTCAGCATCTACTGAGCCCCGTCAGTAAATGTGCGACGTGGGAGAGTATCATGATCTACAGCCCGACGGTTTCTCTGCCCGACGAGTTCGTCGGGCGGCGCGCCCTGGTCACCGGTGGCTCGCGGGGCATGGGCGCCGCAATCGCGCAGCGCCTCCTCGACGGTGGCGCGGCCGTGGTCACGAGTGCGCGGTCCGCGACCGAGGACACCCCGAAGGGTTCGATCTTCATCGCGGCCGACCTGCGGTCCGAAAGCGGTGCGCGGCAGCTGGTGGAGCACGCCGTGCGGCAACTCGGCGGCCTCGACATCCTGGTACACGCGGCCGGCGCCTCCCGGGTGTTCATGGGCGGCCCGGCCACGATCCCCGATGCGGAGTGGCTGGACTCGCTGGACATCAACTTCCTGTCCGCCGTACGCACGATCAACGCCGCCCTGGCCGCCCTCCAGCAGTCGGGCGACGGCGCATCGATCGTCACGATCACGACCGGTGCGGCCAAGGTTCCGCAGGCGCCGGTGCTGCACTACGCCGCGGCCAAGGCGGCCCTGGCCACCTACAGCAAGGGCATGGCCAAGGCGCTCGCCCCGGCCGGCATCCGGATCAACAACCTGACGCCGGGCCCGGTCGACACGCCGGGAGGCATCGAGGTCATGCAGACCATCGCCGACGCGGCGGGAGCCCCACTCGCCGCTCTCGCGCAGAATGTTCCGCTCGGCCGCTTCGGCGACGCGCGGGACATCGCCGAGGCGGTCGCGTTCTTCGTCTCGGCGCGGTCGCAGTGGATCACCGGCGCCGACCTGGACGTCAACGGAGGTCAGTAAAGTAACCGCATGGTCCGGCGGGCAACCCAGTCGACGACAGCCGAGCTGGCCGCCGCGTTCAGCGAACTCGGGCCGGCCTGGGGGCGCTGGATCACGGCGTGCACCCCGGACGCCTCGGTCAGCTACAGCCGGATGCGGCTGCTGCGCGTGCTCCAGCAGGAAGGCGATCGCACGATGACTCAGCTGGCGGTCTCGCTCAACGTCGCCCAGCGGCGGATCACGTCGCTGGTGCTCGGCCTGGCCGAGGACGGTCTCGTGGAGCGGCACCCCAACCCCGACGACGGGCGCAGCTCGGTCATCAGCCTCACCGACCGGGGCCGCGAGCATCTCCAGCTGACCTGGAAGCAGTTCCAGGCCGACATCGCCGCCGTCTTCGACGACCTGGGCGACCAGGAGCAGCGCCAGCTTCTGGAGATCACCCCGAAGCTGACGCAGGCCCTTCGCCGGCGGACCGCCGAGCGACTGGAGGCAGCCGACCAGCGTCGGCTGCCTCCAACCGGCAGAACACTCAGCGGGAGCGGGCCAGCAGGCGCCGCGGGTTGAAGCGGGACAGGTACTCCCGCATGCGGCCCGCCGCGCCGACCGAGCGGGCCGAGAGGTCGGCCAGCTCCAGCCGCCAGCGCAGCAGCACCGACGGCGGCATGACCGACGCCGCCAGCCGGGTGCGGCGGTTCGCCGAGCGGGCCAGGCCCTTGCGGATCCGCCGCAACGCCGGGGGCAGTTCCGCACCCTGCATCGGGCGGCGGGCGTACCGGGCCCGTTCCTCGGCCGTACCGAGGAGCGTCGCCGCGTCCGCGGCGTCGGAGAGCAGCACCGCGTCGGTGATCAGCCGCCGGGCGGTGACCCGCGGGGTCTCGGTCGGGTCGACCGGGATGCGGTAGTCGATCATCGTGTCGATGAGTTCGTCCCAGGCGGCGTGGGCGTCCTCACGGGCCCGAACCGCCTCGGTCGTCACCACGATGTCGAGCGCACCCGAGGCCTGCGCGACCACCACGTCCTTGGGAACCGTCGCCGCATGCCGTCGCCGGCGGAGCAGCGCCCGCCGCACCGACGGCACCAGCAGAAGGACGATCAGCAGGACCACCGCGATCACGGCGAGCAGGCCCGCGGTGGACAGGCCCGAGACGCCCGTGCCGGCCGTACCGGAACCGTTGGGGCCGTCGAAGGTCCGGTCCGGGCGATTCTGCTTGTCGACCGACGACGACGAGCTCGTGCCCGGCTGACCGGCCGCGTTGGACGACGTGGCGGTCGGGGTCGGCGAGTCGTTGTCGGGCGCCCACGCCGAGTGTGCCGAGCCGGCCAGCCCGACCGAGGGGGTGGCGTCGAACGGGACCCAGCCGAAGCCGTCGAAGTAGACCTCGGTCCAGGCGTGCGCGTTGCGGTTGGTGATCGTGTACGTGATGTTGTCGCCGGTCGTGCCCCGGGTGAAGCCGAACGCGACCCGGGCCGGGATGCCGGCCGCGCGCACCATCCAGGCGAGGGCCGCCGCGTACTGCTGGCAGTAGCCCGCCCGGTTGCGCAGGAAGGCCGCGATCTGCGACGCGTTGCCCGCCGGCTGGGTCGTGAGGCTGTAGGTGAAGCCGTTCCTCTTGGAGAAGAAGTCGTACAGCGCCAGGACCTTGTCGTAGTCGGTGACCTTGCCCGCGACCAGCTTTCGCACCTGGGCGCTGACCGTCGCGTCGGCCGGGGTGTTGGTGTACTGCAGGACGAACGGGTTGTCCTTGGGCAGTGACGGAGCCGTCCGCAGCTCGTCCTGGGTGTAGTTGGCCCGCACGTAGTCGAACGAGTACTTCTTGTTCTTGGT
>DASWRZ010000143.1:0-6959 GCA_036402935.1 Actinoplanes sp.
CAGGCGGCCGGTCGGCAGGCGGCCGGTCGGCAGGCGGCCGGTCGGCAGGCGGCCGGTCGGCAGGCGGCCGGTCGGCAGGCGGCCGGTCGGCAGGCGGCCGGTCGGCAGGCGGCCGGTCGGAGGATTCGCTGCGCGATGAGCGCCCATCCGAAGACGGGGCGCCCGGCGACGCCGGAACCGGCAGTGGCGTCGCCGGGGACGCTGTGCCTCGTGAGGGCGGCACTGCGGGCGGCGTACCGGAAAGGGCGGCAACCGATTGCAGCGCCGCGACCACCGCCGCCGGTCGGGCCGGCCGGTCGATGGGCCGGGTCGCCCGGGCCAGGGTGTCGCCGTAGGCGTCGATGAGCTCGGCCGCGACGCCGGTCGGTGCGATGCCGATGACCAGGGCGGATCCGGGGTCGGCGAGCGCGTAGTACTGACCGACGCGGCCCATCCCCCGGCCGCCCGGGGTGCGCTCGCCGGTGTCGGCGACCAGGCCGCGCTCGGTCAGCCGGCGCACGCTCTCGCCCGCGGTCGGCTTGGAGATGCCGATCTCGGCGGCCAGCTCGGCCCGGGTGAGGCGGCGGTGCCGCATGAGGGCGCGCAGGACCTGCTCGTCGGTCAGGGAGCGAACCGGGTTGGTCTCCACGTGCCGATTCTAGTCAAGGGGGTTGCCTAGAAGGAACGGCGGGTCCTACGATGACCGAGTAAAGGGGCCTTACTAGAAGGAGTGAGCGATGCTGCCGCACTGGGAGGAGACGCCGGCCGACCTGCCGGGCGCGATCCGCGAGATCAAGACGGCGCTGCGGGCCCGCATCGCCGCGTCCGGGCGTTCGGTGGACGAGGTCTTCGCGGTCGTCGAGCGGCGCGTCCGCGCCGCCGCCGACGACATCGCCTCGGCGAAACAGCGCGGCGAGGCGGTCTGGCCGGTTATTTCGTACGCCGATATCGCCGCCGGAACCGTGCCGCAAGCACAACTCTCGCTGCTCAAGAGGCGCGGCTGTCTGGTCGTCCGTGGTCACTTCGAGCGCGACCAGGCACTGCGGTGGGATCGGGACATCGTCGACTACGTCGAGGGCAACCACTTCTTCGAAAACTACCGGGGCCCGGGTGACGACTTCTTCGGCAGCGTCGGGTCGAGACCCGAGATCTATCCGATCTACTGGTCATCGGCCCAGATGGAAGCCAGGCAGAGCGTCCGCATGGCGAACGTCCAGTCCTTTCTGAACTCGCAATGGAAGCACGATTCGGAAGGCCGGACCTGGTTCGACCCGGACCGCGACTCGCTCTACCCCGACCGCATCCGCCGCCGGCCCGAGGGCGCCGACTCGGCCGGGCTCGGCACCCACCTCGACCCGGGCACGCTCGACCTGTGGATGACCGCGGCCTATCAGAAGGCGTTCCGGCACCTGTTCGACGGCTCGGTCGAGCAGTACGACCCGTGGGACGCCGCCTACCGCACGGCCGGCGCGCAGTACCCGGGTTCGACCATGTGCTCGGTCTTCCGTACGTTCCAGGGCTGGACCGCTCTCTCCGACATGGATCACGACCAGGGCGTGCTGCACACCGTGCCGATCCCCGAGGCGATGGCCTACCTGATGCTGCGGCCGCTGCTCGACGACGTGCCCGACGACGACATGTGCGGCGTCACGGTCAACCAGGTCTTCCCGGCCGGCAACAAGTGGCACCCCGACCTGATCGCCGCGCTCACCGGGATCCCCGACGTGCGGGCCGGCGACTCGGTCTGGTGGCACTGCGACATGATCCACAGCGTCGCGCCGGTAGAGGATCAGAAGGGCTGGGGCAACGTCATGTACATCCCGGCGGCACCGTGGTGCCCACGCAACGAGGCGTACGCCGCGAACGTACGCGAGGCGTTCGTCAGCGGCGCGAGCCCGAGCGACTTCCCGGCCGAGCACTACGAGAAGGACTGGCCCGACCGGTTCCGGCCGGAGCAGCTGAACGAGATCGGGCGGCGCGGGCTCAACTACACGTCAGCGTAGGCACCGCCCAGTCGCCGTGATCGCTGCCGTTGCCGTCGCCGCCGTCTCCCACGACGAGTTCGAGGGCCTGGGCGCCGGTGACGTCGACGTCGATCGCGGCGGCCTTGTCTCTTCCGTGCAGAACGGGCGTCGTGACGAGGGACCGGCCGTCGGCGAGCACCTGGAAGGTCACGGTGCCGGCGCCGTTCTGCTCGTCGTCGACGCCGACGTTCGCGGTGAAGCGGGTGCACTTGCCGCCCAGGTAGACCTGCACGTCGCTGACCGAGTTGGTGCCGAGCCCCTTCGGGTAGGTCTGGCCGGCGATGGTGATCGGCTTGCCGTCGCCGGCCGCCTGCTCGCCGTTGCTGGTGTCGCGCTCGACCGGGCCCCAGCCGTTGGTGGCGGAGAGGAACGGCAGGTCACTGACCGCTAGCGCGCCGGCGGGCGGTGGCGCATAGTCACCGACGATCCGTTCGTCGCGCGCGGTGCCGCGGTGCCCGTCCAAGGTGTAGGCGACGGTCGCGGTGATCGCCGCCGTCGACGGCTGGGCGCCGGTCGGCGGGGTGACCTGCCAGGTGAAGGACGCCGGCAACGAGCGGGCCGACGCCGGTGACGGCGCGCTGATCGTCCACCCGGCCGGTGCGGTGAGGGCCGGCGCGACCCTGGAAGCCGCGCGCGGCCCGGTCACCTTCGCGGTGGCGGTGAACGGCGTGCCGGGCTGAACACTCGACGGCACCTGGAGATCGACGCTGACCTTCGGGGCGGCCGGCATCGCGTATCTGCGCGCGTCATAGCCGGGACTCGCCACATCGGCCACCTTCAGCGACGACGCATAGCTGCCGTAATCGGTGAGCGATACCTGTCCGAGGCCGCCGGTCGAGCCGTCCAGATTCCAGACCGCGATGGCGATCGTGTTGCGCCCGTCGGTGTGCAGAATGCCGTTCGGAATCGGGAAGCTGTGCTGCGGCCCGAGGTAATTGACGTAGTTGCCGATCATCCAGCCGTTCACATAGAGCTCGGCCCGATAGCGATGGGACGGATCGTCGGCGATGGCCAGCCCGAGCGAGGTGTCCTGGCCTTTCGGAAGGTTCAGGTTCGCGGTCGTGCGATACCACGAGACGCCCGGAGTGGTGTCGCGATTCGGCAGCGTGGTGGAACTCCAGCCGTGGTCGTTGAATCCGGGCAACTGCCAACCGGCCCGCTCACCGAACAGGCCGCCGGTCGCGAGCGGCCCTCGCACCGGGTCGATCAGGTTCTCGCCGCCGCGTACGCCTTGGAGCCGCCAGGTGATCGGCGCGGTCGGCGCGCCGATCAGCGAGGCACCGGTGAGGCCGCGGGCCGCTTTGTTGCCGTTGCTGGAGTTGTAGTCCTCCTCGTGGCCCATATTGACGGTCAGCACCGAGACGACGTTGTCGCCGCCGGTCTTCAACGCGCCGGCCGGGAAGGTGAAATTGCCGCTGCCACTGGTCGAGCTGCCCAGGAAGACGCCGTTGAGCCAGGCCGAGAACGCTTGCGCGCCACCGCCGGAATCGGAACTGAGATGGACCCCGGTAACGCCGGCTGACGTCGGGAACCGGCCGCGATACCAGGTGCTGCCGGTGTGGAATCCGTAGTCGTCGGCGTAGAGGACCGGCAGCGATCCGGGGCCGGTGACGCTGAAGGTGGTCGTCTTGTCGGCGACCGGCCAGGTCGAGTCGTCGAATCCGGGCTGCGCCTCGGGTGATTCCGCTTGGTGTTTCCAATCGGTCAGGGCGGGCAGGGAAACCGGCGCGGCGGCCGGAACCTTCGAATGGATGACCGAGCCGTTCCACAGAACCGTGGTCGCCGCGCTGAAGACCTCGATGTTCGGATCGGTTCCGTTGTCGCCGGTCAATGCGAGCACTCGTCCGCCGGCGGAGCTGGTCGCCGTTCGCAGCAGATGCGTCCCGCGCACCAGCACCGGCCCATTCGCGGTGTCCTGGCGCCAGAACGTCTCCGCGGTCGGCTTGTCCGCCAGCAGGAGCAGCAGCGGCCGCTGTTTCCCGGCCGGCGTGATCGTCACTTTCGCCAGCCCGGTGTGGGTGTAGTTGAGCCGGAGGTCGCCGGTCGCCGGATCCCAGGTCTGCTCGACCGCTCCTTCCACCTTCGGCTTCGCGGTGAAGCGCAGAACGGTCTCGCCGTCGGTGCCCGGGTCGCCGTAGAGAACGGCCACGTCCTGCGACCCGATAGTCGCCTGGGTGAGCAGCTCCGAGGTCGAATACTGCAACTGCGACTGGCCGAGCTTCGCATTCGCCACGATCACCTTCGAATCGCGGCCGTTCAGCGTGATCGCGGTTCCCGGCTTCTGCGGCACGGTCGGATAGACCGGCTCGGCGGTAGCCACAGCGGGTGGCAGATCGATCGCGTCGACCGAGACAAAGTTGTCCGTCGATCCCGGGGCGTGCGTGCCGGTCACCACGATCTTCAGCGTGTGCGGGCCGTCGGCGAGACCCTTCGCCGAGAAGAGAACGGCCTGCGCCGCCCCGCCGGAAGTGTCCACCGTGGCCTGCTTGACGCCGTCGACATAGACATCGGCGTACCCGTGGTTGTCGGTCTTCGATCCGATCCACCGGATCGCCGTGCCGGTGAACGGAACGGTCAGCGAATCGCCCGCGACGTCGGAGAACGACTCCGTGTTCCGGTAGTCGCTTCCGGTGTAGCTCTGATTGGCCACGTGCGACCACGCCCCGGCGTATTGCAGCGCCGGATCGACGTCGTCGTAGGTGTAGGACGTCGTGGCTCGCGCATTGAAGTCGATCGCGATGTGGGTACGGTCGACCGCGGTCGACGTCGAGTCGTTGTGCCGCAGCACGTGGAACTGGGCGCCGGTGTCCGGGTTACGCCGGGCGTTGTCGACGATCGCCGCGTCGTCGGGCGGAGTCGTCGAGATGCGGTCGGTCTTCGTCAGATCCGGCATCGACTGGGTCAGATAGCCGATGAGCTTGTCCTGGTAGTACTTCGGATCCAGCTGCCGGGTCTCCCGGATGGCGGCGCCGTAGTCGTAGGACGTGTAATTCTCCGGCTCGCCCAGCCAGCCCCAGTTGGTGCCGCCATAGGTCATGTAGAAGCTCTGCGCGGTAGCTCCCACCGCGATGTTGTTCTTGTAGAACACATTCGCGAACTGGTCGTTGATCAGCTGCGCGCACTTGTCGTAGCCCGGCCCGCCCCACGGATCGAACGCGCCGCCCTGGAATTCCGGCGTGTAGAGCGGCCGGCCCTCCGGGTGGTCGTAGCTGATGTCCGGCACGCCCCGCCACACGGTCGGATTCGAACAATCAAAACCTTGGGGGTACGAGTCGGGGCCGTCGATGTCCAGCTTTCCCACGCCGTCGTTGAAGGTCCCGTTGTTGTTGCCGGTCAACGGCACGGTGATGCCGTCGGCGCGCGCCTTGTCCTCGAGGTGCTGCATGTATTGCCGGCCGGCCGTGTCGCCGTTGTAGTACTCGTTCTCGACCTGGTAGGCGATGACCGTTCCGGTGCCGTTGGTCAGCTGGTGGCGGGCCAGGATCTTGTCGATCCGGCCGAGCCATTCATCGGCGTACGAAAGGAATTTGGGATCATCGGATCGGTTCTGTTCGTCCTTGGTGGTCAGCCAGCCGGGCAGCCCGCCCCCGTCGACCTCGGCGTTGATGTAGGGCGCCGGGCGGGCGATGACGTAGAGGCCGGCCTGCTGCGCCATGTCGAGCAGCAGGTCGACGTCGCGGACGCCGCTGAAGTCGTAGACGCCCGGGGCCGGCGAGTGGTAGCCCCAGTCGAAGTAGAGCGAGGTGGCGTTGAAGCCGGCCGCCTTCATCTTCTGGAAGATGTCGAGCCACAGGCTGGGGCTGGGTAGCCGGAAGTAGTGGAACTCCCCCGACCACAGGTAGGTCCGCTTCCCGTCGACCAGGAACGAGTAACCGTCGAAGGTGACGGCGTGTGCTTGTTGCGGCGGCTTCGCCCGCTTCTCCGCCGCGCTCGCGGGGAGCGGTGCGACGAGGAGAACCAGAAGGAGACCGACCAATGCCCGCAGCCAACGTCCCATCGACGCCCCCACTCACGAGTGAACACACACCGACAAGGTCGAACGATATCTTTCGATATCGAGCGCCACAAGCACGTAGCCGAAACCCGCAAGCCACGCGCTCCGGCAGCCGTTCGTCCGGACGGTGACGGGAGCTTGATCGCGACGTACGCGATCGGCTTGTGCGGCCCGTCCCCGGCCGCTTTGCGCGGGCGGTTCCTCGCCGGCTAAATGGTGCGGGCGACGGCGCGGCCGCGGCCCGCTGCCTTGGCGCGATAGAGGTTGTCGTCGGCCGCGCGCATCAGGCGGTCCACCTCGCGCGCCGGGCCGGCCGCCTGTCCCCCGCTCACCCCGACCCGCAGCCCGGGTGCGATCTCCTCCCACGCGTGCAGGTTGACCGCGGTGATCACGTCGGCGGCGATCGGCGGCACCTCCTCACCCGGCGGAAGGTCGACAAGGAGCATGAACTCGTCGCCGCCGAGGCGTACGGCCAGTTCGGTGGCGCGATAGCGCCCTGCAGAATCGCACCGATCACCCGGAGCACGTCGTCGCCGACGCCGTGGCCGAAGGTGTCGTTGACCGACTTGAAGTGGTCCACATCGACCAGCACCACCGCCACCCGCTCGCGGGGCTCGCGTCGCCGCAACCGGGCCAGATGCCGGGTCTCGGCGTGACGGTTGGCGACGCCGGTGAGGGCATCGACGTACGCCTGGCGGTTGAGTTGCTCGCCCTGCCGCAGCATGCGGGCCGCCGCGAGACGGGTGCGGACCGCCCCGAGAACCGCCAGCCGGGTCTTCCAGCGCAGCTCGGCGAGGTGCGTGGCCCAGCGGAGAGCGGCCACGTCCCGCGAGTGGGCGGCGGCCAGGCTCATCGCGAGCGTGCGGATGCTCGGCTTGTAGTCGTCGAGCAGGCTCATCGCCTGCTCGGCCAGGGCCGCCGCCTCGGCGAAATCGTCGCGGTCGTGGTGGCCGACCGCGGCG
>DASWRZ010000144.1:0-8790 GCA_036402935.1 Actinoplanes sp.
GGTGGAGATCGGCGACGGCTTCCGCCTGCCCGACCTCCTGGCCTCGACGGGCGCCCGGCTCCGCGAGGTCGGCACCACGAACCGCACCACGTTCAAGGACTATGCGAACGCGATGAGTCCGGCCACGGGGTTCGTCCTCAAAGTGCACCCGTCCAACTTCGTGATCAAGGGCTTCACGAGCGGCGTGGCGATCGGCGAGCTGAAAAGCCTCGACGTCCCCGTCGTCGCCGACATCGGCTCGGGCCTGCTGCGGCCCGACCCGCTGTTGCCCGACGAGCCCGACGCGGCCACGACATTGAAGGACGGCGCCGATCTGGTCACGGCCAGCGGGGACAAACTGCTGGGCGGCCCCCAGGCCGGCCTCCTGCTCGGCACCCGGCCCCTCATCGAAAGACTCCGTCGCCACCCCCTGGCCCGGGCGCTGCGGGTCGACAAGCTCACCCTCGCCGCCCTCCAGGCCACTCTCGAAGGCCCCGAAACCCCCACCTGGCAGGCCCTTCGCGCCGACCCGGAGGCCCTCAGACACCGCACCGAGCAGGTCGTCGAGGCGCTCGCCGACGAGACCGTCACCCTCGAAAGAACCGAGGCCGTCGTGGGTGGCGGTGGGGCGCCGGAGGTCACGCTCCCGTCGTGGTCGCTCTCGCTGCCCGAGGCGTACGCGAAAAGCCTGCGCGAAGGCACCCCGCCGATAGTCGGAAGGGTCGAGCGCGGGCGGCTGTTGCTCGATCTGCGCTGCGTGCCGGCGGACCGCGATCGGGAAGTCGTCGAGGCCATCCGGCTATGCATGTCCTAGCCACCGCCGGCCACGTCGATCACGGCAAGTCGACGCTGGTCCGCGCCCTGACCGGGATGGAACCGGACCGCTGGGCGGAGGAAAAACGACGCGGCATGACGATCGACCTGGGGTTCGCCTGGACGACGCTGCCGTCGGGGGCGACCGTCGCGTTCGTCGACGTGCCCGGCCACGAGCGTTTCGTGCCCAACATGCTGGCCGGGGTCGGCCCGGTCCCGGCCGCGATGATCGTGGTCGCGGCCGACGAGGGCTGGATGCCGCAGTCGGCCGAGCACCTGGCCGCGCTGGCCGCGTTGAACGTACGGCACGGCCTCCTGGTCGTGACCAGAAGTGACCTCGCCGATCCATCGGCCGCGGTTGCCCGGGCGCGGGCGGAGATCGCCAGGACGACGCTCGGTGACGTCCCTGCGGTGGCGGTGAGTGGTGCGACCGGTGCCGGCCTGGACGACCTCCGGCGGGAGATCGACGCGCTGCTGGCCGCGCTGCCCGAGCCCGACGTCGCGGCGCCGGTCCGCCTCTGGATCGACCGCGCGTTCACCGTCAAGGGCGCGGGCACGGTCGTCACCGGAACCCTCGGCGCCGGCAAGATCAAAACCGGCGACGAGCTGCGGCTCGGCGACCGTACGGTCCGGGTCCGGGGGCTGCAGAGCATGGGTACGACCGAGACCGGCATCGCGGCCGTGGCCCGGGTCGCGGTCAACCTGCGAGGGGTCGAGAAGGAGGCCGTGAGCAGGGGAGACGCGCTGCTCACCCCCGGTCGCTTCCGGGGCACCGACCTGATCGACGTACGCGTGCACGGCGACACCGACCTTCCCTCGACCTTGACGTTGCACATGGGATCGGCGGCGGTCCCGGTGCACGTCCGGCCGCTCGGAGAGGACACCGTACGGCTGCGGCTCGCGCGCCCGCTGCCGCTGCGGATCGGGGACCGGGCCCTTCTCCGCGACCCCGGGAAGCATCACGTGGCCGGGGGCGTGACGGTGCTTGACGTCGTACCCCCGGGTTTGAGCCGCCGGGGAGCCGCCGCGGCCCGGGCCGCGGAATTGTCCCTGATGGACGGTGCCCCGGATCTGGCCGCCGAGGTCGCCCGGCGGCGGCTGATCCGCGCCGAGGATCTGGCCGCGATGGGTGTGCCCCCGTCGTCGTCGCCGACCGTTGCCGGCTGGCACGTCGCCCCCTCCCTCTGGTCCGATCTGTCCGGCCGGGTCGCGGCCGAGGTCGCCGACTATCAGAAGGAGAATCCGCTGGAGCCCGGCATGCCGGTGGATGCTCTCCGCCATCGGCTCGGGTTGCCCGATCGAGCTCTGGTCGAGGCCTTGATCCGGCCACCCCTGACCCGGCACGGCGGCCGCGTCGCCTCGGGTGACAAATCAGATATGTCGCACCTGGTGGCTCTGATCGACCAGGCCTTCGACGGCCTGAACCCCTGCGCGGCGCCCGAGGCCAACGACCTCACCGCCCTTGGACTGGGCCCCCGCCAGCTGGCCGCCGCGGTCCGCATCGGGCTGCTGATCCAGCTGGCCCCCCAGGTGGTCCTCCGGGCCGAGGCCCTCGAAACGGCACGGACCGTTTTGTCGCAGCTGGCGGGGCCATTCACCCTCAGTGAAGCCCGCCGAGCCCTCGACACCACCCGCCGGGTAGCAGTTCCCCTGCTCGAACTGCTCGACAAGCAGGGCATCACCCACCGTCACCCGGACGATCGGCGGACAGTGACCTGACTCGATCAGTTCTTCTCCGGGACGCCCCCTGTTTGCGATTTCCGGGAGAAGAATGGCGGCCATGAACCCGATCAACCGCCGTGGATTCCTGGCGCTGGCCGGTGGTGCCACCGCCATGGCCACCCTGTCACCCAGCATCGCGCGCGCCGCGGCCATCCCGGCCGACCGCCGCACCGGCAGCATCGACGACATCGAGCACATCGTCGTCCTGATGCAGGAGAACCGGTCGTTCGACCACTACTTCGGCTCGCTGCGGGGAGTGCGCGGCTTCGGCGACCGTACGCCGGTGACCCTGCCGGACGGCCGGTCGGTGTGGCACCAGAGCGGCGTCCTGCCGTTCCGCCCCGAGGCCGACGACCTGGGCCTGCAGTTCATCCAGGACCTGGCGCACGGCTGGAACGACGGGCACGACGCGTTCGCCGGCGGCCGCTACGACAACTGGGTGCCGGCCAAGACGTCGACCACGATGGCGTACCTGACGCGTGAGGACATCCCGTTCCACTACGCGCTGGCCGACACGTTCACGATCTGCGACGCGTACCACTGCTCGCTGCTGGGTCCGACGGACCCCAACCGCTACTACATGTGGACCGGTTACGTCGGCAACGACGGCAAGGGCGGAGGCCCGGTCGTCACCAACGACGAGCTCGGCTACTCGTGGACGACCTACCCCGAGCGGCTGGAGAAGGCCGGCGTCTCGTGGAAGATCTATCAGGACCAGGGCGTCGGGCTCGACGCGGCCGGCTCGTGGGGCTGGACCCAGGACGCGTACATCGGCAACTACGGCGACAACTCGCTGCTCTACTTCGACAACTACCGCAACGCGGCGCCCGGAAGCCCGCTCTACGAGAAGGCCCGCACGGGAACGTCGGGCGGCGACTTCTTCGCGCCGCTGCGCAACGATGTCGTGACCGGCAAGCTCCCGCAGATCAGCTGGATCGTCGCGCCCGAGGCCTACACCGAGCACCCGAACTGGCCGGCCAACTACGGCGCCTGGTACGTCGCGCAGGTCCTCGACGCGCTGACCGCCGACCCCAAGGTGTGGGCGCGCACGGCACTGTTCGTCACCTACGACGAGAACGACGGCTTCTTCGACCACATGGTCCCCGGCTACCCGACCGCCGGCCGGTCCACCGTGTCGACCGCCGGCGAGTTCCTCGACGAGACCGGCTTCACCCCGGGCCCGTACGGCCTCGGCGTCCGCGTCCCGATGGTCGTCGTCTCCCCGTGGAGCACCGGCGGTTACGTCTGCTCCGAGGTCTTCGACCACACGTCGATCATCCGGTTCATGGAGAAGCGGTTCGGCGTGCACGAGCCCAACATCTCGGCCTGGCGCCGCGCCGTCTCGGGCGACCTGACGGCCGCGTTCGACTTCGGCAAGACCCGCACGACGCCGCCTCACCTGCCCGACACCGCGGGCTACCAGCCGCCGGACCGCGTCCGCCACCCCGACTACGTGCCGACGCCGCCCGCCGACCCGAAGCTGCCGCACCAGGAGCCGGGCCGGCGTCCCACCCGCCCGGTGCCCTACGACCTGGCCGCCGACGCCCACTACCACGGCCCCGAGCTGCAGATCACCTTCGCCAGCAAGGGCCCGGTCGGCGCGGTCTTCTACGTCACCCAGCCCGGCGCCGACCCGCAGACCTTCACGGCCGCCGCCCGCACCCACCTGACCGGCACCTGGCCGGCCGCCGCCGACGTCACGGTCCACGGCCCGAACGGCTTCCTGCGTCACTTCCGCGGCGCCGGCGTCGACGCCACGATCCGCCAGGACCACATCACGCTGGCCAACCCGTCCGGCCGCCCGGCCCGCGTCATCCTCACCGACGCCTACACCGGCGACCGCACGGTGGTCCGGCTCAACCCCGGCCAGAGCCAGGTCCACAAGGTCCGGCTGCGCGACGGCTGGTACGACGTCTCGCTCGCCGGCGACCTCGACAAAACCTACGCCCGGCGGCTGGTCGGCCACGTCGAGGACGGCAAGCCCAGCCTCAGCCAGCCCTAGAAAACCAATTCGACTATCCGATCACAGTTGGACTGTCGTGGTACTGGACCAGGCAGAACTCGTGGTTTTCCGGGTCGGCCATGACGACGACCACGCCGGTGTCGTAGTCGTGCCGTTCGCCGGTGGCCCGGCCGCCCAGCGCGACGACCGTCGCCACGGCCTGATCGATGTCGTCGACCGCGACGTCGAGGTGAATTCGTACCTTGCCGATCGCCGGCTCGGGCACCGGCTGGAACACCAATCGCGGCTGCGGGTCGCCCCGTTCGCCGAGATAGACCCAGCCGTCCTGCGACGGGCCGGGATCGCGGCCCAGCAAGGCGCTCCAGAACCGGGCCACACGCTCGGGGTCGAGGCAGTCGATCGTCACACCGGTCCACACGTTCGGCATGCGGCCGATCCTTGCACGGGAGTGCGGCAGCGCCCGTTCCCCATCGCGGCGTCCCGTACGACGAGGCGGTCCGGCCGGCCGCGGAGGACACGGCCCGGTGCCGCGAGCTCTGATCCGCGGTTCCCTTCGGTGTCGCTATTTCGGTTGCCGCCGGCGGGTGCGCCCGGCGAGGGTACGTGTCGTGGTCGAACCTGCGCCCGAACGCATTCCCGTCGACGTCCCGCTCGTACGCCGCCTGATCGACACGCAGTTTCCGCGCTGGGCCGATCTGCCGGTCGTGCCCGTGCCGCGCGGAGGCTGGGACAACCGCACCTTCCGGCTCGGCACCGACATGCTGGTCCGTCTGCCGAGTGCCGCGGCGTACGCCTTGGCCGTGGAGAAGGAACAGCGGTGGCTGCCGATCCTGGCGCCGCATCTGCCGCTGCCCATTCCGGTTCCGTTGGCCGCCGGGAAGCCGGGCGAGGGCTATCCGCATCCGTGGTCGGTCTATCGCTGGATCGAGGGTGAGACCGTGCGCGTCCCCCTCGATTCCTCGGCCGTCGCGCTGGCCGATTTCCTCACCGCGCTGCGACAGGTGGATCCCACCGGCGGACCCGCACCCGGCCTGCACAACTGGTATCGCGGTGGGCCTTTGCGGACCTACGACGAGATGATGAAGGAGGGCGTCGAGCGGCTCGACGACCCGGCCCTGCGCGCCGCCGTCGCGGAATCCTGGCAGGAGTCGCTCGATGCCCCGTGGCACGGCCGGCCGGTGTGGTTCCACGGCGACGTCGCCCCCGGCAACCTGCTGTCCGGCAACGGCACCCTCACTGCCGTCATCGACTTCGGCACGTGCGGCGTCGGCGACCCGGCGTGCGACCTGGCGATCGCGTGGACCTCGCTGACCGCGCCGGCCCGCGAGGCCTTCCGCAACCGCATGGCCGTCGACTCCGCGACCTGGCTGCGCGGCCGTGGCTGGGCACTGTGGAAGGCCACGATCGACGGTCCGGCACTCGACGTTATCGAGCGGATCCTGGGTCGGGCAGATAGAGGGCCAGCTTCTTCTTGATCAGGGCGTTGAACGCGTAGCCCCAGATCCGGATGCCGCGGAAGATGTGCGACTTCCCGGCGGCGAGGTCGACGACGGCCGGCTGGGCCATGACCGCGAAGCCGCCCAGGTTGAGCCGGTGCGGGCGCTGGGTGATCGCCACCGCGCCCGGAGCAGCGGTGTTCGCCACCATGACCGGCAGCACGATCACGCCGGACTGGACGCCGCGCCACTGACCCTTCCGCGCGACGGCCAGGTCGACCGCCTCGGCGGCGAACCCGCTCAGCACGTCCTCGTCGACCACGTCGGCCTTCGCCGCGACCAGGAAGACGTGAGCTCGCATGAGGAGCCGCGTCTGGGCCTTGTAGCCGACCAGGCCCAGCTTCTCGTGAGTCACCTGGCAGCCGTCCGCGGCGAGCCGCGTCTCCAGGCCCTTCACATAACCGTCCGAGTCGATCATCGCCCGAGACTACGGCACCACCACTACTTTGCCGGTGGCCCGGTTCTCCTCCATGTAGCGGTGGGCGGCGACGATGTCCTCCAGGCCGAAGACCCGGTCCAGATGCGGCCGGTAGACGCCGGTCTCGACGTTGTCGATGATCCGCTGGAGCGTCGCCGTGCCCGCGCTGCCCCGGATGTCGTTGCTGTGGAACGCCGTGAGCCGCGTTCCCGACGGAATCATCGCGATCGGCTCGAAATCCCGGAGCAGCCACCCGCTGAGCGAGCCCGCCACGCACACCGTTCCGCCGCGGCGGACCCGGCGCAGCGAGTCCATCACCGTGTCCGTCCCGACGAGGTCCAGGACATGGCTCGGCGTACCGGTCTCGGCGTTCCCGGATCGCCGGCTCGTGGCCGTGACCTCGGCACCGAGGCCGGCGGCGATCGACGCCGCGGCCAGGCCGACCGACGACGTGCCGCCCCGGATCAGCAGCCGGTCACCGGGTCCGATCCCGAGCGTGTCGAGGGCGCCCTGAGCCGTCAGGTACGTCTCCGGCAGTGCGGCCAGGATCTCCCGGGGCAGCGTGGTGGTGATCGGCATCAGCAGCTCGTTCGGCAGCAGGGCGTACTCCGCGTAGCCGCCGTCGAAGTCGCGCCCCATCTCACCCATCACCGCCGCGACGGCCGTACCCTCCGGCATGCCTTCCTCGGTCGAGTCCGCCAGGACTCCCACGCACTCGATCCCGAGCACGCGCGGGAACCGTACGCTGGGCGAGTGCCCCTGCCGGGTCCGCAACTCGGACCGGTTCAGGCCCGCGCCGGTCACCCGCACCAGGCTCCAGCCTTGGCGAACCCGCGGAACCGGCACCTCACGGATCTCCAGGACCTCCGGGCCGCCCGCCCGCACACAGACCGCGGCTCGCATCGTCGTCGTCATACCTGCACAGTGGCTTTCGCCCGGTGCGGCCGCCCACCGGTAGATTGCCAAGTTATGCCCGAGGCCCGCCAATCCCGGATCTGGCCCTCCGGCGGCGTGCACCGGTGGCCCTCGGGCGGTACGAGCGCCATCCACTCCCACACCCGCGGCCACCTGGTCTACGCCGCCCGCGGCATCCTCTCGGTCCGCACCGACCACGGCACGTGGATCGTCCCGGCCAACCGGGTCGCCTGGACCCCGGCCGGCGCCGCCCACCACCACCGCGCCCACGGCGACACCGACATGCGGATCGTCTTCCTGCCGCCGTCGATCACCCGGCTGCTGCACCCGCGCCCGGCCGTCTTCCTGGCGTCGCCTTTGGCCCGCGAGGTGCTGCTGGCCCTGACCGCCGACCGCGACTTCGACCGCGCCGCCCGCACCCGCCTGCACCGCGTCCTGGTCGACGAACTCCGCGAGGCCCACGAACAACCCCTCCACCTGCCGTCCCCCCGCGACGCCCGATTGCGCGCCGTGGCCCGCATCCTCGACGACAACCCGGCCGACAACGCTCCGCTGGCCGCCCTGGGCCGGACGGTGGGCGCGGGAGCGCGCACCCTGAGCCGCCTTTTCCACGACGAGCTGGGCATGACGTTCTACGAGTGGCGCACCCAGCTACGCATCTGCCACGCCCTGATCCTGCTGGCCGAGGGACAGGACACCACCCGCGTCGCCCAGGCCTGCGGCTGGTCCAACCCGAGCCACTTCATAGCCGCCTTCACCGCCGTAGTCGGCACGACGCCGGGCCGTCATCGCGCGGCGGTGAGCTCGACGCCCGCTTGAATGGCGCCGGTGGAGAGCGTTGCCCGAAGTGGTGCTTGACGGCGTCATCGGTAAGTCGTAGCTTACGGTAAGCCATGACGAACGCAACCGCGATGCTGAGCGCGCTGGGTGACCCGACCCGGCAGGCCATTCTCGACAAGCTGACCCACGGTCCCCTCGCCGTCGGCCAGCTCGCTGACGTGCTGCCGGTGAGCCGCCCGGCCGTCTCCCAGCACCTCAAGGTGCTCAAGGAGGTGGGCCTGGTGACCGATCGGCAGGAGGGAACCCGCCGGCTCTACCAGGCCGATCCCGAGGCGCTGGCGGTGCTGCGCGCCCACCTGGACGCGTTCTGGGAACGTTCGCTGGCCGCCTTCCAGGACCGGACCACCGAAGACCGGGCCACCGAGGGCCGGGTCACCGAGGGCCGGGTCACCGAGGACCGGGCCGCACGAGGAAAAGACGAAACCGGAGAAGCTCATGATCGAGACCGATAGCGCCGTTCGGCGGGAGATCGTCGTCGACGTCCCACCGGAGCGTGCCTTCGAACTGTTCACCGCCGAGATGACCTCGTGGTGGCCGTCCGACCACCACATCGGCTCGGCGCCGATCGCCGAGGTGCTCATCGAGCCGCGCGCCGGCGGCCGCTGGTACACCAAGCACAAGGACGGCACCGAGACCTCGACCGG
>DASWRZ010000145.1:0-7630 GCA_036402935.1 Actinoplanes sp.
CTGGCGCAGTCGGCCGAGCGAGCGGAACGCCGGGGCGGCGTCGACGCGACGGCACGGCTTCTCGAACGGGCCGCGAAGCTGACCAAGAACCCGGCCACCCGCGCGGAACTCCTGCTCAAGGCCGCCGGCGCGGCAGTCGAGACGGGCGACCGGGAGCTGGTCGAACGGCTGCTCGGCGAGGCGTCGGCCGAGGACCTCACGGCGAATCAACGAGCGGTGGCCCGCTGGCTGCCCACCAACCTCGACGACGGCCTGCGCGACGAGGTGTCCAGCCCGGGCGACATCGCCGACCTCGCGGTCAGCGTGCTGGCGGACGGCCAACTCGACCTGGCGATGCAGATCCTCTGGGGCGCGGCCATGCGCTGCTTCTGGATCGAGCCCGGCCGAGCTGACCGCGGCCGCCTCACCAAGGCCGCCGACGCCATGCCGCTCGACCGGCAGGACCCGCGCTTGGTGGCGATCTACGCCTACGTGACGCCGTTCGAGCGCGGCGAATCCGTGCTGGCCGATCTCACCGAACTGGCCGGCGAGGTGGACCGCGACGCGCAGGTGGCCCGCTTCCTGGGCAGCGCCGCGATGCTGGTCGGCGCCTTCGACCTGGCGGCCCGGTTCTCCGCCGGCGCCCAACCCGGCCTGCGGGCCCAGGGCCGCCTCGCCTTCCTGGCCCGCGCGCTGGGCGTGCAGGCGTGGAGTTGCGTCCGCCTCGGCGACCTCGCCACCGCCATGACCGCCGCCGAAGAGGGCCAACGCCTCGCGATCGAGACCTCACAGCCCTACATCCACGGCCTGACGCTGGCCACGCAAGCCGAAATCGCCGCGCTGAAGGGCGACTATCAGCTGGCCGAAAGTCTTGCCGCACAAGCGGAAAGCATCGGTCTTTCGGCCGGCGCGCGGCCGGTGCTGGCGACGGTCCAGCTGGCTCGAGGCATCGCCGCGCTGGGCGAGGGACGGCACGCCGACGCGTTCGCGAACCTCATGCGGCTCAACGATCCCAACGACCCGGCGTACCAGGTTGCCTTGCGGTGCTACGCGATCGCCGAGCTGACCGAGGCAGCGGTGCGCTGTGATCAACTCGGCGTGGTCGGGGAACTGGTGCAGGAGTTTGAGATGCACGCGATGGCGTCCCCGTCGCCGGCGCTCCACATCGGACTCCGTCACGCGCGTGCCGTGCTGGCCCCGGACAACGAGGCGGAGAAGCTGTTCCGGGCTGCGCTGGACGCCGAGGCGTGGCCGCTCGAACGCAGCCGAACCCAACTGGCCTACGGGGAATGGCTGCGCCGGCAACGACGTCCCGCCGATTCACGCCCGCAGCTTCGGGCCGCCCGCGAGACGTTCGAGGCGCTGGGCGTGACGGCGTGGGCCGAACGGGCCCGGCGCGAGTTGCGCGCGGCCGGCGAGGCCAGCCCCGACCAGGCCGCCGACAAGTTCGCCGACCTGACGCCCCATGAGCTGAACATCGCCCGACTCGCCGCCGAGGGCTTGACGAACCGGGAGATCGGGCAGCAGCTTTATCTCTCGCACCGAACCGTGAGCACGCACCTGCACCGCATCTTCCCCAAGCTCGGGATCAGCTCGCGCACCGAACTGCGAGAGGTCCTCGAGCCATGACGTATGCCCCGTACGTCATCTGACGGTCGCCTGACGCCCGCACCGGTCACTAGCGTCGACAACGCAGTGACCGCCGTTCCCGTCAGGAGTGTTCCGATGATCAGCAGGAGACTGTTCGCGCAGGGCGTCGCCGGTGTGATGGCGGCGGGCACGCTCGCCGCCTGCTCGTCGGAGAAGGCCGCCGCCCCGGCCGCCACGACGACAACCTCGCCCAGCCGCACCAAGTTCGCCGCCCTCAAGCAGATAAAGGCCGGGCCGCTGAACATCGGCTACGCCGAGGACGGGCCGGCCGACGGTCCCGCGGTGTTCCTGCTGCACGGCTGGCCGTACTCCATTTACAGCTACGTCGACGTGGCCCCCGTCCTGGCCGCCGCCGGATATCGGGTCATCGTGCCCTATCTGCGCGGTTACGGCACGACCACAGTTTTGTCGGCCGACTCCGTCCGAAATGGACAGCAGGCCGCCACCGCGACGGACCTGATCGCCCTGATGGACGCGCTGCACATCGACAAGGCCGTGCTCGGCGGCTACGACTGGGGCAGCCGCACCGCGGGCTGCGTCGCCGCCGTCTGGCCCGAGCGCGTCAAGGCGGCCGCGCTGGTCAGCGGCTACCTGGTGACCAACCTCAAGGCCCAGCAGCAGCCGCTCAGCCCGGTCGCCGAGCGCGGTTGGTGGTACCAGTACTACTTCAGCACCGAGCGTGGCGTGCAGGGCTACACCCAGAACCGGCACGACTTCAACAAGCTGATCTGGCAGACCGCCTCGCCCAGCTGGAAGTTCTCCGACGCCACCTACGACCAGAGCGCCGCGGCCTTCGACAACCCGGACCACGTCGCGATCGTGATCCACAACTACCGGTGGCGGCTCGGGCTGGCCCAGGGCGAGCCGCAGTACGACGCCGTCGAGCAGAAACTCCAGGCCGCGCCGCCGATCACGGTGCCGACGATCACCATCGCCAGCGACTTCGACGGCGCCGCCATCGACGGCAAGGCCTACCGGTCGAAGTTCACCGGCAAGTACGACCACCGCATCCTCAAGGGCATCGGCCACAACGTGCCGCAGGAGGACCCGCAGAGCTTCGCCAAGGCCGTGATGGACGCCGACAAGCTCTGAGCCGCCTCGGTTTTCGAGCACTGGGATCACATTCGAATACAGTGTGTCCATGAAGACACTCGAGCTGGTGGCCGACGACCTGGTCTACCCCGAGTCGCCCCGGTGGCGCGACGGGCGGCTGTGGATCTCGGACGTGCACGCGTATCGCCTGGTCACGGTCGATTCTTCGACGACCGAGGTGGTCTGCGAGGTGCCGGGACGGCCCGCGGGCAGCGGCTTTCTGCCCGACGGCACGTTGCTGCTCGCCACGGCCCTGGACCGGCGGCTGAACGTCTGGGACGGGCTCGAGTTGCGG
This sequence comes from Actinoplanes sp., assembly GCA_036402935.1. Taxonomy (GTDB): domain Bacteria; phylum Actinomycetota; class Actinomycetes; order Mycobacteriales; family Micromonosporaceae; genus Actinoplanes. The sequence continues at coordinate 3,017 of DASWRZ010000145.1, forward strand.
ACGGTGGCCGAGGTGCCGGCGACCGGCCTGCTCAACGACATGGTCGTCAGCCCGGACGGCCGGGCCTGGTTCGGCGACACCGGCTTCCGGCTGGGCGTCGAAGACCCGCGGCCGGGGCGAATCTTCACCTATACGGTCGCCGAGGGCCCGAAAATTGCCGCGGAGGACGTCTGGTTCCCCAACGGCATGGTCATCACGGGCAGTGAATTGGTGGTCAACGAGTCGACCGTCGACCGGACCTCGGTGTTCGAGATCCTGCCGGATGGCACGCTGCGACGGGACCGGGTGCTCGTCGAACCAGGGCCGTTCCCGGACGGGCTGGCCATGGACACTGACGGCTCGTACTGGATCGCATTGTTCGGCGGCGGCAAGTTCGTGCACGTCAACGCCGGTGGCGAGGTGTTGGAGGAGATCGACACCGACGGCCGGATCGCCGTCGCCTGTGCCTTCGGCGGCGGGTCGCTGTACCTGTGCACGGCCGAGACGACGATGGCCGACCTGCGCGAGGGGCGAAGCCGCGGATACGTCCAGCAACTTTCGAATGTCTAGCGGACTTACGAGTATCTGTGGCAGCATGTGGTGCACCACGCCCCTGCCGATGAGGAGCCGATCATGACCCTCGAACTCAAGAAGGCCCTGCCGAGCGGCACGGGCCGGGCCGGCTCCGACGCCGTGGCCGCCACCGTGACCGAGGTGATCGCCGACATCCGCGACCGTGGCGACGCGGCCGTCCGCGAGTGCTCGGCCCGCTTCGACAACTGGTCCCCGGACCGGTTCCGGCTGTCGGCCGAGGAGATCGAGCGCATCGTCGCCACCGTGCCGGCGCAGACCATCGACGACATCAAGACCGTACAGGCCAACGTGCGGGGCTTCGCCGAGAAGCAGCTCGCGTCGATGCTGGAGTTCGAGGTGGAGACGGCCCCGGGCGTGTTCCTCGGGCAGAAGCACAACCCGGTCGACGCCGTCGGCGCCTACGTGCCGGGCGGCCGATACCCGCTGCTGGCGTCGGCCCACATGACCGTGCTGACCGCCAAGGTCGCCGGCGTCAAGCGCGTCACCGCCTGCACGCCGCCCATCCGCGGCGAGATCCCCGCCGCCACCGTCGCCGCCATGCACCTGGCCGGCGCGGACGAGATCCTGCTGCTCGGCGGCGTGCAGGCGGTCGCGGCGATGGCCGTCGGCACCGAGACCATCGGCAAGGTCGACATGCTCGCCGGCCCCGGCAACGCCTACGTGGCCGAGGCCAAGCGGCAACTGTTCGGCGAGGTCGGCATCGACCTGTTCGCCGGGCCGACCGAGATCCTGATCATCGCCGACCACACCGCCGACCCGCTGCTGGTCGCCGTCGACCTGCTCAGCCAGGCCGAGCACGGCCCCGACTCGCCGGCCATCCTGATCACCACCTCCGAGGCCGTCGGCCGGTCGGTGCTCGAGCACACTGACCGCCTGCTGCCGGGAATGTCGACCCGCGACTTCGCCGAGCCGGCGTGGCGTGACCACGGCCAGGTGCACGTGGTCTCCAGCCTGGACGAGGCGTTCAAGCTGGCCGACGAGTTCGCTTCCGAGCATGTGCAGGTGCTGACCGAGAACCCGCGCCAGGCGCTGACGTCGATGAACCACTACGGCGCGTTGTTCCTCGGCGAGGGCACCTGCGTCTCCTACGGCGACAAGGTCATCGGCACCAACCACACGCTGCCCACGCGGCACGCCGCCCGGTACACCGGCGGTCTGTGGGTGGGCAAGTTCCTGCGTACCGTGACGTACCAGGAGGTCACCAACACCGCGTCCAGCGCCGCGCTGGGTGAGCTGTGCGGACGGGCGGCGCGGGCCGAGTTCTTCGAGGGCCACGCCCGCTCCGGCGACATCCGTGCCACCCGGGTGCGCGGCGAGCTGCCGGCGTGGGTCAAGTGACCACTATGGACGGTCGAACCGCGCTTGTCACCGGCGCCGGTCGTGGTCTCGGCCGGGGCATCGCCATCGCGCTGGGTCGTGCTGGTGCTCGCGTGGTGCTGGTCAGCCGTACCGCTGAGGAGATCGACTCCGCCGCCGAGGAGATCCGGTCCGCCGGCGGCGAAGCCGTTGCCGTGCCCTGTGACGTCCTTGACCTGCCCCGATTCGAGGCTGTGTTGGACGGTGTCGGCGTCGTCGACGTGTTGGTCAACAACGCCGGCACCAACGACCCCATGCCGTTCGGCGAGGTCACCACTTCGACGTTCGACAAGATCTTCGACCTGAACGTCCGGTCCACGTACTTCCTAACCCAGGCCGTGGTCACCCGCATGATCGCCGCCGGCCGTGGCGGCTCGGTGATCACCGTGTCGTCCCAGATGGGGCATGTGGGGGCAGCCAACCGATCCGTGTACTGCGCCGCCAAGCACGCCGTCGAGGGCATGACCAAGGCGCTGGCCGTCGAGCTCGGGCCGCACGGCATCCGGGTCAACGCCGTCGCCCCCGGCTACGTCGAAACCCCTTTGACCGCACCATACTTCGCCGACGAGGAGTTCCGCGCCGACACCATGCGCCGGATCCCGCTCGGCCGGCTGGGCCTCGTCGCCGAAGTCGCCGCAGCCGTGGTCTACCTCGCCGACCCCGCCGCTGCCTTCGTCACCGGCTCCAGCCTGGTGATCGACGGCGGGTACACCGCCCACTAGTTCCGCCCACCAGTTCGAGGAGAGCTCCCGTGTCCGAAGTGCATGACGTCGTTGTCCTCGGGGCCGGCCCCGTCGGGCTGATGGCCACCGGCCTGCTCGGCCGGCTCGGTCACGACGTCGTACTCGTCGAGCGGCATCCCAACCTCTACAACCTGCCCCGGGCCGGGCATGTCGACCACGAGGTCGTGCGGGCCTTGCAGCTGCTGGACTGCACCGACACGTTCCTCTCCGACGCCATCGCCTGCGAGACCTACACCATGCGCAACGGCAAGGGCGAGCTGCTCGCCGAGTTCCCATGGGCCTCCGAGGGCATCTCCGGCTATCCGTCCGACTTCATGATGTACCAGCCGACCATGGAAGACCCCCTGCACTCTCACCTATGCGACGACCCCAACGTCACCCTGCGGCGGGGTTTCGAGATCGACAACGTCGTGCCGGGCGAGGATTTCGTCGAGGTGTACGCCACTTCGCCCGCCTCCGAGGCCGACGAGTACGGCCCCGCCCGCGCCGCGGAGTCCATTGTGGTCCGTGGACGTTACGTGATCGCCGCCGACGGCGGCCGCAGCCAGACCCGTGAGCAGCTCGGCATCGACCGCTACGACCTGGGCTACTCCGAGCAGTGGCTCAACGCCGACTGCCGCCGCAAGCGCCCCGTGCATCTCGAGCTCGACACCGGCCAGTGGTGTGATCCCGAGCGTCCCACCACCGTGCTTCCCTTGGGACAGCGGCATCGTCGCTTCGAGTGGCGGTTGCTGCCCGGGGAGACCGCCGAGCAGATGTCCGACCCCGCCGTCGCCTGGGAGCTCCTCGGCCACCTCGGTCTGACGCCTGACGACCTTTCCATTGTCCGCCAGCACGTCTGGAACTTCGAAGCCAAGATCGCCGTCGCCTGGCGCCAGGGTCGCGTCTTCCTGGCCGGCGACGCCGCCCACACCATGCCTCCCTTTCAGGGCCAGGGCATGTGCTCCGGCATCCGCGACGCCACCAACCTGGCGTGGAAGCTCGATCTCGTGCTCCGTGGCGTCTCCTCCCCCGCGCTGCTCGAGACATACCAGTCCGAGCGTGAGCCCAATCTCCTTGCGTGGACCCATCTCTCCATCGAGACCGGCAAGGTCACCTCCGTGCTCGACGCCGACGAGGCCGCGTTGCGCGACGAGGCGTTTCGGACGGGCAATGCGCCCGCCATGCCCACCATTCCGCCTCTCACCGGCATCGTCAGCGCCCAGCCCGGGGCCGGCGAGCTCGGCCTCCAGGCCGTTGTGCGCCAGGGTTCCACCACCGGTCTGTTCGACGACGTCGTCGGCGGTGGCTTCACCGTCATCTCCACCGTCGACGACCCAGCGTCCTATCTGTCGTCCACGCAGCTCAAGTTCCTCGCCGACATCGACACCCGGGTCGTCCATGTCGGCAGCGATGTCGTTGACTTGGAAGGGAAGTACGCCGCTTACCTCGCCGCCCACGAATGGGAGGTCGTCGTCACCCGCCCCGACTTCTACGTGTTCGGCGGCGGTTCCCTGGACGAGCTGCCCGCCATCATCGACGAGCTGGCCGGCCACCTTCAAGTCTAATCCGTTTGCGCCCCAACAGCTTCACCCTATCGAGCGACGCTCGTACGTCGAGTCGATCTTTGGCCGGGCGTAGACTCGCTGGTATGGACAGGAAAGTCGCTCGTATCATCGAGATCGAGCGCCTCCAACGACAACTCGCCGCCGAGAAGCTGCGGCTGATGGCCGAGATCAACATCGACGAGTTCGTCGCCACCGATCTCGGCATGGCCTTACAGCTCTCACCCTCCAACGCCGAGGATGACCTCAAGTGGGCCACCCGGGTGAAAAGCCTGTTCCCTAACGTCATCGACGCGATGGGTGCCGGCGTCATCTCTGAGCGTTCTGCTCATGCGATCGTTGACCCCACTCGGTTCTATCCTGAGGATCTGGCCCAACGGGTGGTCGCCGACACGCTG
>DASWRZ010000146.1:0-7159 GCA_036402935.1 Actinoplanes sp.
ACCAGCTTGGCCCGGCCCTCGTCGTGTCCGGCGACCACGGTGGCGGTGGGCTGGCGCTGCGCGATCTCGGGGGCCAGGTTGGGGCCGGAGACGACCACCACCCGGTCGACCTCGACGCCGGCCGTCTCGACGATGACCTCGCTCATCCGCTTGGTCGTGCCGAGCTCGATGCCCTTCATCAGCGAGATGATCGTGGCGTCGGGGCCGAACGAGCCCGCCCACTCGGCCAGGTTGCCGCGCAGCGTCTGGGACGGCACGGCGATCGCGATCAGGTCGGCTCCGGCGGTCGCCGCGGCGAGGTCGTCGGTGCCGGTGACCTGCTCGGGCAGCCGTACGCCGGGCAGCGAGCCCTCGTTGGTGCGCCACTCGGCGATCTCGGACGCGACGGCCCGCCGGCGGGCCCACATCGTGACGTCGGCGCCGGCCTCGCCCAGCACCTTCGCGAACGCGGTGCCCCAGGCGCCGGAACCGATCACGGCCGCCTTCACGCGCCCGCCTCCTTCGAATTGGCCGGACGCTCGTAGAGGGGCGGCGGCTCCTCACCGCGCAGGCCCGCGACCAGGCCACGGATGTCCAGCATGATCGCCTCGGTCATCTCGTCGAGCACCGCCCGGGTCGGCGGCGCGCCGACCCAGCGGCTCAGGCCGACCGGCGGGCCGGCTGTCACGCTGACCGGCACCCGCAGGCCGAGCTTCAGCTTGCCGGTGCGGGCGTCGAAGATCCGGTAGGCCCCCCAGTTGGCGACCGGGATCACCGGCGCGCCGGTGATCAGGGCCAGCCGCGCCGCGCCGGTCTTGCCGCGCATCGGCCACAGGTCGGGCTCCTTGGTCGTGGTGCCCTCCGGATAGATCACCACGGCGCCGCCCTGCCGGACGGCGTCGATCAGCACGTCGAGCGACTTCACCGCCTCCACACTGCCCCGTTCGACCGGGATCTGCTTGACCTTGGTGAGGAACGGGCCGACGACCGGCACGTTCCATAGGCTCGCCTTGGTCAGGAAACGCGGCCAGCGGCCGGCTTCGTAGATGTAGTGGGCAACGACCAGCGGATCGAACTGGGAGGCGTGATTGGGGACCAGGATCACACCGCCGGTGGCCGGGATGTTGTCCTGCCCGGTCCAGGTGGGCATGGTCCAGACCCGCAACACCGGAAGAACCACCATGGCCGCGAAACGCTGCCAGAACCCGAGCCCTCGCTGCGCCACGGCGCCTCCGCCCCTCAATGCGACGTGTCCCGCCGCGGTGTCCGCACCTGCGACGAAATCATGCCTGTTCGCGGCGCGTGGGACCAGGCAGGGGTCGCCGGGGTATCCGCTGGCACACTGGCGAGGTGGCACTCGACTGGACGGCGGTGATCCCCGTCAAGCGGCTCACGGCGGCGAAGAGCAGGCTGCGCGGGGCGGTTCCCGCCCATCGGCACGCCGACCTCGCCCTGGCCATGGTCCGCGACACCGCGGCCGCCGTGCTCGCCGGCTCGGCGGTCGGCGAGCTGGTGGTCGTGACCGACGATCCGGTGGTCCGGGAGGTGCTGGCCGGCCTGGGCGCCCGGGTCGTCCCGGACCGGCCGGGCGCCGACCTCAACGGGGCGATGCGGTACGGCGCCGACGAGGTGGCCGGCCTGTCCCGCCACCGGGCGGTGCTCGCCGGGGACCTGCCCGCGCTGCGACCTTCGCAGCTCGACGCGGCTCTCGCTGTTGCCGCCGAGAGACGCAGTTTCGTCGCTGACGCGGCCGGAACCGGCACCGTGCTGCTGGCTGTCCCGCCCGGGCAGGAGCTCGACCCGCGGTTCGGCATCGGCTCGGCGTCCGCGCACGAGCGGTCGGGCGCCCGACCGCTGGCCGGCGACTGGCCGGGCCTGCGGCAGGACGTCGACACCCCGGCCGACCTGGCGGCCGTGATCGCCCTGGGGGCCGGGCGGCACACGTGCGAGCTGCTACGTGATCTCGGACTCACGCCGGACTGCGTGCCGGCGGCCTGACCGCGGTAGCGTCGGGGCATGCAGGGCACTGTCTCGACCTTCGATCCCGGCACCCGCAGCGGCACGCTGCTGCTCGACGACGGCAGCGAGCTGGCGTTCGGCGCCGAGGCGTTCGACCGCTCCGGGTTGCGGCAGCTCCGGCTGGGCCAACGGCTGTCGATCGAATCCGGGCCGGACGCCGAGGTCCACAGGGTGGGAATCCCGGGGATCCGCTGAGTTGATCATCGCTCGGCTCGTTTCCCGTTCGGCTCCCAGCAGCAATGATGGAGCGATGCAGACCTCGCCCCGGACTCCCGAAACCCGTCGGCGTGGCCCCGGCGGCCGTTTCCTGCCCCGGAGCGCCGAGAGCAATACCGTCGAAGCCGCCCCTGTGCCCACCGAGCCGGTCGAGACTGTGCCGATTGGGACTGAGCCGGTCGACCTCGCGCCGGCCGACCTCATGCCGGTCGACCTCGTGCCCGCCCAGGCGGGGCCCGTCTTTGATGAGATCAGGGAGCACGTCATGACCGAGGAACCCGAGGCCGCCCTGGATCTGCCGGAGGACCGGTTCCTCAACCGTGAGCTCTCGTGGCTCGACTTCAACGCCCGGGTGCTCGCCCTGGCCGAAGACCCGGAGACCCCGCTGCTCGAACGCGCCAAGTTCCTGGCCATCTTCGCCAGCAACCTGGACGAGTTCTACATGGTGCGGGTGGCCGGGCTGAAACGACGGCTGAGTGCCGGGCTGCCGATGCGCGGCGGCGATCGGGTGTCCCTGCGCGGCCAGCTCGAGATGATCACCGAACGCGCGGCCGATCTGGTCAGCCGGCACGCCGCCTGCTTCACCGACGAGGTCCGGCCGAAGCTGTCGGCCGAGGGCATCGAGCTGGTCAGCTGGGGCGAGTTGGACGCACCCGAGCGCGAGCGACTGCGCACCTACTTCCGCGAGCAGGTCTTCCCGGTGCTGACCCCGCTGGCGGTCGACCCGGCCCACCCGTTCCCCTACATCTCGAGCCGCTCACTCAACCTGGCGGTGGCGCTGCGCGACCCCGACGGCGCCGGCACCGAGTTGTTCGCCCGCATCAAGGTTCCCAACAACGTGCCGCGGTTCGTGACCGTGCAGAACGACTCGCGCGGCGTCCGCTTCCTGCCCGTCGAGGAGCTCATCGCGGTCCACCTCGACCAGCTCTTCTCCGGCATGCAGATCCTCGAGTGGCACCTGTTCCGGGTGACCCGCAACGCCGAGCTCGAGGTGGACGAGGACCGCGACGAAGACCTGCTGCAGGCCCTGGAACGCGAGCTGGCCCAGCGGCGGTTCGGGCCGCCGGTACGCCTCGAGGTCGCCGCCTCGATCAGCGACCACGTGCTCGATCTGCTGGTCCGCGAGCTCGACATGGACAGCGAGGACGTCCTGCGGGTGCCCGGCCTGCTCGACCTGTCGGCGCTCTGGCAGGTGTTCAGCGAGTGCGACCGCGACGACCTCAAGGACCGCCCGTTCGTGCCGGCCACCCATCCGCAGCTGGCCGACGGCGAGGTTCCGCGCAGTGTCTTCAACCGGCTGCGCGAGAGCGACATCCTGGTCCACCACCCCTACCACTCGTTCTCGACCAGCGTGCAGCGCTTCATCGAGCAGGCCGCGGCCGACCCGCAGGTCCTGGCGATCAAGCAGACGCTCTACCGCACCTCGGGCGACTCGCCGATCGTCGACGCCCTGGTCGACGCGGCCGCCGCCGGCAAGCAGGTGGTCGTGCTGGTCGAGGTGAAGGCCCGGTTCGACGAGGTCGCCAACATCGCCTGGGCACGCACCCTGGAGCGGGCCGGCTGCCACGTCGTCTACGGCCTGGTCGGCCTCAAGACGCACTGCAAGACGGCGCTGGTGGTGCGCCAGGAGGGCAACCAGATCCGGCGTTACTGCCACATCGGCACCGGCAACTACCACCCCAAGACGGCCCGGCTCTACGAGGACTTCGGCATGCTCACCGCCGATCCCGAGGTGGGCGCCGACGTCACCGACCTGTTCAACGTGCTGACCGGCTACAGCCGCCAGCGCTCGTTCCGCCGGCTGCTGGTGGCGCCGCACGGCGTGCGCTCGGGCCTCATCGAGCGGATCGAGGAGCAGGCCCGCATCGCTCGGGAGGGCGGACCGGGCCTGGTCCAGTTCAAGGTCAACTCGCTGGTCGACGAGGAGTCGATCGACGCCCTCTACCGGGCCTCGCACGACGGCGTCAAGATCGACCTGGTCATCCGGGGCATGTGCGCGCTGCGCCCGGGCGTACCCGGCCTGTCCGACAACATCCGGGTGCGCTCGATCGTCGGCCGTTTCCTGGAGCACTCGCGGGTCTTCCGGTTCGGCGCCGGCGACGACGCCGAATACTGGATCGGCTCGGCCGACCTGATGCACCGCAACCTCGACCGCCGGGTCGAGGCGCTGGTCCGGGTCACCATGCCGTCGGCCCGTGACAACCTGCGCGAGGTGCTCGAACTGTCGATGGACGAGGACACCGAGGGCTGGGACCTCTCCGGCGACGGCAACTGGCACCGCCGTCCGGGCAACCCGACCGCCCCGCACACCCACCTGCAGGAGGCGCTGCTGCGCCGCACCATCGGACGGGCGTCCTGATGGCCGATGCCGTCCTCGCCGCCGGCGGTGTTCTCTACCGCCGGGCCGGTGACACGGTCGAGGTGTGCCTGGTGCACCGCCCGCGCTACGACGACTGGAGCCTGCCCAAGGGCACCTTGGAAAAGGGCGAGCACCCGCTGGCCGCCGCGGTCCGCGAGGTCACCGAGGAGACCGGCGTCACCGGCCGCCCCCAGCTGCTGCTTCCCCAGGTCGGCTACACGCTGCCCGACGGCCGACCCAAGACCGTCGACTTCTGGCTCATGGAAGCCGCCGGCGACGCACGGCTCGACCCTCAGGACACCCACGAGGTCGACGGCGCGGTGTGGCTGCCGATCGCCGAGGCGATCGGCCGTTTGACGTACGCCGATGAGCTCCCACTGGTCGAAGCGCTCGCCGCGATGCCGGCCGTCACCTCGGTGGTCGGCCTGGTGCGGCACGCGCACGCCGGCGATCGCAAGAAGTGGAGCGGCAACGACTCGCTGCGCCCGATCGACGAGCGCGGGCAGGCCGAGGCCGCGCTGATCGCACAGCTCTACGCACTGATCGCACCGAAGCGGCTCTACGCCGCCACACCGCTGCGCTGCAAGCAGACCCTCGAGCCGCTGGCCGCCGCGCTCGGCGACCAGCCGATCGTGCTCGACCGCGCGTTCGCCGAACCGGCCGAGGCCGACGACGCCCCGGCCAAGGCCAAGGTCGCCCTGCAGCGGCTGCTCGAACTCGTGCCTGGCCCGACGCCGGTGATCTGCAGCCAGGGCAAGGTGATCCCGTTCCTGCTGGCCGCCCTGAACGACGAAGAGGACTACGCGCCCTACAAGACGCCCAAGGGCGGCGGCTGGGTGCTCACCTGGGCCGGCGACCGCTTGCTGGGCCTGTCCCGGATCTGAGCGGCTCATCGCTCACTCAGGCCGGTGACGGCTTGCCGGGCCGCTCCCGGATCGGACCGGCTCATCGCTCACTCAGGCCGGTGACGGCTCGCCGGGCCGCTCCCGGATCTGACCGGTCGGCGCTCGCCCGCGACCGGGTCGGCCCGCCAGTAGCCGAGCAGGTCGCCGGTCAGCCAGCGGGCCCGCCACAGCTCGTCGTCGCGCGGCTCCCAGTCCCGATAGGGCAGCAGCGCGACCCGCCAGCAGAGCACACACGTGACGTACCAGCCGTAGATCGGGACGAGACCCAGCCAGGCGTCCCGCGGGCGGTAGGAGCCGAACGGGGCCAGGAGGCGTACGGCGACGGCGTTTCCGGCGCAGGTGACCAGCCAGTCGAGCAGGCCCCAGCCGGTCCAGTCCTCGGCCAGGTCGCCGAGTGTCCACGACGGTACGACGGCCGCGGCGAACAGCAGCACGGCGAACAGGGCCCGGGCGACCAGGCCGCGCGGCATCGATCTGCGGTCCATGCCCGGAAACTAGGGTCCACGCGGACGTCGTAACGGCTGTTTGCGGGCCCGATACACGAAAGGCGTCCACCGATACCGGTGGACGCCTGTCGTCGGCCTGCGGCGACGTCAGCGGGTCTTGCGAGTCCCGGTGCTGCGCGTCGTGCTGGTGGCACGTGCCCGGGCCGGCGTCACGGCGGCTGCCGTCGTCGTCTTGCGGGCGGTCGTCTTCTTGGCCGCGGCCGTCTTGGCCGGAGCGGCCTTGGTAGCCGTGGTCTTCTTGGCCGCGGTCGTCTTGGCCGCGGTGGTCTTGGCCGCGGTCGTCTTGGCCGCGGTCGCCTTGGCCGCAGTCGTCCTCTTCGCCGCCGTCGTCTTTGCCGGGGCTGCCTTCGTCGCCGTGGTCTTCTTCGCCGCGGTCGTCGTCTTCTTGGCGGCTGCGGTCTTCGTCGCCGCCGCGGTCTTGGCCGGAGCCGCCTTGGTGGCGGTCGTCTTCTTGGCCGCGGTGGTCGTCTTGGCTGCGGTCGTCGTCTTCTTGGCGGCCGCGGTCTTGGTCGCCGCCGCCGTCTTGGCCGGAGCCGCAGTCTTGGTCGCCGCCGCCGTCTTGGCCGGAGCAGCCTTGGTCGCCGTGGTCTTCTTCGCCGCGGTCGTCTTGGTGGCGGCCGCCTTGGTGGCCGTCACTTTGGCCGGTGCGGCCTTGGTCGCCGCGGCAGTCTTCGCCGCGGTCGCCTTGGTGGCGGTGGCCGCCTTCTTGGCCGGCGCGGCCTTGGCGACCTTTCCGCTCGCGACCATGTCCCGGAAAGCAGTTCCCGGGCGGAAGGCCGGCACCGATGTTTTCTTTACCTTGACCGCCTCGCCGGTGCGCGGATTGCGCGCCGTGCGCGCGTTGCGCACCCGCTTCTCGAAGGAGCCGAAGCCGGTGATGGCCACCTTGTCGCCCTTGGTGACAGCGTTTTCGACCTCACTGATGACGGCTTCAAGAGCCGCCGTCGCGGTCTTCCGGTCTCCGAGTCGGGCGGCGAGCGCCTCGATGAGCTCGGCCTTGTTCACGGTTTTCCTCCCGAACGTGAGAACTGATGCCTGCCCCGACTGGGTCGTTCTGTGGTCCCCGAGTCGGTAACAAGCATCATTGGCCCAATGCGAGCCATTCTGCGCGCACCGTATGCCCTCTGACCAGCAGACACAAACATTCGGCCGAAAAAAACCCTTGTGTCACAAGG
>DASWRZ010000147.1:0-11356 GCA_036402935.1 Actinoplanes sp.
GGCCAGTGAACGGGGCGCCGGACGGGCTGGACGGCGCCTCAGCGTTTGACGGCGGCCAATAGGCCGGCGCCGGACGGGATGATGGCCGGGATCCACTCCTCGGACTCCCGGACGGCCCGCACGGTCTCCCGGATCGTCAGAGTCTCGACGTCACGGGCCGACGGGTCGTTGATCCGGCCGCCCGCCATCGCCCCGTTGACCAGCAGGGTCCCACCCGGCCGAAGCAGACGCAGCGCGGCCTCGGCACAGGCGCCGATCTCGGTCGCGTCGGCGTCGACGAAGACCACGTCGTAGACCCCGTCGGCGAGCCGGGGCAGCACGTCGAGCGCACGCCCGGTGATGATCCGCGTACGTGAGGTCGCGAACCCGGCCGCCACGAAGATCCGCCGGGCGATCCGCTGGTGCTCGTTGTCGACGTCGATCGTGGTGAGCACACCGTCCGCCCGCATGCCGCGCAGCAGCCAGACCCCGCTCACCCCGGCACCGGTGCCGATCTCGACGACCGCCTTGGCGCTGCCGGCGGCGGCCAGCAGCCGCAGCACCGAGCCGGCGGCCGCGCTGACGGCGTCGAGGCCGAGCTCGGCGGCGAGCCCGCGGGCGGTCTGCAGCACGGCGTCCTCGGCGGCGTACGCCTCGGCGAACTGCAGCGACTGGGCCGTCGACGGGCCGAGCGGACGGGCTGGCGGGACGATGACGACCTCCGGGCGGCGACGGGCATGCACGCGGATAACCGGCGTACATGGGATAAGAGAGTAGAGCGAGCCTCGCAACCCTCACACCGGCCCGTCGATGGATAAACGGGCCGCCCCGGGCCGGCTCGTGGATCCGTGGCATCCTGATCCGTGTCATCCTGGACGGGGAGCGTGCTCCCGCAGGATCGCGACTGGGAGGCTGAGCTGTGACCGACGGCTGGAACGCGCGACCTGTCACGCCGCCGGCCGCCAACGGTTCGCCCTCCGGATCGTCACCCTGGTGGTCCGACGCGCTGAGCGACCCGTGGCGCGATCCGTACGCTCCGGCCCAGGTCGTAGTCCCGGCCGCTCCGGCCGACTCCGGGGCCGCCCCCGAGCGGGTCGCCGATCCCGACGCGCCCCGCCGCTCGCTCGGCTCGGTGATGGCGATCTGCCTGGTCACGGCCCTGCTGGCGGGTTCGCTCGGCGGTGCGCTGGGCTACCTGTTCGCGGTTCGCAGCGGTGTCGGCGGGGGCGGTGGCGCCGCCCTCGGGGCGACCCCGACCCAGGCCCCGGCAGCCGCCAACCGGGCCCCCGACTCGCAGGCCGGCATCGTCAAGAAGGTGCAGCCGAGCGTCGTCACGGTGCGGGTCACCGGGGCGATCGGCTCCGGCTTCGTTGCCTCCACCGACGGTTACGTGATCACCAACGACCACGTGGTCGAGGGCGCCGACGGCAGCATCACGGTGGCGTTCGTCGACGGCTCGACCGCGCAGGCCACCCTCGTCGGCCACGACCAGGAGTCCGACATCGCCGTGATCAAGGTCGCAAAATCCGGCCTCACTCCGGTGACGTTCGGCAACTCCGACTCGATCGCGGTCGGTGACCCGGTGTTCGCGTTCGGTTCGCCGCTCGACCTCGAAAACACGGTCACCGCCGGCATCATCAGCGCGCTCGACCGGCCGATCGAGGCCAACGACCCGGGCGGACCGACCCGCTACTACGCGGCCATCCAGACCGACGCCGCGGTCAACCAGGGCAACTCGGGCGGCCCGCTGGTCGACGCCGCCGGCCGTGTGATCGGCATGAACTCGGTGATCCGCTCGATCGGCGGCACCGAGACCGAGGCCGGCAACATCGGGCTCGCCTTCGCGATCCCGATCAACCAGGCCCGCCGCATGGCGACCGACATCATCGACCACGGCAAGGCCCGCCGTACGGTCATCGGCGCCGAGGTCACGACCAGCGCCACCGGCACCGGCACCGGCGGCGCCAAACTGCGTACGGTCGAGCCGTCCGGTCCCGCCGCCGCGGCCGGGCTCAAGGCCGGCGACACCATCACCAAGCTCGACGGCCATGTCCTCGACGACGGCACCGACCTGATCGCCCTGGTCCGCAGCTATGCGCCCGGCGCGACGATCCCGATCGAGTACCGTCGCGGCTCCGACACCAAGACCACCTCGGTGACCTTGGTCGCCGACGCGAACTGACGCCGCGGGCTGCCGCGAGCCCGATTCCGTGCGTAGTCTTGGCGCGGGACGTTTTAGGGAGGCCCCCTCGTGTTCGAGAACCTGAACTGGTGGGAGATCGGCGCGCTGCTCCTGCTCGCGCTGCTGATCTTCGGCGAGCGCCTGCCCAAGGTGATCGGCGACGGCCTGAGGATGCTGCGCGGCCTGCGGGCGATGGCTCAGAATGCGACCAGCGACCTGAGCCGCGAGCTCGGCACCGACATCCAGCTGCAGGATCTGCACCCCAAGGCGTTCATCCGCAAGCACCTGCTCAGCGAGGAGGACGAGGCGGCCATCCGCAAGCCGCTCCAGGGCCTCTTCGACGACGTGAAGCAGGACTTGACCGGGGTCCGCGACGACATCGCCGCCGTGGCCGCCAAAGCCGACCCCCGCACGCCGGCCGAAGCGCCGTCGTCCGCATCCAGCAGCTCGGTGGCACCCGACTCCCCGCGCGCGTTGAGCCAGCGTTTCGACCTCGACGCGACCTGAAGCCCCAGCCGCACCTGGAGCCCGAGCGCACCTGAAGCCCCAGCGCACCTGAAGCGCCAGCGTGGCCTGAGGCCCAGCGTGGCCTGAGCCCACGGCGCGACTTGAAGGCCCGAGCGCCAGCTGAAGTCCGGAGCGCGACTTGAAGTCCGGAGCGTGTCTTGAAGCGCTGGCGGCGAGCTGAAAGCCCCAGCGCGACGTGAAAGGCCCGGCCTCTGAGGGAGGCCGGACCGGTGAGGGTCAGCGCCGGTTGTTGACCATCAGGCCGAGGGGCTTGCCGACCAGCGACTCGCGCCGCACCGCCAGCCGGTCGGCCACCGCGGCGAACGCCTTGGCCGCCGGAGTCTCCGCGTCGACCAGCACGATCGGGGTGCCGGCGTCGCCCGCCTCGCGTACCCGGGTGTCGAGCGGCACCTGACCGAGCAGCGGCACCGAGGCGCCCACCGTCTTAGTCAGCGAGTCGGCCACCGTCTGCCCGCCGCCCGAGCCGAAGACCTCCATGCGGGAGCCGTCCGGCAGTTCCAGCCACGACATGTTTTCCACCACGCCGACCAGGCGCTGGTGGGTCTGCATCGCGATCGCCCCGGCCCGCTCGGCCACCTCGGCGGCCGCCATCTGCGGGGTCGTGACGACCAGGATCTCGGCGTTGGGCAGCAGCTGGGCCAGGGAGATCGCCACGTCGCCGGTGCCCGGCGGGAGGTCGAGCAGGAGCACGTCGAGATCGCCCCAGTAGACGTCGGCCAGGAACTGCTGCAGCGCGCGGTGCAGCATCGGACCCCGCCAGACCACCGCGGCGTTGCCGGCGGTGAACATGCCGATCGAGATCACCTTCACGCCGTGCGCCTGCGGCGGCATGATCATGTCTTCGACGCGGGTGGGCCGGCCGTCGACGCCGAGCATCCGCGGCACCGAGTGGCCGTAGATGTCCGCGTCGATCACGCCGACCGACAGGCCCCGCTGGGCGAGCGAGGCGGCCAGGTTGACGGTCACGCTCGACTTACCGACGCCGCCCTTGCCGCTCGCCACCGCGTACACCCGGGTGCGGGAGCCCGGCTGGGCGAACGGAATGACCGGTTCGGCGGCGGCGGCGCCGCCACCGCGCAGCGTGGCCTGCAGCTCTTTGCGCTGCTCCTCGCTCATCACGCCGAAATCGACCCGCACCTCGTCGATCCCCGGCAGCTTGGTGAGGGCGGCGGTGATGTCGTTGTTGAGCTTGTCGCGCAGCGGGCATCCGCTGACGGTGAGGAGCAGCTCGACGGTGATTCGGCGGTCGGTGACGGTGAAGCCCTTGACCATGCCGAGGTCGGTGATCGGGCGGCGGATCTCGGGATCGTCGACGGTCGCCAGTGCGGCCTGGATCGCGTCCTCGAGCGTTGCGGCGGGTGCTGCGGACATGGCGACCATGCTACGTCGGGGTCAGGAGTGGTCGTCCTCCCACTCCATACGCGCGCGTTTCTCCCGCCGCAGCGCCGCCTCGTCGAGTTCGTCGGCCAGCCGGGCCAGTTCGTTGCGGAGGAAGTCGCGGGTCGCGACCTCGCCGAGGGCGATCCGGAGCGAGGCGATCTCGCGGGTCAGATATTCGGTGTCGGCCTTCTGGGCGGCCGCCCGGCGCCGGTCCTCCTCCATCGTCAGGCGGTCCCGGTCGGCCTGCCGGTTCTGCGCCAGCAGGATCAGCGGCGCGGCGTAGGACGCCTGCAGCGAGAGGATCAGCGTGAGGAAGGTGAACGTGTACGGGTCGAACTGCAGTTTCGGCGGAGCCAGCGTGTTCCAGGCGAACCAGGCCCCGATCACGATGGTCATCCAGACGATGAACTGGGCCGTACCCATGTAGCGGGCGATGTTCTCGGAGATCCGGCCGAACGCCTCCGGGTTGAACCGGGGCAGACGCACCCGGCCCGGCTCGATCGGCTGATCGAGGCGGTCGGTGCGGTCGCGGCGGGGTTCCGTCACAGCTCGACCTCCTCGGGCTCGTTCAGATCGCGATCGCGCCAGTCGCGCGGCAGCGAGTGGTCGAGCACGTCGTCGACGGTGACCGCGCCGAGCAGCCGGCGAGCCGAGTCGACGACCGGCAGCGCGACCAGGTCGTAGGTCGCCATCCGCCGGGTGATCTCGGCCAACGTCATCTCCGGCCGCAGCGGGTCGAGGTCGTTGTCGACGATGCCGCCGAGGATCGAGGACGGAGGCTCGCGCAGCAGCCGCTGAAAGTAGACCATGCCCAGGTATTTCCCGGTCGGCGTGGCCGACGGCGCCCGGGCGACGAAGACCTGGGCCGCCAGGGCCGGTGACAGCTCCGGCTCCCGGATGTGGGCCAGCGCCTCGGCAACCGTCGTGTCCGGGGTGAGAATCACCGGTTCGGAAGTCATCATGCTGCCGGCCGTACCCGGGTCGTACCTCAGCAACTGCCGCACCGGATCGGCCTCGTCCGGCTCCATCAGGTCGAGCAGCAGCGTCTGCTCCACCTGCGGCAACTCGGCCAGCAGGTCGGCGGCGTCGTCCGGGTCCATCCGCTCGAGCACGTCGGCCGCCCGTTCCCGCTCCAGCCCGGCGATGATCTCCACCTGGTCGTGCTCGGGCAGCTCCTCGAGCACGTCGGCCAGCCGCCGGTCGCTCAGCGCGGCCGCCACCTCGTTACGCCGGGCGTCCGGCAGGTCCTGAAGCGCGTTCGCCATGTCGGCCGGCCGCATCTGCTCGAGCAGCGCCAGCAGATTCGCCGTGCCCTGAGTGTCGGTCGGCCCGACCAGGCCCCGCACCCGGCTGTATTCCACCTGGTAGACGTGTCCGCGCCGACCCAGTCGCCCGGTCAGCCCACGCACCGCGACCCGGGTGACCAGCCACTCGGTGTTGCGGTTGAGCTCCATGCTGATGTCGACGACGGTGGCCGGCGTGCCCTCGTCGTCGTCGTCGCCGGTCACGGTCACCCGCCGGTCGAGCAGGTCCTCGACCACCAGCAGCTCGTTGGGCCGCTTCTCGAACCGCCGCAGGTTGAGGGTGCCGGTGCTGAGCACGACCGCATCGCTGTCCATCGAGGTGACCCGCCCGATCGGCAGGAAGATCCGCCGGCGCAGCGCCATCTCGGCGACCAGGCCGACCACCTGCGGCGGCCGGTTGGTGGTGCGCAGCCGCACCACGCTGTCGCGAACCCGGCCCACGCGGTCGCCGTTAGGGTCGAACACGCCCAGCCCGGCGAGGCGAGCCAGATAAATCCTCGTCCCCAGGGTCACGGAACCAGCCTAGGTTAGGGTCCGGACATGTCCATCGTGGCTTACGAGATCGTGGACGTGTTCACCGACCGGCCCTTCGCCGGGAATCCGCTGGCCGTCGTCTACGGCGCGGCCGACCTGGCGCACGATCAGATGCAGACGCTGGCCCGCGAGTTCAACCTTTCGGAGACGGTCTTCGTCCTCGACCCCACCGGCCCGTCGGCGACCTATCGGGCCCGCATCTTCACCGGCTCGTCGGAGCTCCCGTTCGCCGGCCACCCGAGCGTGGGCGCCGCGGTGACCTCGATGCGACGCGGCCTTTTCGGCCCGGGCGAGGTGGTGCAGGAGTGCGGCGCCGGCCTGCTGTCGATCACGGTGACCGCCGCGGGCACGGCCACGCTCACCGGCGGTCCGCCGACGCTGGGCACGGCGCTCGATCCGGCGCCGCTCCTCGCGGCGGTCTCGCTCCGCTCGACCGACCTGGCCGGGGGCGAGCTTGCTGCCCCACGTTCCGCCGGGTGCGGCCTGAGCTGGGCGTTTCTTCCCGTACGCCGGGAAGCCCTCCCCGCCGCCCAACTCGATCTGGCCGCGGCGGCCCGGGGCGGGGTGGACGGCGTCTGCGTGTTCGCCTGGGAGGGCGACCGTGCTCATGCCCGTGTCTTCGTGCCGGGCGATGCCGTCTGGGAAGACCCGGCGACGGGCTCGGCGGCTCTGGGCCTGGGGGTGTGGCTGGTGGCCGCGGGTTGGCTACCGTCACAGGGCACGTCGTCCTACCGGGTCCACCAGGGCTCGGAAATGAAGCGCCCGTCTCTGATGGATTGCACCGTGACCGCCGCCGACGGTGCCGCGGTCTCGGCGACGGTGACGGGCCACGTCGTACCCATCGCCAAGGGCGAGATAGCCGTCCCACCGTTCGTCGGCTGAGACGTACGGCTCAGCGCATCCGAGACGCCTTTGAGACGGTCTGGCTCAGCGCTTTTGAGACGGTCTGGCTCAGCGCCTTTGAGACGGCTGGCTCAGCCCTTCCGAGACGCCCGGCTCAGCGCCGGCGGACTTTATGCAGGCGGAACGGGCGGCGCACCTCGACCCGGGCCGGCGTGTCCCGCGGTTCGGCGCCGGCCGACTCCGACGGCAGATCCGGCGCGGTCACCGTGGCGTCCTCGACCGGGCTCAACCGCAGCACCGTGCAGCCGGCCTCGACCCAGCGGGTCACCACGCGGTCGGCCGAGCCGTGCGCGTTGAGCCGCTTCGTCGCCAGCTGCGGCGCCGTCGCATCCCAGTCGTCGCTGCCCGGCAGGATGCGGGCGACCGTCATCTCGGCCACCACGATCAGGCCGCCGTTGTCGCCGCGCAGGCGGACCGTCGCGCGCTGGGCGCCGGGCAGGTCGGGCGCGAACTGCTCGCCCGGCCCGGTCACCACGATCAGCGAGCCGTCGAGCGGCATGCACCAAAGCCCGAGCGCCGGCCCGTCGCCGACCGAGACCCAGGCCAGCGCCGCCTTCTTGAGCGCCTCATCGAGGACCGCGGACGTCACCGGCTCATCCTCGCACGGCCTCGCCGCTCATCGCTGCCGCCGACTCCATCCGGGCGCGATCGACCAGTCCGATCACCTCGGTCAGCGAACGGACCGTGCACCCGGCGAAGTTGGTGTCGGCGTCGAAGACCAGGTGGTTGGCGAGGTCGGGCGCGGCCAGACGGACCGGTGTCATGCCGACCGCCGCGGCCCCGGACAACTCGTGGCTGCCACCGTCGCCGACGTAAAGGCAGTCGCTCGGCGAAACGCCCAGCTCACGGCACGCGGCAAGGTAGATGCGCGGGTCCGGCTTGCAGACTCCCAGGCGTACGGAGTAGATCTTGGCGTCGAGCAGGGGCCCGATCGGGAGCCCGGGCAGGAAGGCGGGCAGCTCGTGGGTGCAGTCGCTGATCACCGCCGTACGCAGTCCGCGCCGGCGAATCGCCGAGAGTGCGCTGATCGCATCGCCTCGCAGGCGGGTGTCGGCCTTGAGGGCGTTGATCCGGGCCGGTACGCCGGCCCGCACCTGAGCCTGGCGGGGCCGGCCGCCGGCCTGCTCGATGACCCAGCGCAGGGTGGCCGCCGCGTCGCCGTAGCGGCCGACCGCCCGCGCCCGGAACGTGCGATCGAGGACACCGCGTACGGCCTCCGGGTCGGCGCCGAGCGCCCGGGCGATCTCGGCGTGCTGGGGTCCGCGCTGAACCGAGCGGGTCAACGTGCCAAAAAAGTCAAAGACCACCGCACGGTATGCGGGCACGGTAAATCAGCCTCCACGGCATCGAGGGGTTGAATCGGTCGGGGGCAACCGGCGCGACTGTAGTCGCAGCGTCACTCTGCGTTCAATAGGCGTCTATCAACTGTGGTACACAAGGCAAGAAGCGACGGCCGGGGATGAATACGCGCTCACCGCACACCGCAACGGTGTTGTCCCTGGTCATGGCCGTTCTGGCGGTGTCCTCATCGGCGCCCCTGATCGCCTTCGCGGCCGCCCCGGCGCTGGCCGTCGCCTTCTGGCGCACCGGCCTCGCGACCGTCGCACTCACGCCGATCAGTCTCGGACCCCGCCGCGGTGAACTGAGGCGCGTCGTGCGCCGGCGGGACGCCCTGCTGTTCTGCGTGCTCGCCGGGATCGCGCTGGCCGCGCACTTCGCCACCTGGATGCCGAGCGTCCAGCTCGGATCGGTCGCCACGGCGACCGCGCTGGTCGCGACCCAGCCGGTCTGGCAGGGCCTGATCGCCGCGGCCCAGGGCCGGCGGCCTTCGCCGGCCGGCTGGGTCGGCATCTCGCTCGCGGTCGCGGGTACGGCGTGGGCGACCGGCGTCGACGTCAGCGTCTCCGGCCGGGCCGTGCTTTCCGACGTCCTGGCGCTGCTCGGGGGGATCGCCGTCGCGGTC
This sequence comes from Actinoplanes sp., assembly GCA_036402935.1. Classification (GTDB taxonomy): domain Bacteria; phylum Actinomycetota; class Actinomycetes; order Mycobacteriales; family Micromonosporaceae; genus Actinoplanes. The sequence continues at coordinate 8,774 of DASWRZ010000147.1, forward strand.
TACACCGCGCTCGGGGAGCGGGCCCGGGCCGAGCTGAGCACGACGACCTACACATGGATCTGCTACGGCACCTGTGCGATCCTGCTCCTGGCGGTGTGCCTGATCGGGCACGTGTCGCTGGGCGGCTACGACAAGCACACCTGGCTCGCGATCCTGGCCATCGTGGCCGGCGCCCAGCTGCTCGGGCACTCGATGTTCAACTACGCGCTCCACCGCGCGCCGGCCACCACCGTGAGCGTGCTCGCCCTGCTCGAGGTGCCCGGCGCGACCCTGATCGCCTGGGTCTGGCTGGGCCAGCGGCCGCACCTGGCCGCGCTTCCCGGCCTGGTCGTTCTCCTGCTCGGGGTGGCCGTGGTCGTACTGGGGAACCGCGCTCAGGCAAGCCCGGCTCCCGGACCCGCTTCCCCGGGCGAGTCGTCCCGTTAGTCCCTTTAGTGGCGGCTCGACTCCGGGCGAGATAGGGAGGGGGTGTGCAATGCTTCGGCTCGTATCGTGTCTGGTCCTATCGTGTCTGGCGCTGGGGGCGGTTCTGATGATCGGCGGCTGCGGTGACCCCGACGACGAGGCGCTCACCCCCGGTCTGACCGGCGGCTGGAGCACCGCGGGCTGCGAACTCGCCCGCCGGCCCGAGAGCATCGCGGTCGGCGGCCTCACCATGCCGACGACCCCGGCCGCGCTCGACGCGGCCATCGGCCGCATCGACCGCGGCGGCCGCCAGGACTTCACGGACAGCTACGCGGGCATCGAGGTCGATCAAGAGCACGTACGCGCGATGGTGTACCGCGTTCCCTCGGCCCGCTTCGACGACTTCATCCGGCAGGCGGCCGAGAACACGTGCATCGTCGTGCGGGACGCGGCGCACTCGGCCGCCGACCTGGGCGTCTGGCACGACCGGGTGGTGGCCGACCTGTCGTTCTGGACCGCCCGCGGCATCCGCATCGTCACCATCGGCGCCCGCCACGACGGCACCGGCGTCGAGGTCGGCACCCAGGACCTCGACCGGGCCCGCCTCGAACTGCCGGCCCGCTACGGCAGCCGGGCCCCGCTCGTGATCGTCGGCCAGGGCCCGATGCAACCCTTCAGCTAGCCCGATGCAACCCTTCAGCTAGATCGTGTCGTCCGAGCCGCCGGCGATCAACACGATCAGCACGGTCACGATCACGGCCGAGACCGCGGCCAGCGCCCAGCCGACGATGATCCCCGCCAGCGCGAGGCCGTCGCCCTCCCGGCCGTTGTGCCTAAGCCGCGAACGCGCGAAGTGCCCGAGGATCGCTCCGACGATGCCCAGCACACCGCCGATACCGTAGGTGCAGAGCCCGAACACCCCGGCGCACGACACGACCAGCGAGGCGACCGCCAGCCCTTCGTAGGGCCGCTTGACCACGTACGGGTACGGGTAGTACGGCTGCGGCATCCCATATCCGGCGGCTGGCATCCCGAACCCGCCCGGCATCTCGTCGCCGGCCCGGGGCGGCACCCCATATGCGGGCGGCGTCCCGTAGCCCGGCGCCGCCCAGCCGCCCGCCGGCGTCACATATCCCAGCGGCAGCCCATACCCCGGCGCTGCCTCGCCACCCGGCGGTGTCCCGTACCTCGGCGGTGTCCCGCCACCCGGCGGTGTCCCGTACCCCGGCGTTGCCTCGCCACCCGGCGGCGTTCCGTATCGCGGCGGTGCCCCGTGGCCCGACGGCGCCCCGGAGCCCGGCGGCGGGTAGGCCGGGTACAGCTGGTCGGGCTGCGGATCCGGTGCGGGCAGCGGCTCGTGCGGTGGAGTCGTCATCGGGCCTCCGGCCAGCGGTGTTCGGGTCGTCAACTATAGGTGTGGCGAGCCGTGCTCGACGCCCCGTCAAGATCGTCCGTTCGGATCGCTTCCCAGGTTTACGGCCGTTTCTCCGGAGCTCGTCTCCCGGGCGCGCCGGGCCGCCGTACGCCACGAGGGCCGCGATGTTTGCCCTGGATCGCGGGACCGGGCAGGATCTGCCGCATGGTCTTCGACGCCCGCTCCACCGGGGGCAGCCGCACCCGGCGCGACGCCACCCGACCCGCCGGCCGCCGGCCGCGCTCCGCCGCGCCCGACGCCGCTGCCGACGCCGCCGCCGAGGTGGCCGATCCCGCGACCCCGGAGGCCGAGGGCGAGGTCGCCCCGGTCACCCTTCGCCTGGACGGCAAGGTCGCCCTGGTCACCGGCGCGGGCAGCCCCGACGGCATCGGCTACGCGACGGCCCGCCGCCTGCGCGACCTGGGCGCCCGGGTCGCGATCGTCTCGACCACCCGGCGCATCCACGAGCGGGCCGCCGAGCTGGGCATCACCGGCTTCGTCGCCGACCTGACCGACGAGGCCGAGGTGGGTGCCCTCGCCGACGCCATCTCCGACCAGCTGGGCGACGTCGAGGTGCTGGTCAACAACGCCGGCCTGGCGAGCCGGGCCTCGCCCGAGGTGCTGCGCCCGGTCGCCCAGCTGACGTACGACGAGTGGAAGTCGGAGATCGACCGCAACCTGAGCACCGCGTTCCTGTGCAGCCGGGCGGTCCAGGGCGGCATGGCCGAGCGTGGCTGGGGCCGCATCGTCAACCTCGCCGCCAC
>DASWRZ010000148.1:0-20256 GCA_036402935.1 Actinoplanes sp.
GCCGACAGGCTTCCCTTGACCAGCCATGTCTTGCCGCCGGTGGCGGCGGTGGCGTAGAAGTTGTCGTCGTCGACGAACGTGACGCCCCACATGTTCCGGTCCGACGCGGTGACGCGCTTGCCGCCGACCGTCAGCTTGAAGTTCTCGATGTTGACGCTCTTCTTGCTGCCCACCTTGGTCACGAGCGTCGCGGTCGAGAACTGGCCGGGCGACGAATAGTCGTGGCCGGTGACGAACGTCGTGGTGGCGACCATGGTGCTGTCCGGCGAGATGCGGGTTCGGCTGGGCACCCCGGAGAGCGGAAGCGTCTGCTTGACCGACCAGTCCGCGCCCAGCACCTCGGCCCGGTACGTCGTGACGAGTCCCGGCTTGGCGTAGAGGCAGACCGACTCGCCGGCGCGGGCGTAGAGCCGGTCGCAGCTGACCGGGGCCAACGCTCGTGGCCCGGACGGGTCGGCCAGCGACACCACCGCCAGGTGCCCGTAGTCGTCGCCGATCGCGGTGCTGCGGAAGACGACGTGCGGCGCGGCCGTCAGCGTGCCCAGGTCCGCGGTCGGCACCGGTTTCGCCGACGCCACCGCCTTCTTCTGGTCGCTGCGCGCGTTCGCGACGTAGACGACCGTGCCGATGACGGCCAGTACGACGATCGCGACGAGGGTGAGCAGCCGGGCCCGGACGTTCACGCGGTTTCCTTCTCGTTCTCGTTCTCGTTCTCGTTCTGGGTCGCCGGGTCGCTTACTGGGTCGAGGTCGAGGACCGGGGCGTCGACGCCCTTGAGCAGCAGGCCGGCGAGCAGGATGCCGGCGGTCAGCAGGATCGCGGCCAGGTAGAGCGCGTGCGAGCTTCCCATTGTCTGCCACAGCGCGGCGAAAACCAGCGAAACGACGAACCGGGCCACCACGACCACGGTCTGCGCGGCCGCGATGCCGCTGCCGCGCGCCTCGGCGGGCACCCGCCGGCTGATCAGCGCCGGCAGCACCCCGTCGGTGGCCGCGTAGTAGAAACCGAGCAGCCCCAGGGCGAGCAGAGTCAGATAGAGGCCGCCGTGCGGCGCCGCCGCGACCAGGTAGGTCGACAGCAGGGCCAGGTGGCCGCCGAGGAAGACCTTGGCCTTGCCGATCCGGTCGGCCAGCCGGCCCAGCGGGATGGCGAACAGCAGGTAGATGACGTTCGTGCCGACGTACATCAGCGGGAAGTAGCGGGCCGCGAAGTCGTCCCGGGCCTGCAGCGAGAGGTAGAGGAAGCCGTCGCCGACGGTCAGCAGGCCGAGCAGCCCGGCCGCCGCCAGCGGGCGGCGCAGCCGCGGGGCGGCCAGCTCGACGAAGAGCCGGCGTACCGAGAGCCCGCCGCCGCCCGAGGTGCGCCGGTCGGGCACGAACAGCAGGATCACCGCGACCCCGACCAGCGCGAACGCGAACGAGACCACGAAGATCGAGTTGTAGTTGCCCGGCACGAGCAGCAGCAGGCTGAACGCGGCCAGCGGGCCGAGCGCCGCGCCGACCGTGTCGAGCGTGCGGTGCACCCCGAAGGAACGGCCCAGCACCCGCGGGTCGGACGCGTCGGCGATCAGGGCGTCCCGCGGCGCGGTGCGGAACCCCTTGCCCAGCCGGTCCAGGGTGATCACGCTGGTGATCACCCCGAGACCGTGGGCCGGGATGAGGGCGACCCGGCTGAGCGCGGAGGCGCCGTAGCCGGCCGCCGCGATCCACTTCGGACGGTTCGACCGGTCGTTCAGGTAGCCCCCGAAGATCCGGACGAGCGCGCTGACCCCCTGGTAGAGGCCGTCGACCACGCCGTACGCCATCATGCTCAGGCCGAGTTCGGCGGTCAGGTAGAGCGGCAGGATCGCCGCCACCATCTCCGACGAGATGTCGGTGAGAAGACTCACCACGCCCAGCAGGACGACGGTGGTGGCGACCCGGGGGAGCAGGTTCCGGTTCCTTACCTCGCCGTCCTTGCCCGGCCGGTCCCGAATGCTGACGTACACGATGCGGTCAGCCCTTCAGCGCGGCGGCGAGCGCTCGCACCGTCGTCTCCTGCTGGTCGGTGGTGATCTGCGGGTAGAGCGGGAGGGACAGGATCTCGTTCGCCACGCGCTCGGCGTGCGGGAAGCTGCCGGCCGGGAATCTCGGATCGGCGAACGCCGGGGTCAGGTGCACCGGGTACGGGTAGTGGATGCCCGCGCCCACACCGGCCTCGTGCAGCTTGGCCAGCACCGCGTCGCGACGCTCGGTGCCACCGGGGACCCGGATCACGTAGAGGTGCCAGACGTGCTCGTTGCCCTCCAGCGTGACCGGCCGGGCCACGTCGAGCCCGGCGAGCAGCTCGTCGTAGCGGGAGGCGGCGCTGCGGCGGGCGACGTTCCACGCGGCCAGCCGGGCGAGCTTGGCCCGCAGCACGACGGCCTGCAGCGCGTCCAGCCGGCTGTTCACGCCGACCACCTCGTGCACGTACTTCTTCAGGCCCCCGTGGCTGCCGATCGTGCGCACGGCGGTGGCCAGCTCGATGTCGTCGGTCAGCACGGCACCGGCATCGCCGTACGCTCCCAGGTTCTTGCCCGGGTAGAAGCTGGTGGTGGCGATGCCGCCGGTGCCCGCCGCCCGGCCGTGCCGCAGCGCGCCCTGGCACTGGGCGGCGTCCTCGACGACCGCGATGCCCCGGCCGGACAACTCGGCGCGGAGCCGCTCGGCGGCCGCGAGCTGCCCGTAGAGGTGGACCGGCACGACAGCCCGGGTCTTGCGGCCGACGGCGGCCAGCATCGACTCCACGTCGACCAGGTAGGTGTCCGGGTCGATGTCGGCGTAGACCACGCCGGCGCCGGCCCGGGCGACCGCCTCGGCGGTGGCGACGAACGTGTTGGCCGGAACGACGACCTCGTCACCCGGTCCGACGCCGGCGGCCCGCAGAGCCAGCTCGACCGCGTCGGTGCCGTTCGCCACACCGACGCAGTGCGCCACCCCGGAGAACTCGGCGAACTCGCGTTCGAAAGCCGCGACCTCCTCGCCGCCGACGAACGCCGTGTTGGCCAGCACGCGCTTGAACCCGGCATCCACCTCCTCGGCGACCTCGGCATGGGCAGCTTGCAGATCGACGAGCGGAATCATGTGTGGTGTTCTCCCCAAAAGTTTCTGGCGGCTCGAGCAGGCGTCCGGCCCAACGGTGACCGTATGTCGCAACTGCTACTGCCACGAGGGGGCCGTCGGCAAGGTCAGTGACGGCAATCCGGCAGGGCCGGAATCGACACAGTTCGCCGACTACCGGTGCGCATACTCTAGCCAGGGCCGGTCCAGGACAGGGCCACCCGACGGGCGACCGGCTCCGGCCGTTCGGACGTTTTTCGGCGATCCACGGCGCTTCGGGATGACTGAAGGTGTCTCCTCCCGACTCGGCCGCATCGGTATCGTCGGCGCGACGGGCGGGCCCGGGACGGCAGACGGCCCGCCGCGAGGGGCGGAGAAGGAAGGCACATGATGTCGACGGCAACGTCGTGGGGGGACGTCGGTGTCGAACGGGCGCCGGCCAGTCCTCCGGGACAGGCCAACGCTCCGGGCGAGGCCGACGAGCGCCTCACCGGGCGGGCCGGCGAGCCCGCCGACCACCGGCGCTATCGGCGGATGCGGTTCATCCGGCGGTTCGAGGAGACGCTGCTCGAGATGTTCGAGGAGGGCGTGCTCAACGGCACCACGCACGCCTGCATCGGGCAGGAGGCCGACTCGGTCGCGGTGATGGAGCATCTCACCGGGCGCGACCACGTCTTCAGCAACCACCGGTGCCACGGGCACTACCTGGCCCAGTCCGGCGACGCCCTCGGGCTGATGGCCGAGATCATGGGCAAGGAGGCCGGTGTCTGCCGGGGGATGGGCGGCAGCCAGCACATCTGCGCCCCCGGCTTCAAGTCCAACGGCGTGCAGGGCGGCATCGTGCCGGCCGCGGCCGGGATCGCGCTGTCCAACCAGCTGGCCGGCCGCGACGGCGTGAGCGTCGTCTTCATCGGCGACGGCACCCTGGGCGAGGGCGTGGTCTACGAGACGCTGAACATGGCCTCCCTGTGGAACCTGCCGCTGCTGGTGGTCTGCGAGGACAACCAGTGGGCGCAGAGCACGCCGGTGGCGGCCAACCTGGCCGGGAGCATGTCGGCCCGGTTCTCGGCGTTCGGGGTGCCGGTCCGCGAGGTCGACACCACCGACGTGGCCGAGCTGAGCGACATCGCCGGTGCCGAGATCGGGCGGATCCGGGCCGGTGGGGGGCCGCGGGTGCTGCTGATCCACACCTACCGCCTGTGCCACCACTCCAAGAGCGACGACGAGCGCCCGGCCGAGGAGATCGCCGCGCACTGGCTGGTCGAGCCGCTCGTGGTGCACGGGCGCCGGCTCGGCGAGGCCGACCGCCGGCGGATCGAGGACGAGGTCGAGGCCGCGCTGGCCGAGGTCGTGGCGACGGCGAGGGCGCTGCCGTGATCTTCGCCAAGGAACTGGGTGACACCCTGCGCGGCATCCTGACCTCCGACCCCCGGGTGGTCCTGCTCGGCGAGGACATCGCCGACCCGTACGGCGGCGCCTTCAAGGTCACGCGCGGCCTGTCGACGGCCTTCCCGGAGCGGGTGCGCACCACGCCGATCAGCGAGGGCGCCATCGCCGGCATCTCGGCCGGGCTCGCCCTGGCCGGCCACCGCCCGATCGCCGAGGTGATGTTCGGCGACTTCCTGACCCTGATGTTCGACCAGGTGGTCAACCACATCACCAAATACCAGGCGATGTACGCGGGCCAGGCGACCTGCCCGGTCGTCGTGCGGGCGGCCACCGGCGGCCACCGCGGCTACGGCCCGACCCACAGCCAGAGCCTGGAGAAGCACTTCCTCGGCGTCCCGCACCTGCGGGTCGTCGCGGCCTCGCTCTACCACGACCCGCGCCAGGTCTTCGCCGACTTCCTCAAGCACGACGACCCGGTGCTCTACGTCGAGCACAAGCTGCTCTACCCGCAGCACCTGACCGTGCCCGGGAACGGCCGGATCGGCGACCTGATGGCCGCCGAGGACGCCTCGCCCGGCATGCTGCCGACCGTCCGGCTCTCCGCGGTGCCGGCCGAGGACTGCACGGTCACCGTCCTGGCGTACGGCTACCAGGCCATGCTCGCCGCCCAGGTGGTGCAGCGGCTGGCGATGGAGGAGGAGATCTTCGCCGAGCTGCTGGTGCCGGCCCAGATCGCGCCGATGGACTGGGCGCCGGTCGAGCGGTCGGTGGCCACCACCGGCCGTCTCGTGACCGTCGAGGAGGGCACCGACGGCTGGTCCTGGGGCGCCGAGGCGGCCTCGGTCGTGTCCCGGCGGCTGTTCGGCCGGCTGACCCGCCCGGTCGACGTCGTGGCCAGCGACCCCACGGTCATCCCGTCCTCCAGGACCAAGGAGGCCGCGATGCTGGTCGGCAGCGACCGCATCGAGGCCGCGATCCGAGCCGCAGCATGACCCGCCCGAAGGAGACAGCGTGAATCCCGTCCACGTCCCCACCAACGACGTCAACAGCGAACACGGCGTCGTGGTGGAGTGGTTCGTCGACGACGGCGCCGAGGTGGAGAAGGACGACCTGCTGGTCGAGGTCGAGACCAGCAAGGCGGTGCTCGAGGTGCTCGCCCCGGCCGGCGGCGTCCTGCTGCACCTGGCCGGCAAGGGCGCCGAGGTCCCGCTCTCCGAGCCGGTCGCGCTGATGTTCGACGACGTGGCCGCCCGGGACGCGTACGTCAAGGAGCAGGCCGAGCGGGCGGCCGCCGCAGCCGCGCAGCCGGCCGGAGGTCCCCGCGCGACCGTCAAGGCGGTGCAGCGGGCGGCCGAACTGGGCGTCGACCTGTCGGCGCTGCGACTCGACCGGCTCGTCACGGTCAAGGACGTCGAGGCGGCCGCGGCCCAGCCGGCCACGGTCGACGTGGCCGCCCTCCCGGTGCCGCTGGCCGCCGAGCCGGGCCGCCAGCGCATCCTGCTGATCGGTGGGGCGCTCGGGGCCACCCAGGTTCTCGACATCCTGTCCGGCAGCACCACCCAGCAGGCGGTCGCCATCGTCGACGACGACACCGCCCGGTGGGGCGCCGACGTGCACGGCGTACCGATCGTGGGCGGCAGCGGCCGCCTGACCGAACTGCACCGGGCCGGCGCCTTCGACGCCGCCATCATCGCGATCGGCAGTTCGCCGGCCGTGCGCCACCGGTTCCGCGAGGCGTGCGAGCAGGCCGGCATCCCGCTGGCCAACGCGATCGACCCGACCGCCAAGATCGCCACCGACGTCGAGCTCGGGTCGGGCAACATCATCTGCGCGTTCTGCCAGATCGCCACCGGCGTGCGGGTGGGGGACAACAACTTCTTCTCGGCGTACAACTCGTTCGACCACCACAGCGTGATCGGCTCGGACAACGCGACCGGGCCGTCCTGCGTCACCTCCGGCAAGATCAAGATCGGCGACCGGGTGCGCCTGGGCATCGGCATCGTGCTCGAGCCGAGCGTCGAGATCGGCGACGACGCGGTGGTCGCCTCCGGAGCCGTGCTGGTGACCTCGGTGCCGGCCGAGCACGCGGTCAAGACCAAGGTGATCACCACGACCGTGGTGCCGATCCGCAAGCGCTAGGTCGGTATGAAAAGCGCCGCACCGGATAACCGGTGCGGCGCCTTTGTGCGCGCTCAGATGCCGCGGCGCTCCCACGACTGCCACCACAGCCATTCGCGGCCCTTGTTGGCGACCGCGGACAGCACGAGCGGCTGCAGGTAGGGCATGGTCTTGGCGCCCACCCGGCGGCGCAGCTGCAGGCCACGCCACTCCGGCAGCAATTCAAAGTCGGGCCAGCACTCGGCGGCGAACTCGATGATTTCCTCTTCCGGCACCTCGGCGGTGCGGCCGCGGTCGTACGCCCGGACAGCGCGCCGCAACGCGTTACGGGCGAGCTTGCGGTGCACCATCGCGTCCCAGCGGTCGACCTCGGGCAGCAGCGGCCGGCACTTCTCGACCACCGCCTCGTACGCCGTGCGCCGCTGCCGCAGGTCGTCGAGCTGGCCCGCGAAGTCGGTGGTCGACATGTTCCGGCCGTGCAGCCGGTAGTACGCCTGGTCGGCCTTCACGTAGCCGACGTCGGCGTGCGCGGCCAGCCGCATCCACATCTCGATGTCGCCGGCGTGCGGCAGGTCGGGGTCGTAGCCGCCGACCTTGCGCTGCAGGTCGGTGCGCACCACCACCTCGGGGGAGGTGATGCACCCGGTGGCCTCGCGGAAGCGCCGCTCGAGCCACCAGTGGCCGTTCCAGACCGAGGTGCCGCGGCTGTCGGTGCGGGCCGGCGGCGGGGGTCCGGGGTGGGTGAAGTGCACCGGGTGGCCGTACGCGAAGCCGACGTCCGGGTTGGCGTCGAGCAGCGCGGCGGCCCGGCTCAGGGCCCCCGGAGTCAGCATGTCGTCGGCCGAGATCAGCACGCAGTAGTCGCCGTCCGCCCACTCGAGGAGGCCCTCGTTGTAGGTGGCGATGTGCCCGCGGTTCTGCTCGTGCACCCAGACCTCGATGCGCGAATCGGTCTCGGCCAGGGCACGTGCCTTGGCGGCCGAGTCGTCCGGCGACGCGTCGTCGATGATCAACACGCGTACGTCGACGCCCGGGTTGTCGTCGAGCGCGCTGCCGACGCAGGCCGGCAGGTAATCGCCGTACTTGTAGCACGGGATCACGACGCTGACTGAACTCACCTCGGTGGCCCTTTCGTCAAGTCGGTGGATGACAGGGGTGCCCCGCGCCGGATCGGCGCGGGGCACCCGGGTTGTCAGGATGCGGTCGTATTGAAGATCACATCGACCCAGTAGTTGTTGGCGTTGTACGTCGAGGTCGGGAATGTGGTCCCCGTGCTCGCCGTGAAGAGGCCGTTGTGCCCGGAGCCCGAGTCCGCGACCGCGGTCAGCGGGCCGTTCGTCCGTGCCTGGGTGAAGTACCCCGCGCTGTAGGCGTAGTGCCCGATGGTGGTGTGGTAAGAGACCACGTAGGCCGTGTTGGCCGTGATCGCCACCGGCGTCGCGAACGTCAGCGTCTGCCAGCCGGAGCTGGACTCGTTGGCGAACGTTCCCGTCGCCAGCTGCGTACCGGTGTTGCTCCACAGCGTACCGGTGTGGGTTCCGGTGTTGGTGTCGCTCTTGTAGAAGCGGACACCGGTCACGTAACCGGCCGTCGAGGAGGTGAACCGCATACCCAGCTCGAGGTTGTTGACCTCACCAGCGGCCGCTACGTCCGGAACCGCCGAGCTGCTCCAGATCGAGCAGGGGCAGGTCGAGACCGAACCCGTGGTGAACGTCCACGTGTACGCGGACGGCATCACGTTGCCCCACACGTCGGTCGCCTTGACCGAGGCGGTGTACGTCGCGCCGGCGGTCAGCGCGTCGTTGGGCTCCAGCGTGGCCTTGTGGGTGGTGTCGTTGTAGGAGACCGTCGCCGGCACCGCCGTCGAGCCGTTCTTCAGCGTGAACTGCAGCGTGCTCGAGTCGATGTCGTGGTCGAACGTCGCGGTCGGAGAGACGTTGAGCGCCGCCCCGGTCGCGTTGCCGGCCGGCGTGGTCGCGGTGACCGTGGCCGGGTTCGTGGTGGCCGAGCCGCCGGTCTGCACGATCGCGTCGACCCAGTAGTTGGTGTCGTTCCAGCTCGAGGTGGGGAAGCCGCCCCCGGTCCCGATGTTGTAGACGCCGTTCGACCCGTCGACCCCGGACTGCAGCTGCTTGACGATGCCGTCACCCGCGCCATGGCTGGTGAAGTACGAGCTGTCGTACGAGTAGTGCCCGGTCGGTGCGTAGTACGAGACGATGTAGGTGGTGTTGGCCCCGATCGACACCGGGCTGGCGAAGGTCATCGTCTGCCAGCCGCTGGCCGACTCGCCGGTGAAGTTGCCCGACGCCAGCAGCTTGCCGCTGCTGCTCCAGAGTTTGCCGACGTGCGTGCCGGTGTTGGCGCCGGCCTTGTAGAACTTGACGCCCAGCACCTGCGCGGTGGTGGTCACCCGGAACTTGGCGCCCAGCTCGTTCGGGTTGGGGTCGAACGAGTCGATGTTCGCCGGGGTGTCGTTCGCGGTGAAGGTCGAGCAGGGGCACTGCTGCGGGCCGACGGTCAGGTTGACCGTGGTCACCGCGCCGACGTTCAGGCTGTCGTCGATGCCCCGCACCTTGATGGTGCCGGCGCCCTGCGTGGTCGGTGCCCAGGTGTACGACCAGGCGGCGGTGCCGGTGGCGGCCTTCCAGGTGGTGCCGTTGTCGGTCGAGATCTCGACCCGGCCGACCTGGCCGCCGACGTCGGCGGCGGTGCCGCTGATGGTCAGCGGGGTGCCCTTGGGCACGGTCGCACCGGATGCCGGTGTGGTCACCGTGACCGTCGGGCCGACGGTGTCGGTCGACTTGGCCTGTGCGACCAGGTTGGACTGCTTGGTCAGCGGCTGGACGCCCATGTCGGCCAGCACGTTCAGCGTGGCCTGCTGCATCTTCGCGTCCTCGACCGTGGTCGTCCCGGAGTGCAGGGCCGACAGGCCCCAGGCCCACTGAACGGTGCCGGCACCGAAGACGAGCGCGTGCGACGTCGGGTCCCGGTACTCCACGATGTTGTGCGTCGCGGTGCCGTTGCCGTAGTCGTTGCCCTGGTCGAGCAGGAGCGTGCCGTCGGTGATGGCGACCGTGGTCGAGGAGAACGCGACCGCGCCCGGTGGTCGGGCCGCGTTTTCTACGTCGGAATCCCACTCATAGCCGAGTGTGCCGTTCTGGAACGCCACCGATTGTCCCGCGGCCAGGTTGTTGATCTGCGGGATGCTCCGCCAGAGTCTCAGGTTCTTGTAGGCGGAGGAGACGGTGATCGCGTCGGCCCGGTAGCCGTTGACCGTGAACAGCGTGCCGCTCAGCTGGTTCTGCGGCTTGTTGCCGCCCTTGCCGGCGCCGGCCGGGTCCATCCAGGTGCCCGTCCACTGCCCGCTCGGGTCGGGGATGCCGTTCACCGGCGTCTGGCTGATCTTGGTTTCCTTGTAGCAGACCAGGGTGCGGTTCGCGGTGGCGTCGGTCGAGATCGCCGGCTCCAGGCGAGTGCGCCAGAAGGCCTCGTTGCCACTGAAGAACGCGAGGTTCACGCCGGCGGTCTTGGCCGCGGTGACCGCGTCCCACTGCTTCTGGTTCCAGTACTCGTCGTGGCCGGACGACATAAAGACCTTGTGGTTCTGCAGCAGCGTCGGTGACTTGGTCGACACGTCGATGCCCGAGGTATAGGTGGCGTCGTAACCGTTGCGCTCGAGCCACTCGATCATCGGGAACTCGGTCGAGAGCACCCCGTTGTCACCGGAGATCGAGAGCGGGCGGTTGTAGCTGACCTTGTACGCGCGGCCGTCGAGGGCGGGGCCACCGCCGTAGTAGAGGTCCTGGCCGCCCCACAGGTTGTAGGCCTGCCAGGTCTCGTCGTCGGTCTGCACGAGGACGTCGGAGTGGCTGCTGTCGTTGGCCACCACGAACGGGTACGGCATGAGGCCGGAGCCGTTGCCCTGGTCGAGCATGGCCAGGTAGACGCCGGAGACCGCATCGGTCGGCACAGCCCAGGTGAAGTTGGTCGCCCAGTTGCCGCAGTCGACCAGGCCGGTGGCCGAGTCGTGCAGACAGTTCGGCTGCGTCTTGGCCGGGTACGTCGCGGTCGGAGAGGTGGGCATCAGCCGGGCGCCGTCGCCGCCGTAGTAACCCAGGCGGTAGATGTCGACGGTGAACGCGGACGGAGACTGTACCTTCATCTGCAGGGTCTCGCCGGGCTGCACGCTGGTCTTCGTGGTGAAGCCCTCGATGTCGCCCCACGACTGGTCGCTGTACCAATCGTTGATCGGTGTGCCCGGTTTCGAGTTCTCACACACGATCGGATTGGAACCGGTGCCGCATGGGTCCGTCGCGGCAAATGCCGCCGCGGGGGCCACGATAGCCCCGGCAACGGTCAGTGCCACGAGCGTACCGGTTACTAACCGAGACGTCATTGTTGTCCTCTTCTGAACCAATGTCACACCTCTACCGAGGCTGTAACTGCTGATGCTAGTGGTGCGATTCACTACGGCGTATCCGACGCCCGCTGCCGCCTCGTTGGATTACCGGATGCCGCGATCAGCCGGACGGCCGGGAAAACGCGTCGAACGGTCCGCCGTCACCAGGGCTTTTTGAGCTCCTTCGAGGTCGGTACCCCGTCGATCGTTCCGGCGACGTTGTTCGACCAATCACTGAACGTGACCGTGCAGTCGTCACGACACTCTTTCGGCATGTAATCCCAATGTCCGGGGCCGAAAACATTGTCGCGAACCGTCATACCGACTCCATCCTCCGGGTCGAATGAATATCCACCGAGAGAGATGAAACTGTTGGTGACCGAGTAGTTGTGCAGGGATGAACCGCCGGCACTCTGGGTGAAGAGCACGGCGGTGATCGACTTCCAGTAGTCCGATACCGGTTGGCCGGTCGCGGCGTTGATCCCCGGCTCCAGACGGCTGTTCTCGATCGTGAGCGGCCCGCTGCCGCCGTACGGGAAGACGCCGCCGCTGTGCAGGGCGCCCGGATCGGCCAGATTCGCGATGTAGTTGTCGTGCAGCCAGCTGTTCCGGATCGTCGTCCGGGACCCGCAAAGGCACATTCCGCCGGTATTGGCCACGTCGACCCGATTCAGCGAGAGCGTGCAGGTCGCGCAGTCGTTGATGGCGAAGTCGTTCAGCGGCCGGCCTTTGGCGCCGAGCCCTTCCGGCTCCGGGCGAATAGTGACGTTGGAAATGTTGAGCTGCAGTTTGCCCGACGTATCCGTATTGACCAGAATCGCGCGGTTCGCGGAACCGGGCGGCGGCGCGATGATGGAGTTGGTGATGTTGACCGTGCCGTGGCAGCCCTCGGCGATGTAGATGTACGCGTGGAAGTACTTGTGGTCGATGTTGACGGTGTTCTTGCAGTCCCGCAGGTCCCATTCCTTGGCGTCTTTGTCCTGGGCCTGCACCTCGGTGTAGCCGGCCGGCACCTTCAGGTGCGGGTCGGACTGCGCGTAGCGCCCGACACCGGGCGCGCCGACCGAGAAGCGGGCCGGGTAGCGCCCGCCGCCGGTCGCGTTGACGACCCGCGTCGCCGCGTGCGTGGAGGTGCCGGCCGAGGGCTTGCCGGACGCGGAGGCCGACGCGGACGCCGTCACGGCCGGAGCGAGACTGGCCGGGCCGGGCTGGGAGACCGACGGCGTGACCGCGGCGGTGGCGTCGGCCCGGTTGCAGTTCTTGCCGTCCGTGCAGTCCGAGCGGGACGTGCGGTTGATCAGCACCGCCGCGGCGGCCGCGATCAGCACCAGCACGGCGACGCCGGCGGGCAGGTAGAAACGGCGCCACCGGCCGTGCCCGGGCGGGGCGTGCAAGGGGCCGGGCGGACCCGGCTGTGCGCTCTTGAGACGCGGGTCGGACGTCATGCGATCTCCCACGCGGTCCAGTAGCTGTTCGGGTTGATGGCGTAGTCGACGGTCGGCTCGGGGATGTGCTCGACCCGGTGCCGGCGGCTGAACCGGTAGACGAACTCCCAGTCCTCCTTCGGCGACACCGTCGAGCTGCGGCGCAGTCGGCTGTAGTGCAGGTCGGGGGTGCGGCGCACGACCAGCGGGTTGGAGTCGAGGAACGACTGGACGGTGGCGAGCTTGCGGTCGAACGGCACCGAGAGCACGTCATGCTGGGTGCCGTCCGGCAGCAGCCGCCGCATGGCCGTGTAGACCGCGTCGGGCCGATCGCCGGCCGGGCCGGCGTCCAAGCGGGCCAGCGCCGTTTCCAGGTGGTGCGGGTGCCAGAGGTTGTCGTCGTCGAGGAACGCGACATAGGGCGAGTCGGTCAGGCCCATGCCGATGTTCCGCGCGACGCCGAGGACGTTGATGTTGTGCCGCAGGCTCACCACGTGCAGCCGCGGATCGGCCGGGAACTCGGGCAGTTGGCCACCCGCGTCGTCGACCACCACGACCACCTGGTCGCGCATCGTCTGGTCGAGAACCGACTGGACGGCCTGCCGCACGCCCTCGGGCCGCTTGTAGGTCAGGACCACGGTGGCGACCCGGGCCCGGGGCCGCACGCCATCGGGCATGGTGGCGAGCAGGCGCGCGATCTCGGAGCGCTCGAACTGCCGGAGACCGATCGCCGTATGTCCGAGCAGGACTTTGTTGCGCAGTTCGTACGGCGGGATCCATCCGACCCGGGCGCGCAGCTGCTGCTTCACCCAACGCATTTCTCTTTGCTCCCTAAGCGGATTCGACCGCCGTGACCGCAAGGTCGCGCTCGCTGGGCTCGGCCGCGACGACGTGCTCGGCACCGGCCTTCCCGGCCCGCAACTGGGTCACCACAGGCCAGACGAACGGAAGGTATGCCATCGACGCAACCACGCCGGCGACCGCGAGCCCGACGAACCCGTCGCCGAAGGTGCGGTGCGCACCCCAGGCGACGATGCCCATCGCCACCCCGCCGAGCGCCGGCAGGGCCGTGCTGCGCAGGATCTGCCCGATCGGGACGCCGAGCCGGTGCAGAACGACCAGGAACACCGGCGCGACCAGGCCGCCGGCCACCACCACGTGGCCGGCCGCGACGCCGCGCACCCCCCAGAGGTGGGCGAACAGCACGAGGACCGGCGCCAGGGCCAGCAGCCACCAGCCCTGCATCAGCATGAGCGTCTTGCGGACCCGGGCGGCGAGACCGTCGTACGACAGCTCGACGATCGTCCGGATCAGGCCGAGGGCGGCCAGGAACTCGAGCGGAACCGCGGCCCCGGTCCACTGCTTGCCGTAGAAGAAGCGGATGATCGGCTCGGCCAGCACGCTCAGCAGCACGCAGATCGGCACGGTCGCCGCGATCACCAGGGCGTACGCGCGGACGAAGCCGTCGGCGAACGCGGTCGGAGAGTCGGCCAGCCGGGAGAATCCCGCGAACGACACCCGCCGTACGGTCTCCGACACCATCCGGACCGGCCAGCTCGACATGTTGAAGGCCATCGCATAGATGCCGAGCGCCGCCGGGCCGAGCACCGACCCGACCACGAGCGAGTCGACGTTGACGATGCCCAGCGTGACCAGGCTCGCCATGGCGAGCGGGAACCCGAAGCGCAGCAGCTGCCGGGCCTGTTCGCCGTTCCACCCGAAACGCAGCATGCCCGGCGCGTAGAGCGCGAAGCCGACCAGCGCGACCAGATTGCCGACCAGCCCGGCCCAGGCGAAGCTCATCGCGCCGAAGTGCATCGCGGCGAGCACGATGGTGACCGTCGTGTTGACCACGAAATTGATCACATCGACGATCGTGCGGGGCATCTGCTGGAACTCGCGGGTCAGCTTGCCCATCGGCACACACGCGATGCCGTCGATGATCACGCTGAGGCAGAGGATCCGCAGCATGAACGCGGCGTCGGGCGAGCCGAGCGCGCGGGCCACCGCCGGGGCGGTGACGTAGAGCAGGATGTAGAAACCGGTGCTGGTCGCCGTGGACAGGGTCAGCACGGTGGGCGCGAAACGGCGGATGTCGCCTTCCCAGCGCACCAGGGCGAGGCTGACGCCCATCTCGTTGAGCGACAGCAGCATCGACAGGACGAGCAGGCCGACGGCGTAGAGACCCCACTCGTACGGGCCGAGGAAGAGCCGCGCGAGCACGACACCGGACGCGAACGTGCCGATGCGACGGACGACGGTGTTGACCAGGCTCCAGCGCGCGGCCGTCGCCACCCGCTGGTTCAAGTCCGTCACAATGACCCGTCTCCGATCCTCGGCTCTTCGGTGCGAGCCACGCTGAGATAGGACCCGGCGAGGCCGAGCATCAGGAAAACGGATCCGGACACCATGGGAAAGCTCAAAGTGTCGAAGGTGACCGTTACGACGAGCATCACGAACCCGACGGCCACGAATCCCTGACCGGTCTCCCGTCTTGCGGGGTCGGTGTACAGGCGTCGGCCGGCCACGCCCTGATGGAGCGTGATGAGGTAGATCGTCGCGATCGCCGCCACCCCGACGACGCCCATCTCGAGCAGGCCGAGCAGATATTGGTTGTCGGTGTAGCGGTAGAGCTGGGGGAGGAACGTGCCGGCGCCGCGGCCGGTCCACGGCCGCTCCGCGATCAGGGGATTCACGCTCGCCGATGTCGCGGTCCGCGAGTTGGTGCTGTTGTCACCGCCGTTGAGCATCGCGGTGAACAGGGAGATCACGGTGCCGCCGAGGCCGGGCAGCGCGATCTTGACCACGCCCAGCGCCGGCACCAGCAGCAGGAGGAAGTTGCCCACCCGCTTGCTGTTCCAGGTTGGCAGCAGCACCACGATCACCAGGACCAGGCCGATGATCGAGGTGCGGGAGACCGTCATGATGGACGCCAGCGAGATGAGCGCGATCGGCGTCCACCGTCGCCACGCCTTCTTGCCGGGAGTGTGGAAGGCCTGCTGAAGGGCGAACGGCAGGGCGATCACCATGATGGTGGCCAGTTCGAGCGGGTGGGACGCGGTCGAGGCCGGCCGGACGAAGTCGCCGCGCGTGGTCAGGTCGGTGGCGGCCGAGTTCGACACCAGCCCGGGGATCTGGATCCAGTCGGTCAGGCTGCGCTTGAGCACGAACTCGGCCATCGCCACCGTGGCCACCGCCGTGCAGCATTTGACGTACAGGCGCAGCAGCCGGTCGATCTGGGCGTACTCGGTCAGCGACGTCGTCAGCAGGACCAGCGGCATCCAGACCAGCAGCTGCAGCAGTGCCCGGTCGGCGGCGCTGTATTCCAGCGGGTCGGCGGCCCGGCGCCCGGCCGCCACGTAGCTGAGCAGGATCGCCACCGCGTAGAAGAGCAGGGCGAGCCGCGGCAGCCGCGTGTGCGGCGACGGGGAGACCCGCCGCATCAGCCAGCTCACCGCGTACCAGATGAAGCCGACCAGCATGAACATGTTGGCCAGGGTGCCGACCGCCCCGATGCCCGGAACCACGAGCCGGGACGGCACCAGCAGCATCAGGCAGATGTAGACCGCCAGCAGCGAGTCCGGCCGGAGACTGCGCAGTCGCTGCTGGGAGCGATAGAGGCCGGAGGCGCCGCGGCGCTTGGGCGAGGGCGCCTCCGGCTGGTCCCGTAAGGACAGTCGCGCCTCAGCTTCCGTTGACCCGGTCGGCATCCTGGCCCCTACGCTCCGCGCTCTGCGACTGATACGTCGTGGAGGAACCGACGCGCTTTCCGGCCGCCGGAGGTGCGGCGGGCTTGCCCGGCGCCGGGTTGGCGCCGGACGGCTGGGGAACGCCGGCCTTGCCCTGCGGCGGGTTCTTGTCCGCCGCCGGGGCGGACGGCTGCCGGGGTACGACCGGGACGTCCGGGCGCTGCGGTACGACCGGGACTTCGGGGCGCTGGGACACGACCGGGACTTCGGAGCGCTGGGATACGACCGGGACGTCCGGGCGCTGGGACACGTCCGGGCGCTGGGGGAGCCGGTCGCCGCGCAACGGCATGGACGTCGTGATGATCGCGGTCCGGTCGGGCGGCGCGTCGTTGTCGGCCGGCTTCTTCTCCGGCGGCTGGGGAGCGGCCTTGGACGCCGGGCTCGCCGGCCCGTTGATCACGCGGGTCTCGTCGCCGACGTCCGGCTTGCCGCCCTTGCCGCCGAATCCGTTGGCACCCGCCCCGTTGGCACCCGCTCCGTTGGCACCCGCTCCGTTGGCACCGGACCCGTTCACCCCGACGCCGCTCAGCGCACCGCCGCTCTTGGCGCTGCCGTTGAGCCCGCCGCCGTTGATGCCGCCGCCGTTGAGCCCTGAGCCCCCGTGTGTCGAGCTGCTGAAGGTCGAGCCGCCGCGGAAAGAACTGCTCCGGCTCGGAACCGGTCCGTTGAGTCCTGGGCCGTTGAGTCCTTGGCCGTTCGATCCTGGGCCGTTCGATCCGCGGCCGCTGACGCTGGCCGAGGCGCGCGTGAACGGGGCCGAGCCGGATTGCCAGACCGGCGATGCGTCGGAGGCCTCGGGCTCGCCGCCCGAGCGGCGCCGCCGGGAGACGCTCTCGACGATGAACGTCAGCACGAAGGTGAGCGCGATGGTGCCGCCGACCGCGACGATGACCAGCTCGAGCTTTTTCTTGAGCGCGGCCGCGGGCTTCTGCGGCGGAATGACCTGGGTCAACCGGATCTGGTCGCGCGAACTGACCGCGTTCTGCTCCTGGATCTTGACCAGCGTCGTGTCGGCGAACTGCGCCAGCGTCGCCGCCGACGTCAGCATGTGGTCCTTGTCGGTGCCGGTCAGCGTGATGGTCAGGAAGGGGCCCTGCGCGTTCTCAGGCAGCGACACCGTGTATTTCTCGGTCACGCCGGCCTGGCGCAGCTGTAGTTCGATGTCGGTCGACTCGAGCCGGCGTCCGAGGAAGTCGGCGGTGGCCACCAGCGAATCGTTGAAGTTGAGGAACGGGTTGTCGAGGCCCTGGGTGGCGCTCTTGGTGTCGGACTGCGAGCTCAGCAGGCTCACCATGGTGTAGGTGGTGTACGTGGTCGGCACCTTCACGTACACGCCGGCGCCGAGACCGATTGCCAGCAGCACCATCGGCAAAACGATGTACCACCGGGAGCGCATTACACGCAGGATCTCGCCGAGGTCCACGACGCCCCCTCCAACCTCATCGCCAGGACGCCCAATAGCCCCCGCAGAATATCGCACGCCGGCGAGCGGCTTCACCGTCGACGAACGCTTGCCAAGCTATACGACCGGCGGAAACAAGGCCATGTACGTTCATGTCGGATTCCTAGTTGACTGGACCGGCCCGGGCAGGCTACTCAGTCATAACCCCAGGTACCGGCGGCGGGGTAACTCGTTCCGAGGGAGCGCGCGAAAACGATGTTCATGCCCGATTTATTCGGAGTCCTCCGGCGACGGTGGTACGTGCTCCTCGCCGGAATTCTGCTGACCGCCGCCGTGGGTCAGCTCGCCATCCACCCTCCGGACCGCTACCAGGCGTCCGAAGTTCTCCTGATCAAGCCGCCGATTTCACAGACCGCGCCGAACGCCGTGACCGGTCTGCACCCCTCCGAGGCCATCACCGCCGCCGCGTTGGCCGACCGGTTGGAGACTCCGGACGAACGGGCACAGTTCGCGGCACTCGGGGTGACCGGGGCATACACGTTCGCCCCGCGCAACACCGGGACGAACCAGGAGCCGCGCTACGTCATCGGGTCGATGGCCATCACGTACGTCACCGGCGACGAGGCGGAGAGCCTGCACTCGCTGCAGATCCTCAGCGACGCGTTCCTCAACGACCTCCAGGATCTGCAGGACCAGTACAACGTCCGCAAGGACCTGCGCATCACGGCCTCGATGCTGGTGCCGCCGACGACCGCGCTGCTGCCGCACTCGGCGATCCGCTCGCTCGCCGGCGTCGGGTTGGTCGGCGCGTTACTGACCGCGGCCCTGATGCTCTGGATCGACGAAGCCGTTCGCCGCCGTAAGCGGGCAACCCACCCTGAGCCGCGTCGATTCGAGCAAATGGATGGAGAACTGGTCCGTTCAGGCCAGAAGCTCTAGCCGATGCGTCCACGCGACCGGCGGGCGAGTCTGAAAGGTTGTTCACGACCAATACGATGCGCGCGGGGGCGTGGACGGGGTGATCCGACTTGAGTGAAAAACGGCCAGAGGTTGCGATTCTGGTGGCCAATCTACCGGCCGAGAAGGATCGCCGGGTGATCCGGGAGTGCCTGAGCTTGGAGGCCGCGGGCTTCAACGTGACGGTGATCGCGCCGCGCGGCGACCGCGCTCTCAAGGTGCTGCCGGGCAGCGACCGCACCCGGTTGAGGCCCTATCCGGTCTACGTTCTCGGCAGCGGGGTGGTCTCGTTCGCGGCCGAGTTCCTGTGGTCGTTCCTCTGGATCGCGTTCCGGTTGGCCGGTGAGCTGGTGCGCGGCCGGGCGCACGCCGTGCAGGTGTGCAACCCGCCGGACATCTACTGGCCCCTGGCCCTGGCGCTGCGCGCACTGGGCCGCCCCTGGGTGTTCGACCACCACGACCTGTCGCCGGAGGTCTACGTCTCCCGCGGTGGCGACCCCAACCCGCTGGTGTCCCGCCTGCTGGTGGCCAACGAGTGGCTGACTCTGCGGACCGCCACCGAGGTCTTCGCCACCAACGAGTCCTTCAAGGACAATGCCGTGCGCCGCGGGGTCGACCCGGCCAAGGTGACCGTGGTGCGCAACGGCCCGGCGCGGGCCGAGATCGCCCGGCGGACCGCGGCGCCGGCCGCCGGCGGGGCGCCGGCCCGGCACCAGGTGGTCTACCTGGGCGTCTTCGGCCCGCAGGACAACGTGCAGGGCGCGGTGCTGGCGGCCGAGGAGCTGACGAAGCTGCGCGGCCGCGACGACTGGCGGATGGTGCTGGCCGGCGACGGCGAGACCGCCGCCGAGCTGCGCACGCTGGCGACCGAGCGGGGCCTGGACGACGTCGTCGAGTTCACCGGCTGGCTCGAGGGGGCGCAGGTCGACGCGCTGCTGCGGGACGCGACCGTCGCGCTGCAGCCCGACCTGCCGACCCGCATGAACCACCTTTCGACGATGGCGAAGACGGTGGAATACCTGGGCCGGGGCGTACCGGTGGTGGCGGTCGACCTGATCGAGACCCGCCGCAGCGTCGGCGAGGCCGGCATCTACATCGCCGACGGCGAGCCGGCCGAGTTCGCCAAGGCGATCGACACGCTGCTCGGTGACGGGGCGATGCGCGAGCAGATGCGCGCCGTCGGGCTGGCCCGGTTCCAGGAGTTCCTGTCCTGGGAGCACCAGGCCGTGGGGTACATCGCCGTCTGGCGCAAGCTGCTCGCGAAGCGGCTGGGCCCGGTGGAGGGTGCCCAGAACATTCCAGTACAGAACATCCCAGTACAGGACGTCCCAGTACAGAACATTCCGGGGCAGCGCACCCCGGCCGGCGCGGTGACGCCGGAGCGGACGGACGCATCGTGACGAGTGTCGTCATCGCCGCGCACAACGAGGCCGCGGTGATCGGCCGCTGCCTCGACAGCCTCCTGGCCGGCGCGGCGCCGGGCGAGTTCGACATCACCGTGGCCGCCAACGGCTGCACCGACGACACCGCCCGGGTGGCCGCCGAGCGCGGCGTGCGGGTGCTCGACCTGCCCGAGCCGGGCAAGCCCGGTGCGCTCAACGCCGGCGACGCGGTGGCGGTCGGCTTCCCCCGGGTCTATCTGGACGCCGACATCGTGCTGTCGACCGACGGCCTGCGGGCTCTCGCGGCCGCGGTGGACGGGCCGATCCTGGCCGCCACGGCGCACCGCGAGCTCGAC
>DASWRZ010000149.1:0-14575 GCA_036402935.1 Actinoplanes sp.
CGCGTCTCGCTGGCCCAGACCCTGGTCAACGAGCCCCGGATCCTGCTGATGGACGAGCCGTTCAGCGCGCTCGACGTGCAGACCCGGGCGCTGATGCAGGACGAGTTGCTGCGGTTGTGGGCGGGCACCGGCGCGGCGGTCGTGTTCGTCACGCACGACCTCGAGGAGGCGATCGCGCTGGCCGACCGGGTGGTCGTGATGACCGCGTCACCGGCCACGGTCAAGGCGATCTTCGACGTGCCGTTGCCGCGGCCGCGCGACGTCGAGGAGATCCGGATGACGCCGGCCTTCGTCGCCGCGTACCGGGAGGTGTGGGAGAGCCTCCGCGAGGAGGTCGCCGTGGCCCGCCGGGAGGCCGCTCATGCAGGCTGAGGCAGTCGCCGCTCCGGAGATCGAGTTGATCAGGCCGAAGCGGAACCGGAGAACCCGCCTCTGGTCGGTGCGCCTGTTACTGGTCGTGGTCTGGCTCGGGAGCTGGGAGATCGCGGCGACCCACTGGATCGACCCGTTCTTCTACTCCAAGCCGTCGGCCATCTGGGACCGGCTGGTCGGCTGGTTCACCACGGGCACCGCGTTCGGGTCGATCTGGACCCAGCTGTTCGTGACGCTCGAGGAAGCCGTGCTCGGCTTCCTGGTCGGCGCGGTGCTCGGGGTCGTGCTGGGCATCCTGCTCGGCCGGGCCCGGTTCGCGGCCGAGGTCGCGGCGCCGTTCATCAAGGCGGCCAACGCGGTGCCCCGGATCGTGCTCGCGTCGCTGTTCATCATCTGGTTCGGGCTCGGCCTGACCTCGAAGGTCGCGACCGCGGTCGTCCTCGTCTTCTTCGCGGTCTTCTTCAACGCGTTCCAGGGCGCCCGAGAGGTCGACCGCAACCTGGTCGACAACGCGCGCGTGCTGGGCGCCTCGCGCGTCCAGGTGCTGACCTCGATCATCGTGCCCAGCGCGACGTCGTGGATCTTCGCGTCGCTGCACGCGGCGTTCGGGTTCGCGCTGATCGGCGCGGTGGTCGGCGAGTACGCCGGCGCCGACAAGGGCCTCGGCCTGCTGATCTCGAACGCGCAGGGCACGTTCGACGCGGCCGGCATCTACGCCGCGATGCTCGTGGTCACGGTCGTCGCCCTGCTCGCCGAATGGCTCATCACCCTCCTCGAGAACCGTCTCCTCCGCTGGCGTCCGCCGGTGCGGAACGAAGGGACCACCAATGCGTAAGCTCCTCGCGGTAACGGGCGTCCTGCTGGTGGCGCTGGCCGGCTGCCGCGGCACCAGCCCCGACGACGCGAAGTCCGGGGCCGCCCCGAACGAGACCATCAAGATCATGGTCGGCGGCATCGACAAGGTGATCTACCTGCCGGCCAAGCTGACCGAGCAGCTCGGCGGGTTCAAGGCCGAGGGCCTGAACGTGCAGCTGCTCACCGAGCCGTCCGGCGCGACCGCCGAGAACGTGCTGATCTCGGGCGACGTGCAGGGCGTGGTCGGCTTCTACGACCACACGATCGACCTGCAGACCAAGGGCAAGTGCATCACCAGCGTGGTGCAACTGGCCGATGTGCCGGGTGAGGTCGAGATGGTCGCCGCGTCGAAGGCGGCCACGATCAGCAGCCCGGCCGACTTCAAGGGCAGGAAGATGGGCGTGACCAGCCCCGGATCGTCGACCGACTTCCTCACCCAATATCTCGCCACCAAGGGCGGGCTGACCAAGGCCGACTACACCACCGTCAAGGCCGGGGCCGGTGCGACGTTCATCGCCGAGCTCGAGAACGGCGGCATCGACGCCGGAATGACCACCGACCCGACCGCGGCTCAGTTGGTGAGCACGGGCAAGGGCAAGGTACTTCTGGACATGCGGACCGAGGAGGGCACCAAGGCGGCCCTCGGCGGGCTCTATCCGGCCAGCTCGCTCTACATGGACTGCGCCTGGGTGCAGGCCCACCCCGCGCAGGTGCAGAAGCTCGCGAACGCCTTCGTCAAGACGCTGCGCTGGATCAAGGGGCACAGCGCCGAGGAGGTCGCGGCCAAGATGCCGGCCGACTACAACGGCGGCAACCCCCAGCTGTACGCCAAGGCGGTGCACGACACGATCGGCATGTTCAACGCCGACGGCCGGATGAAGCCCGAGGGCGCGCAGAACGTGCTGCAGGTGCTCGGCCAGTTCTCCCCCAACGTGCAAGGCAAGAAGGGCCAGATCGACCTGTCGAAGACCTACACCACGGCGTACGTGGAGAAGGTCGCACCGTAAGAGCACCGGAGTGGAACCGGAGCGGGCCACCGGGCGTTGCCAGCATTCTCTCCCATGGCCCGCTTCCTGACGATCGTCCTGCTGCTGCACGTCTCGCTGATGGTCGTCGCCCTGGTCGACTGCCTGTCGGCCGAGGAGAAGGGGATCCGGACGTTGTCCCGGGCGGCCTGGATCTTCCTGATCCTGCTGGCCTCGCCGGTCGGCGCGTTCGCCTGGATCCTCCTGGGCAAGCCGCCGGCGCCCGCCCGGCCGCGCCAGGTGCGACGAGGCCGGGTCGAGCGGCGCCGGTCGATGCGGGCGTTCGGACCCGAGGACGACCCGGCTTTCATCGCGAGCCTGGCCGCGACAATTGGTCCCGCCGAGCGCGACTGAGTTTCCAGGCCATTGCCTAATAGTTAAAGCCGTGAATAAACTCCGACGCGATAGGGCTTGATCTATCTCGTGGGAGGGCCTCTCGTGAAGCGATCCACGACCGCGATGCTCGCCGCCGCCTCGGCGACGGCGCTGGTGCTCGCGGCGGCACAACCGGCCTCGGCCGGCGGGTACGGGCACGACCATCGGCACGGCGCCAAGGTCACCGGAACCTATTCGACCGGCGCCGCGGCGGCCTGGGTATCGCTGCCGACGACACACGTCGGTGACGACAACGGCGAACCGGTCGCGTCGACGGTCGTCATCGACCCGTCCCAGCTGCGCCAGCAGTACAACGGCATGGGCTTCTCGATCGACGAGACCGCCGTCTCCAACTACTGGAAGCTCACCCCGGCCGAGCGCGAGAAGGCGGTCAAGCTCCTGGTCGACCCCAAGACGGGCGCCGGCTTCGACCGCTTCCGGCTCACCATCGGCAGCCCCGACCTGATCGAGCACCTGCCGTTCTGGTCCGAGGACGACCTGCCGCCCGGCGTCACGTCGGACCCGACGCTCAAGTACTTCTCCATCCAGCGCGACCTCGACCTGCACATCGTCGACATGGTCAAGCTGATCCAGAAGTACAACCCGCACGCGATGTTCTTCGCCTCGGCGTGGAGCGCCCCCGCCTGGATGAAGACCAACAACCAGTTCACCGGCCAGGTCGCCCTCATCCCGGGCAGCACCACCAGCTACTACCAGGTCGGCAAGCTGCGCGACGACGCGATCGACGTGTTCGCCCGCTACTACGCCAAGTACGTGAGCGCGTACCGGCGTCTGGGAGTGAACCTCGACGCGATCACCCTGCTCAACGAGCCCGGCATCGACGTCGTCTACCCGGCCATGGACATCAGCGTCGACCAGCAGCAGAAGCTGGCCATCGCGATCAAGAAGGCGTTCCACGCGGCCGGGCTGAACACCCAGTTGTGGGTGCACGACTTCAACTTCTACGACTGGAAGAACCCGGACTCCACCGAGACCAAGGAGTACTGGCGGATCATGCAGAACCCGGCGACCGCGAAGGCCGCCGACTCGATCGCCTTCCACCCGTACTGGGGTGACCCGTCGGTCATGCGGGACGCGTACGAGCAGTACCACAAGCCGATCCAGATGACCGAGACCAGCGACCTGTCGCCGTCGACCGTCATGCAGTACTTCCGGTACGACGCCAGCTCCTACGTGCTGTGGGCGCAGAACACCGACCAGACCGGCGGCACCCTGCACTGGACCGGCGACCGGGACAACAACGTCGACTGGGACCAGGTCGCGGCGAACGACCACTGGACCGACCGGTTGGTCACCACGAACACCGGGACCAAGACCTTTTCCGTACGGGACGAGCTGTACACGCTCGGCCAGTTCAGCAAGTACCTGACCCCGGCGGACACCCGCGTCGAGTCGAGTGCCGCGTCCGGTGGGGTGAGCAACGTCGTCTACCGCGACGGCGACAAGTTCACCGCGATTCTGGGCAACGGCGACAACACCCCGGCTTCCGTACGCGTCGTGCTCGGTGACCAGTCATTTGTGGTGAATGTGCCCGCGAACGCGTACGCGACGTACCGCTGGAAGGCCGACGTCCCGAGCACCCACCGCAACCACGCACCGGTTCTGGCGCCTCTGGCGCCGGTGACCGCCGACCAGTACGCGACCACCACGTTCCAGCTCAAGGCCACCGACCGCGACCGGGACCGGCTCGCCTACTACGCGACCGACCTGCCGGCCGGGGTCACCGTCGACGCCCGCACCGGCGTGGTGACCGTGAAACCGGCCAAGGCCGGCGACCAGACGCTGACCTTCTACGCCACCGACGGCGCCGCCCGCGCCTCGACCACCGTGCACCTGACCGTGGCCCCGCACGGCGCCCCGATCGGCACCCGCGTCGAGGCCGAGTCGTACGTCGGCGAGAACGGCTGGACCGACGGCGGCGCCAACTTCGTCGAGTCGAGCGGCGCCTCGGGTGGCGCGGACGTCGGCTGGACCGCGACCGGCAACTGGCTGCAGTACCGCATCGACGTCGCCACCGCCGGCACCTACGACCTGGAGCTGCGGGTCGCCAACGGCTCCGGCGCGGCCGCGCCCGACGCGATCTCGTTCCGCGACGCGGCCGGCACCGAGCTGGCCACCGCCTCGGTGCCGGATACCGGCGACTGGACCCGGTACGTCTCGGTCCACGTGCCGGTCACGCTGGCGGCCGGCGACCAACTGGTGACCGTCTACTGCGAGACCGGGGGCTTCAACCTGGACTATCTCCAGCTTTCCTGAGTTCTCACCCGGTAGGTCGCTGGGGGGTCGTCGCGGTCAGCGGCGGCCCCTCAGCCATTCCCGCACGACCGTCGCGTGCGTCGCACTCAGGTCGCCTTGCCGGGCAGCACCTCGAGCGGGATCGTGAGCTCCGCCTTCCGCCAACCGTGCGCGCCACCGCCGAGTCACCCAAATAGGGGCGAAACACTTTACCTACTAGAGATTTCACCAAACCCCGGCGAATCGGTCATTCACCCGCCAAAGTTATGGTCGCGCCGGGCTTTCCCACCGGCGTCGCCGGACACTCTTTCGTCCGCGAGATCAACGGGCCACCCGAACGAGAGAGCGCGCGGAATGAATGCGGTTGCCACCGAGGCAGTGCCTCGGCTGCTGGACCTGGTGTCCCCCTTGGGCGGTCTGATCAATGATGTGATGCGGTTGCCGGTCGAGCCGTCGAGCCCGCAGCTCGCGGTGTTCTCGGCCGCCCTCGGCGATGTGTCGACGGTGCTGCCCGACCTGTGCGGGCCCGACTGCCTCGGCTCGCTCGACGGCGCCGGAACCGGGCTCGACCTCGAGCGGGCGGAGATCGTCGCGGTCGCCGAGTCCCTCGAACGCTATGCGAACTGCGTGTACGACGAGCGCCAGTTCCGCTGGGCGACCGCCGACGAACTCGGTGCACTCGGCGAGGACGCACTCGACCTGGACAGCCTGCCGCGCTGCTCGCCGGCCGAGCTGGCCGACCCCGAATGCCCGGTCGTGCGGCCCGACCGGACGGCGCCGATGCGCTGGATCCGGGGCCTGAACCTGCGTACCGGCCGGCCCGCC
The DNA here is from genome assembly GCA_036402935.1 of Actinoplanes sp. Lineage (GTDB taxonomy): Bacteria > Actinomycetota > Actinomycetes > Mycobacteriales > Micromonosporaceae > Actinoplanes. The sequence goes on from DASWRZ010000149.1 coordinate 5,709, forward strand.
TGGGTGCCGGCCTCGCTGGTGTACATCCACTTCCCGGCCGGGGACGCGGAACGCATCACCAACCCGATCTCCACCGGATCGGCGGCCCATCCGGACCCGGCCGTCGCGGTGTGCAGCGCGCTGTGCGAGGTCGTCGAGCGGGACGCGATCAGCCTCACCTGGCTGCATCAGCTGCCCCTGCCGCGGATCGAGCTCGACGTGGTCGGGCCGCATTTGCAGCGGTTCCTCGACGCGAGCGCCGATCGCGACATGACGATCCAGCTCTTCGACGCGACCACGGACGTGGGCATCCCGACCGTGTACGGCGTCTCGATCGCCCCCGACCATCCCCGCCTGCGCACCGTGGTCTCCTGCGCGACCAGCCTCGACCCGCAGACCGCGGCCGCGAAGGCCATCTGCGAACTGGTGTCGGTACGCATCGCGCTGCACGACGACGAGCCCTCGACCGAGGACGTGGAGTCGTTCACCGGGGTGTCCGACGGCGCCGCCTACATGTGCGTCCCGGAGCGGGCGCCGGCGTTCGACTTCCTGCTCGCGACTCCCGCCCGCCGCCGGCTGTCGGAGATGCCGGCACTGTCCACCGGCGACTCGACCGCCGATCTGCGGCTGGTGCGCTCGCGGCTGGCCGCCTGTGGCATGGACGCGTACATCGTCGACCTCACCACCGACGAGGCGCTGCGGGTGGGCATGAACGTGGTGCGGGCAATCGTTCCCGGGCTGCAGCCGCTGACCTTCCACTACCGCGCCCGTTTCCTCGGGCACCCGCGGCTCTACCAGGCACCGGCCCGGATGGGCTACCCGACCCGACTCGAGGCCGAACTCAACGCCTGGCCCCAGCCGTTCGCCTGAGCCGTAAGCCTGAATGTCTGGAGTCAGCATGTACCACCTGATCGTCACGCCCGTCGGGCCGTTCGGGCTCGCGGTCGCCGACCGCCTGCGCGACCTGTGCACCGACGTCGAGATCGCCGGAACCGGCTCCGGCGTCGTCCGGCCGCGGGTGCCGGAACCCCGGCTCAACCTGCTCATAGCCTGGCGGCGGGTGCCGCGGACGGAGCGGGAGTTCGACGACGAAGCGTTCCGCACCGGCCGGCCCTGGCTGCCGGTCACCCTCGACCATCCGGTGCTGGAGATCGGTCCCGTGGTCGTGCCGGGCGTCGGCCCGTGCCACGCCTGCTACCGCGGCCGGACGGCCCAGCACGACCCGGCCCCGGAGTTCCGGGCGACGGTCGACGCCCACTACGACGAGGACCCGTCGTCCGGCCCGGCCGGATATCTGCCGTCGACCGCCCTGTTCGCCGCCGCCGCGGTGGCCGACGTGGTCGACCGGCTGCGGACCGCGCCGGAGAACGAGGCCGGCCGGGTGCGCCGGCTCGACGTACCGACGCAGGCGCTGTGGTCCGGCCGGGTGGTCGGTGTGCACGGTTGCCCGCGGTGCGGCCTGGGCCGGGACGAGACCACCCGGTCGTACGACCGTCTGCCCGCCTTGTTGAAGGGAGTGTGGCAGTGATCGAGACCGACCAGGCCACCCACCACGAAGGACAGTTGTCCGCCGCGCACATGGCCTACGCCGTCGCCGCCGATCCGCAGTTCCGGGTGCCCGTCCGGCCCTGCCTGGTGCCGGGCCTGGTGCGCGTCCCGCTGCCGGACGGGCTGGCGTTCCTGGGCACCGGCAACCGGCATTCGGCGCTGCGCGGGCGGACCGCGATCTCGCTGATCCCGCGGTTGCTCCCGGCACTCGACGGCACCCGCACCCTGGCCGAGCTGGCCGGGATGCACGCCGACGTCGCCGAGAGCACGATCAGCGCCTGCGTCTCCCTGCTCTACGTGAGCGGCCTGCTGCAGGACGGCCCGGCCGGTACGGACGTGGAGCTGATCCCGGCCGAGGTCGCCGGCTATCTGGGCCGCAACCTGGACACGACCCGGGTCAACCGCAACCTCACCGAGGCGTGCGAACGGCTGGCCCAGACCCGGGTGCTGATCGCCGGGCCGGAACCACTCGCCGTGCTGTTGCGCGCCGAGCTGGCGGTGGCCGGGGTGGACACGTACGGGTGGAGCACTCCCGCCCCCGGCGACTTCGTGGTCGCCGTCGACGACGGCAACGCCGAGGCGCTGGCCGAGTTGGACGAGGCCTGCCGCCGGGCCGGGATCGCCTGGCTCCGCACCGCGTCCGGCGAACACACGGTCGAGGTGGGCCCGCTGTTCGACGCCCGGCACACCTGCTGCTACCGGTGCTTCGCCGAGGGACGGCCCGGGCCGCAGGGCGAGCCGTCGCCGGCCCGGGTCTCGGCCTGGGCGGCGCTGACCGCGACCGAGGTCGTGCACCTGCTGTCGCGGGTCGGCCTGACCCCGGCGCTGTCCGGCTGCACCGTGTTCGACCTCGCCGACTGGACACAGTCGGCCGTCGGCGCGTACGCCCGGCCCGGCTGCCCGCGGTGCGTGCCCACCGACGGACCGGCCCCGGCGGGGCCGGTCCTGGCCCACATGTACGAGCAGGCGGTGACGTTCCCGCCGCGCGAGTGGCTCAACCCCAAGGACCACCAGGGGCACTACCGGCCGGCGAACGCGGCCCTCCAGCTGTACAACAAGGAGTACCCGGGTTCGCCGCGGATCCCGTTGGAGAGCACTCCCGGTCCGGTCTTCACGAGCCTGGCCGCGCTGCTGCTGCGGACGGCCGGACTCCGCGGCAACGACTACGGCCAGGTGAGCCGGTGGGCTCCGACGGGCGGAAACCTGGGCTCGCCGCAGGCGTACGTGCTCGCGCTCGACGTGGCCGGGCTGGCACCCGGCTGGTACTTCTACCAGCGCGGCGACCACAGCTTGGCCCGGATCCGCGCCCTGGGGGCACCGGAGGGCCACGCCGAGGCGGTCTGGCCGGGCGTCGGACCGGAACGTCCGGTCGCCCTGGTCGTGCTGACCGGCGCGCTCGACGTGGTGGCCGCCAAGTACCACGACTTCGCCTACCGGATCCTCGGCCTGGACGCCGGCGTGGCGCTCGCCCAGCTGGCCGCCGTCGCCGACGAAACCGGTCTGGCGGCCCGGTTCGCCGACCGCTGGGACGATACGGCCATCAGCGCGGCCCTGCACCTCGACGCCGACTCCGAACCGGTGACCGCGGTGGTCGCCCTCAACCGCGACTCCGAACCGGTGACCGTCGTGGTCGCCCTCGACTGCGAGGAATGACGATGAGCGTTCTCGGCCGGCTCATGATCGACACGCGCCTGGATGCCGAGGCGGCCGCCCGGCCGCCGGCCCCGGTCCCCGCGCGGCTGCGCCGGGCACCGGACCAAGGGCCGCTGACCACGCTGCCGGCGCCCGCTGCACCGCGCGCCGCCCTGCACGACGTGCTGCCCGAACGCACCGCCGTCCGCGAGTACGCCGGCACTCCGGTGTCCGGCGCCGACCTGTCGGCCCTCTTCGCCGCCGCCGATCGGATGGATGCCCGGGGATGGCCGGCCGAACGGGCGGCCGGGGTCGACCTGGAGCTCTACTGCGCGGCCTGGCGGGTGACCGGAGTGGACACCGGCCTGTACCGGTACCGGCCGCAACGATCCGAGTTGTGCCGGGTGGCGAGCCTCCCGGACGGCCCCGAGGCCGAAGAGCTGGTCATGCAGCAGGAGTTCGCCCAGGCGGCCGCCCTGCTCGTGATCACCGGCAACCTGGCCGCCGCGCTCGCACGGCACGGCAGCCACGGCCATCGCCTGCTGCTGTCCCGGGCCGGCGCGGCCGGGCACGCCGCGTGGCTGGCCGCTCTGCGTCTCGGCCTCGCCGGCACCGTCTTCGCCGGCCTGCTGCCGAACGTCCTGCGGGAACGCGCGGGCGCCGACGGGTATCACCGGGCCGCGCTGTTCGCGTTCGCCGCCGGTCACCCGATCCCCAGTCTGGGCCCTCGTTCGTAGAGCGACGGGCCTTGGCCGGCGGCACAAGGGCCGACCGGCGTCAACCTGAAACGACACATCGAAGGGGCTGAGTCGCATGAACATTGAGATCACCGGACGCGAGGAATTCGACGAGCTGGACCTGTGGCTGGAGGACGACCTCACGGCCGAGCAGCTGCCGACCGTCGTCAGCGCGTCGCTGCTGGCCACCGGCGGCTGCGGCGGCTGCAAGGCCAGCGCGGCGAGCAAGGGCTGCGGCGGCTGCAAGGCCAGCTCGGGCAGCAAGGGCTGCGGTGGCTGCAAGGCCAGCGCCGGCAGCAAGGGCTGTGGCGGCTGCAAGGCCAGCGCGGCCAGCAAGGGCTGCGGCGGCTGCAAGGCGAGCGCGGGCTGCAAGGCCAGCGCGGCTTGCAAGGCCAGCGCGGGCTGCAAGGGCACTGCCGGTTGCAAGGCCACCGCCGCGTGCAAGGGCACCGCGGCCACCTTCGCCTGCAAGGCCACTGCCGCCACTCTCGGCTGCATCTGATCCGATCGGGGGCGTGCCCGCGGGCACGCCCCCGACCGGTCGTTCTGTGTCCGGACAAGAACGGAGGCCCCCCGATGTCGACCGAGACCATGACGACCGCCGTACCCGGCTGGCTCGAGCAACCCGTGCAGCTGGCACCCCGGGTCAGCCTCGTCGAGGGCGCCGACGGCCACTGTTTGCTGTTCAACGCCGAGACCGGTGTCTACGTACGGCTGAGCCGCACCGGCGCCCACGTGGTGCCGTTGCTCGACGGAACCCGTACGGGAAGCGTGCTGCTGGCCGCGGCCAGCCGATCCCGTGGCCCGGACGGGGTTCGCGACCGCTCGCCGGACCTGCTCACGTTCTTGAACGACCTGAGGGCGGCGGGCGTCCTGTGCACGCCGCCCGAGCCGCTGCGAGGGACCCGGCTGCTGTTCGCCCGCCTGTTCCGGCTCGCCCCCGAGTTCCGCATTCCGGCCGGGCGCCTGAACCGGCTACTGGGGCCACCGGCCCGGTTCGTCGCCCGGTTCGCCCGGGCCATCTCCATCGTCGCGGTGCTGCTCGCGGTGGCCGCCGTCGCGGCCGTCACCCTGGCCATGACCCGGCCCGCCCCGATCGGCGTCGCCGGGCCGCCCTGGCTGCTGATCGCCGGGGTGTTCCTGGTGCAGGCCGCCATCCACGAGACGGCTCACGCCACGGTGTGCCAGGCCCTGGGCGTGCCCGTACGGGAAGCCGGCGTGAAGCTCCTCCTGCTGCTCATCCCGCTGTCCTTCGTCGACCGCACGGACGCCTACCGGGTGCGCTCCCGCTCCGGGCGCGCCGCCCTGGCCCTCGCCGGCCCGCTGATCGACGTGACCGCCGCGGGACTGACCAGCCTGCTGGTCCTCTCGGACCCGGCACGGTTCGGCGAGCTGCGCTGGCTGCTCGGCATGCAACTGTTCCTGGCCTGCAACAACCTCAACCCGCTGCTGCCGGTCACCGACGGGCACCACGCGCTGGAGGCGGCCCTCGGCGAGCTCAACCTGCGGCACCGCGCCTTCGCCTACCTGGGACACGTGCTGTTCCGCATCCCGCTGCCGTCCGCCCACCGCTCGGTCTCGGCCGCCCGCCGGCGCATGTACCTGATCTACGGCCTCGTCAGCGGCGTCTACGTGGGCGTCGTCCTCACCCTGATCGCCAGGAACTACTACTCCCTGGTCGTCCAGGTCACCACCTGATTCCGCCGGTCAGGCCACCGCAAGGTCGCTGTCCGGCGGGCGGCGGGCGGACCGATAGGGTGGTTGCGTGGTCGACATTCGGATTCCTGGGTCCAAGTCCATTACGGCGCGGGCGTTGTTCCTGGCCGCGGCCGCCGAGGGCGAGACCCGCCTGATCCGGCCGCTGCGGTCGGACGACACCGAGGCGTTCGCCGAGGGGCTGCGCCGGCTGGGCTATGGGGTCGACACCTCGGGCGACGACGAGTGGGTGATCGGCGGGCGGGCCGGTGGGCCGCCGAACGCCGAGGGTGAGGTCTTCTGCCGCGACGGTGCGACCGCGGCGCGGTTCCTGCCCGCACTGGCGGCGACCGGCAGCGGGTCCTACCGCTTCGACGCCTCGGAGCAGATGCGGCGACGGCCGATGGCGCCGCTGACCGACGCGCTGAGCGCGCTCGGCGTCAAGATCGACTTTCTCGCCGAGCCCGACCATCACCCGTTCGCGCTGGCCACGACCGGGATCGAGGGCGGGGCGCTGACGCTCGACGCGAGCATCTCGTCGCAGTTCCTGACCGCGCTGCTGCTGCTCGCCCCGCTCACCCGCAGGGGCCTGCGGATCGACGTGTCCGACCTGGTCTCGGTGCCCTACGTCGGCATCACCGTGGCGATGATGCGGGCGTTCGGCGTCGAGGTCGACGTCGACGGTTCGACCTACGACGTGCGGTCGCAGGCGTACGCGCCCCGGACGTACCGGATCGAGCCCGACGCCTCGTCGGCCAGCTATTTCTTCGCCGCCGCCGCTCTGATCGGGGGCGAGGTCACCGTCCCGGGCCTGGGCAGCGGAGCCCTGCAGGGCGACCTCGCGTTCGCCGAGGTGCTCGAGGAGATGGGCGCCCACGTGCGCATCACGCCCGAGGGCACCACGGTGCGTGGCGGGGCGCTGCGCGGCGGCACCTACAACATGCGCGACATCTCCGACACGATGCCGACGCTGGCCGCGATCGCGCCGGTCGCCCAGGCGCCGACCCGGATCGTCGACGTCTACAACACCCGCCTCAAGGAGTGCGACCGCCTCGAGGCGTGCGCCGGCAACCTGCGGCGCATGGGCATCACGGTCGACACCGGCCGCGACTGGATCGAGATCCACCCGGGCACGCCGCACACCGCCGAGATCGAGACGTTCCGCGACCACCGCATCGCGATGGCGTTCAGCGTGGCCGCGCTGCGGGTCGAGGGCGGCGTCATCCTCGACGACCCGGGCTGCGTGAAGAAGACCTTCCCCGACTTCCACCCGGTCTTCGCCGACTTCGTCGCCAAGCTGCGCTAGAAACCCGCCGCTTCGCGGTCCGGCCGCACCCGAAACCGCGTCAAAATCCGGCGGCGAACCCGTCCTTGCGGGGGTCGGAACCACCCAGGATCCGGCCCGCACGGATGTCGATGGCCTGACCTCCGCCGAACATCTGACGCTCCGGCTCGACCGTGACCGGCCAGCCGGCCGCGACCAACTCGTCCACGCGGTGGCGCAGGCCCTCCTCGAGCCGCACCCGGCCCGCGTCGATCCGGAAGCGGGCCCGGTCGAGGGCCGCCTGCGGATCGAGCCCGTCATCGAGCAGCGCCCCGAGGAACTGCACGTGGGCCTGGGCCTGGATGAACCCGCCCATCACTCCGAACGGCCCCCGCAGCCGCCCGCTCTCGGCCAGCATGCCCGGCATCAGCGTGTGGTAGGGACGGCGGCCCGGCTGCACCGATCCGATCACCTGGAACCCCTCGGCCCGGTCGTTCAGCACGACGCCGGTGCCGGGTGCGACCACGCCGGAGCCGAAGTTGTCGTAGAGGCTCTGGATGAACGACACCGCCATGCCGTCGCCGTCGAGCGCACAGAGGTAGACGGTGCCGCCGGCCGGCTCCCGCAGGAGCCGGGGCCGATCCCGGCCCCGCGCGGCCAGGTGCGGGGCGCTGATCAGATGGGCGACGTCGGCGCCGTCGCGCACATTCTCGTACGCGTCCTCCAACGCGAGTGCCACCGCGCGCATCCGGTCGCCGAGCGTGGGCCGGTCGATCGGGGCGAGCAACCCCAGGGCTTCCAGGGCCGCGACGCCCTGCGTCGGCGGCGGCATTTCGAGTACGTCGATTCCGCGGTACGCGTACCGGAGCGGCTCGACCCACGACGGCTCGTAGGCCGCCAGGTCGTCCTCGGTCAGCCACGTCGACGCCGCGATGGCCGAGGCGACCCGCCCCTGGTAGAACGCCGACGGCCCCTCCTGCGCGATCAGCCGGAGCGTGTTTCCCAGCTCCGGCAGGCGGAAGACCTCGCCGGTGGCCGGGGCCGGGCCGAACTCGGCCGGGGCCTTCGCGCTGTGCCGCCACCCCCACGAGCAGTGGTAGCCGGCGGCGACCCCGCGCTCGGCCAGGTCGATGGCCGGGCCCAGACAGGTGTCGAGGCCGAGCCGGCCGTATCGTGCGTTCAGCGCCACCCAGCCGGCCACCGCGCCCGGCACGTCCACCGAGCGCGGCCCGCCGGCCGTCGGCACGTCCGCCGGGTCGGCCGTGCGGGGTGCGGGACCGGCCGCGTCGAGCCCGTCGGCCGCGCCGGAGTCCCAGACGATCGCGAACGCGTCGCCGCCGATGCCGGTCGACATCGGCTCGGCCACGCAGCACACCGCGGCCGCCGCGATCGCCGCGTCGGCCGCCGAGCCGCCCCGGCGCAGCATCTCCAAGCCGGCCAAAGTGGCCGGGGCCTGACTGGTGGCAACCATCGCCTCGGCCGCGACCGCGGGACCGCGGCCGGGTGCGTCGCGAAACCGCGGGACGTCGCTCATGCCCCTCATCCTCCATCGCCCGGCGGCCGGGCCGCTACCGGTCGGCCGCGCGCCGGAGCGCCGACCGGCTACGGGTCAGCGCGCCGGCTACGGCCGGAGCACCGGCCGGCCGCCGACGGGCGGCCGACCGGCTGGAGAAAATCAGGTGCAGGCCGCGCCGTTGAGGGTGAACCCACTCGGGGCGGCGCTGTTGCCGTTGTGGTTGGCCTGGAAGCCGATCGTCGTCGATCCGCCGGCCGGGATGGCGCCGTTGTAGCCGGCATTGGTCGCCGTCACCTGCCCGCTGGCCGGCGAGTACGTCGCGTTCCAGCCGCTGGTGATGGTCTGCCCGGACGCCAGGTTGAACTTCAGCGCCCAGCCGTTGATCGCCGTCGAGCCGCTGTTGGTGATCGTGATGTTGTCGGTCAGCCCGGTGTTCCAGGCGCTGACCGAGTTCGTCACCCTGCAGGCACCGCTGCCACCACCGGTCGGAGGCGGG